>CABUXM010000054.1 GCA_902495545.1 uncultured Collinsella sp. | reverse complement strand
GGGCGATATACGCCGTGATGCGCGACCGGGTGCCCTACCGGGAGTAGCCCCGACGGTTGACAAAACTATAGGAACACCCAATGACTGGGTCGGAAAATTTCTTAAAAAAGTTCTTGCCCTAAGCCGATTCGTCCGTATAATAAACTTCGTTGCTTGAGAGCACGCACCTATTCCTCGGTAGCTCAATGGTAGAGCACGCGGCTGTTAACCGCGCTGTTGTAGGTTCGAGTCCTACCCGGGGAGCCAGAATTTTCCAGCCCTTTCCGTTGGGCTTTTAAATTCCTCGGTAGCTCAATGGTAGAGCACGCGGCTGTTAACCGCGCTGTTGTAGGTTCGAGTCCTACCCGGGGAGCCAGGTTGTAAAACCCGTCGCTTATGCGGCGGGTTTTTTCATGCCGCGATCGCTGTTCGCGAACGTTACCGTATCAACATTTCGTGTCGAGGATGTAATCCCGCGACCCACCACCTCAACATGGCGCGGTCGTTGTAGAATATTGCAATGATTGCTCCCACGACATGGTGCCGCGAGCACCAGATAAGGAGATTCTTGTGTCTGAGACCATTAACGGCAGCCTGAGCGTCTCGAACGACGTTATTGCCGATATTGCCGGTTATGCCGCGATGACGTGCTATGGCGTCGTCGGTATGGCCGAACAGCTCCAGGGCGCTGAGAGCGTGCGCCTGCTTGCCGGTCAGCGCCTCCGCAAGGGCGTGCTTGTCTCCGCCGACGAGAACGGCCTTACGGTCGATCTTCACGTCGTGCTCGAGAACGGCGTCAACATGAAGTCTGTCTGCCACAATCTTTCGAGCTCCGTTGCCTTCACCCTGCAGGAGATCGCCCAGATCGATCCCGCCAGCCTTAAGATCGGCATTCACATCGACGCGCTCAAGAGCCGTCTGAACTAGCATCCGAACACGGAGATTTCACCACTCATGATTGCAAAGACCATTCGCACCTGTTTTCCGATCGCTGCGGCTGCCGTTTCCGACAAGGCCGAGGAGATCAACAAGCTCAACGTCTTCCCCGTACCCGACGGCGACACCGGTACCAACATGTCGCTCACGCTCGCTTCGGTGACCAAGGAGCTCTCCGCCCTTCCCGCCGATGCCGACATGGAGGCCATCGCCGGCGCCATCACCCACGGCTCCCTGATGGGTGCCCGCGGCAACTCCGGCGTCATCACCTCGCAGATTCTGCGCGGTGTGGCCGAGGGCCTCGTCTCTGCCGATGAGCCTATTACGGCTGCCAACATCGCCTTCGCTTTCCGTCGCGCCGTCAAGGTCGCCTTCCAGGCTGTCCGCAAACCCATCGAGGGCACGATCCTCACGGTGCTGCGCGATGTCTCGACCAAGGCCGACGAGTGCGAGAAGAAGAAGTTCTCGGCCGAGGACGCGCTCGACGCCATCGTCGTCGAGGCGTATCAGTCCGTCGCCCGCACGCCCGACCTGCTGCCCGTCCTCAAAGAGAACGGCGTGGTCGACTCCGGCGCCTTTGGCTTTGCCATCTTCCTGGAGAACTTTGTTGCCGCCGCGCTTGGCCGCAGCACCGTTGTCGAGGATTTCTCCGCCACGTTTGATTCCGCTGGCTCTGCCCGCGATGCGGCCCTTGGTCGCGTTGAGATCGAGGCTAACGACGACTGGGAGGGCTCGGAGTTCCGCTACTGCAACGAGTTCCTCTTTAAGGCCGACGCCCCGTTTGACGAGGACGAGTGCCTTAAGTTCCTAGGCTCCATGGGCGACTGTGAGCTGCTCGTGGGCGCCTATCCCGACTACAAGATCCATGTGCACTCCAACACCCCCAACCTGGTGCTCGAGCACATGCTGCAGCTCGGTCAGATCTATGAGGTCTTTATCCACAACATGGAGATGGAGGCCCACGACCGTACCGCCAAGATCCACGAGGATCAGGAAAAGGCCGCCGAGCCCGCCAAGGCGCTGGGCTTTGTCGCCGTTGCCGCCGGTTCCGGCGAGGCCGACATCCTCAAGTCCCTTGGCGTCGACGTGGTCGTCTCCGGTGGCCAGACCATGAACCCCTCGACCGCCGACCTGCTGGGCGCGGTGGACCAGGTCAACGCGACCTCAGTCATCATCCTGCCCAATAACGGTAACATCCGCATGGCTGCCGAGGCCGCAGCTTCTGCCTGCACCGACAAGAAGGTCGCCGTCGTTCCCACCAAGACCGTTCCGCAGGCCTTCTCCGCGCTGTTTGCGGTCCTGCCCGATTCCGAGCTCGAGGATGCCGTCGCCGCTATGGTCGACGCCATCAGCGAGGTCCGCGATGGCGAGGTCACCCGTGCCGTGCGCGATTCCAGCGCCTCCGACGGCTCGCCTATTCACTCCGGTGACGTCATGGGTATCATCGCCGGCTCCATCGACGTGGTCGGTTCCGACGTGAAGCAGGTCACGCTCGACTGCATCAACCGCATGCAGGAGGAAGAGGAGGGCGACGCGCTGACGATTCTGGCCGGCGAGGAGCTGTCCGATGAGGCCTTCCAGGAGATCGTCGACGCTATCGAGGAGGCTCAGCCCGATCTGGAGATTGACGCCCATCGTGGCGAGCAGCCGCTCTATCCCGTGATCTTCTCGATCGAGTAGGCAACTGCCCATGTCCGAGCTGTGCTCCGTGCCGCGCGTCTCGGAGCGCTTTGCCCAGAGCAATGCGCTCGACGAGGATATCGCGCGACTCAAATATGTTTCGGGTAAACGTGAGGAGGCCCTTCGCCGTCTGGGAATTCGGACGGTGGGGGACCTCCTTCTCCATATCCCTCATCGATACCTCGACTTTACCCGTTCTTGGTCTATCGAGATGGCGCCCATCGGTACCGTGTGCACCATCATCGCCACGGTCGACCGTATCGTCCAAAAGCAGCCGCGTCCGCGCATGCAGGTGACCGAGGTCTCGCTTGTTGACGAGACGGGCGTGCTGCAGGTCGCCTTTTTCCGCCAGCCCTGGATTGCCCAGCAGCTTAAGCAGGGCGACCGCCTGGCCGTGATGGGCAAGGTCGAGTTTGCCTACGGTTTTAAGCAGATGGCCTCGCCGCACTTTGAAAAGCTCGAGGAAGGGCGTGCCGCGGGCACTATCCTGCCGGTCCATTACGTGAGTGATGGCGTGAGCCAGGCGTGGATGCGCCGCATCGTAAGCGGCGCGCTCGAGGTCGTCGGCAATCCCTTTGATCCCATTCCGGCACCGCTGCGCGTTAAGCGTCGCCTGATGAGCAATGCCCGCGCGCTGCGCTCAATCCATTTTCCATCGAGTATGGCCGAGCGCGATATCGCGCGCGCACGGCTTGCCTACGAGGAGTGCCTCTACCTGCAGCTAGCGCTGCGCCTGCGCAACGACGGCGGCCTGGTCGATGTGGTGCCCTATGCCCACACCGCGGGCGAGCACCTGGCCGTGCTCAAGCAAGCCCTGCCGTTTTCGCTGAGCGACGAGCAGGAGGCCGCGTTCCAAGATATCCTGCACGATATGTGCGATGGCGGGCGCGTGATGAACCGTCTGCTGCTGGGCGATGTCGGTACCGGTAAGACCGCCGTTGCCGCCTGCGCGCTGGCTGTGGCTGCCGATAGCGGCACGCAGGCCTGCGTTATGGCGCCCACGGGCGTGCTGGCGCGCCAATATGCCGATAAGACCGGCCCTCTGCTCTCGCAGACCGGCATGTCCTGGGCGCTTCTGACGGGTGCCACTCCGGCGGCCGAGCGCGAGCGGATCCATGAGCAGCTGCAGTCCGGCGAGCTCGATGTCCTCTTTGGCACCCATGCTGTTCTTTCCGAAGACGTGAACTTTAAGCACTTGTCGCTTGTTGTCATCGACGAACAGCACCGCTTTGGCGTAGGCCAACGCAACGCACTACGCGCGAAGGGCCCCGGTGCCGATCTGCTCGTTATGACGGCAACGCCCATCCCGCGTACGCTGGCGCTTTCGGTCTACGGCGATCTGGACACGAGTATCATCCGCCATCGGCCAGTCCCTGGCGCTGGCGTGACGACACGCGTGCTCACCGAGTCGAGTCGAGACCTCGCCTATGGCGCCATTCGCGAGGCTCACGAGAAGGGGCAGCAGGCCTACGTGATTTGCCCGCTCGTGGAGCCGAGTGACTCGGCCGATGAGCTGGAGGACGTGCCCGGTATCGCCCGCGACGACGAGGGCCGCGTGACGGTCCCCGTGCCGCTGCACGATACGGCGACCGAGCTCGATCGCCTGCGTCTGGCGCTGCCGGGTCTCACTATCGAGCGCCTTCACGGCCGCATGCCGGCGGGGGAGAAGGATCGGGTCATCGATGCCTTCAAGCGTGGCGAGATTGACGTGCTCGTCTCGACTACGGTGGTCGAGGTGGGCGTCGACGTGCCCAATGCCACCGTCATGGTTATCGAGAATGGCGAGCGCTTTGGTTTGGCTGCCTTGCACCAGCTGCGCGGCCGCGTGGGCCGCGGCAGCGTGTCGGGCACCTGCCTGGTTATGACGCACTCCAAGGGCAACGGTGGCGCGTCGGCGGCACAAGACCGTCTCCAGTCGCTCGAAAAGACCTCGGACGGCTTTACGCTCGCCCAGATGGACCTGCGTCTGCGCCACGAGGGTGAAATCCTGGGTTACCGCCAGCATGGCGGCGTGACCTTGCGCTTTGTTGACCTCGATGCCGACGAGGAATTGATCGAATGGGCCCATTTGGACGCGGTCGAGCTCTTGCGGTATGCTTGCAACCTTGACTCCGTGGCGACGCGTCCTCTGCGCGATGCGGTCGCCATGCGGTATCGACACATCTTTAAGGAGGTCAGCGGAGGATGAGAATCATCGGCGGCGAATGGCGCGGTCGTAAGATCGAGGAGCCCCGTGGTCGCGATGTCACCCGCCCCACGACCGATCGCGTGCGCGAGGCGTGCGCATCTATGGTCATGTCGGCATTCGACTTCGATCTGGACGAGGTCCGCGTGCTGGATGCCTTTGGCGGCTCCGGTGCCTTAGGGTTAGAGATGCTCTCGCGTGGTGCCCGCTCGCTCACCACGTTCGAGATCGATCGCAACGCTGCTCGTCTGATTACCAAGAATATCGAGTCGCTCTGCCGCGACCGTGCACGCTGGCGCGTGGTGACGGGCGACGTGCTGGCAAGCGCTTCGCGCGGCCGCGTGCCGGGCGGTCCCTTTGACCTGGTTCTGCTCGACCCGCCCTATGCTTTTGGTGCTGAGCCGGTCGAGGAGCTGCTACAGAACCTAGCTCAGCAAGGCTTGCTGGCGCAGGGTGCCTACGCGCTCTTTGAGCACGCCGCGGCCGATACGGGCGCTCACCCGGCCGGCTTTGAGACCATGCGGGAGAAGCGCTATGGCATAACCTCGGTCGACCTGCTTCGTTGGGTTGGCAACGGCGAGGATGATGGCAACGATAGCGACGCACCCACGGAGGATGCCCATGAGTGACACCATTAACCGCGTAATCGTCCCGGGCACCTTCGATCCCATCACGTTTGGCCATATCGACGTCATTCGTCGCGCCCGCCGCATTTTTCCCAGCGTGATCGTGGCCGTTGCCGAGTCGCAGGGCAAAAACGGCGTCGGCACCACGTTTAGGCTCGACGAGCGCGTGGCGCTGGCCCGTGAGGCGCTCGGTGATATTGACGGCGTCGAGGTGCTGCCCTTCACCGGCCTCTTGGTCGATTTTGCCCGCGAACAGGGAGCAGGAGCCGTGGTCAAGGGCCTGCGTGCCATGACCGACTTTGAGTATGAGCTGCAGCAGGCCGACCTCAACTACCGCCTGGATAACGAGCTGGAGTCCATCTTTGTCATGAGTGCGCCGCAGTACGGCTATATTTCGAGCTCGGTGGTTCGCCAGATTGCCTCGCTCGGTAGCGACGTCTCTAATTTTGTTCCGTCCAATGTGGTCAAGGCGCTCAAACATCGCTTTTCGTGACGTTTTTTAATGCCTGGTGGCATGTGGTAAACTAACACAATGATATGTTACCTATGAAAGGAGACCGGATGCCGGGCGAGAATTTTCCTGGCGACAGGATCGTGAGTCTTGTCGACGAGCTCGAGGGGCTCATCGAAGAGGCTAAGACGCCGTTCGGCAAGAACGCCCAGATGAAGGTTATCGACGCCGACGTCTTCTTTAACATCCTCGACGAGATTCGCATGAGCTATCCCGAGGAATGGCAGAAGTCCCGCCGTATCCTCAAGGAGCGCGAGGAGCTTATGGCTTCCGCCGCCGCTCAGGCCGATTCCATCATCGCCGATGCTCAGCAGCAGGCCCTCACCATTGCCGGTGAGCAGGAGATCGTCCGCTTAGCGCAGCAGCAGGCCGACGATATCCGCGACCGCGCCCAGCAGTATGAGCGTGAGACGCGCTATGCTGCCGAGGATTACGCCGAGCAGGTCTTTACGCACCTCGAGGAGAACCTCAAGAGCCTGACCGGCACCGTCACCCGTTGTCGCCAGCAGCTTAACGAGGGTGCCGCCCAGCAGAATGGTCAGTGGTAATGGCTGAGTTCCCGAGCGTTACCGTCGATCTTTCCGAGCAGCTCGAGTTTCCTGGAGATTCGTATCCGCTGACCGGTAAGGTCGATGTCGCCACCTACACGGTGGGCGAGAAGGAGTACCAGCTTCAGGACGGCATCGACTACGACGTTGTCTTTACCAATGCCGGTACCGGTGTCTTGCTCACCGGTATGGTCCGCGCGCACGCCACTGGCGAGTGCGACCGTTGCCTGGAGCCCGCTTCGTTTGATATTGCCGGTGAGATTGAGGAGTTCTACCTCTTTGATGAGCCCGAGGATCCCGAGGCCTACGAGGACGGCTACGAGCTCCTGGGTGAGGACCGTATCGTCGATCTGGGTGAGCCCATCAATGACGCGGTCGTTATGGACACGCCGTTTGTGGTGCTCTGCAAGCCCGATTGCCGTGGTCTGTGCCCCACATGCGGTTGCAATCTCAACGTCGAGCAATGCGATTGCGCCGCCCAGGCAGAGGCAGAATGGGCCGCTGCCACGGAAAATCCATTTGCAGCATTGAAGAATCTCAAGCTTGATGAGTAAAACTGTGGTAGTATCGCTACTTGCGCGTAATCGCCACACTGGATAGTTCATAAGGAAGGTCACTATGCCCGTACCTAAACAAAAGCAGGGTCGTATCCGCACTCACACCCGTCGTTCCGCCAACATGAAGATCTCGGCTGCGGCTCAGTCCACGTGCCCCCGTTGCGGCGCTGTCAAGCTTCCGCACCACGTGTGCCCCAGCTGCGGTTTCTACAAGGACCGCGAGGTTATCGTTACCGAGTAACGGTATACTCTGGATGCGATGCCGTTCCAAATGGAACCACAATGGCCGGCTCAATGAGTCGGCCATTTTTGTATAAGGAGCATGTATATGAGTAACGTTCGCGTTTGTGTAGACGTTGTGGGCGGAGACGAGAAACCTCAGGTTGTTCTCGATGGTATCGAGGCTGCGCTTGCCGCCGATCCCGATATCGAGGTCTTGGCGACTGGCCCGGCCGAAATCGTCAATCCCTTTGCAGCTTCCCATGCACGTGTTGAGGCCCTTGAGGCACCTGACGTTATCGCCATGGATGACGATCCCATTCGCGCCGTGATGACCAAGCGTAAGTCGTCGATCGTGCTTTCTTGCCGCGCCATTAAGAAGGGCAACGCGGATGCGTTCTTCTCCGCCGGCTCGACCGGTGCCATGACCGCCGCTGCCACCGCCTACGTGACGCCGTTTAGGTATCAGGCCGAAGGCAAGAAGCAGCCGGTGCGCCCCTGTCTGACCAATGCGCTGCCCAATCGCGCCGGCGGTCTGACGGTGCTGTGCGACATGGGTGCCAACCCCGATGTCGAGGTTGACGATATGGTGCGTTTTGCCCAGATGGGCAGCGCCTATGCCCGCGTCGTCCTGGGCATCGAGCATCCCCGCGTCGGTCTGCTTGCCAACGGCGCCGAGGACGAGAAGGGTTCTAACTTTACCAAGGCCTGTTTCCCTGCTATGAAGGCCGCCGTTCCCGGCTTTGTTGGTAACTGCGAGGGCACCGACCTCACCTCAGGCAACTTCGATGTCGTCGTTGCCGATGGTATGTCGGGCAATATTGCGCTCAAGGCCACCGAGGGCGCTGCCAAGTTTTTGCTGCAGGAGCTCAAGGGTGTCTTTATGTCTTCGCTCGGCACCAAGATTGCCGCGCTGCTCATCAAAAAGCAGATGCGCGAGATTAAAGCCAAACTTTCGGGCGACGCCAAGGGCGGCGCGATTCTTTTGGGCCTGCGCGGCGTGGTCCTGATCGGCCATGGTGCCACCTCGGTCGAGGCTGTCAAAAACGGTGCGCTCGCGGCGGCCGAAGCCGTGCGCGCCGGGCTGGTCGAGAATGTCGCCAACTCTATGGACGGTATCGTTTTATAAGAGCGAGTTAGAGCGCTGTTATGTGCTTCGCGGTGCACGTCGTGGGGTAGAATCAGAACCGTGTCTTGGTACCGCCCGGGCGGTACCATTCTTTTGGTATTCATGCACTATGAGAGGAAGCGCTATGGACCGCTCCGAAATCTTCGACAAGATCGCCGAGGTCGCTGCTGACGTTCTGGGCGTCGATGTTGCCGAAATTAGCGAGGAGACCACCTTTGACGACCTCGATGCCAACTCGCTCGAGCGCCTGCAGCTGGTTACGGCTATCGAGGACGAGTTCAACCTCGAGATCGATGACGAGACCCTACTCTCGCTCAACTCTGTCGCCGACGCCGTCGACGCGATCGAAAACGCCAGGGAGGCCTAGGTCTTGGCTTTATCCGAACGACTTACGCGTGCCCAGGAAATCCTGGGGCACGAGTTCAATAATAAGGTGCTGCTGCGCGCGGCCCTTACGCATCCCTCGGCAGTCGAGGGCCAGCCGGTTTCTGCCAGCTATGAGCGCCTTGAGTTCTTGGGCGATTCCATTTTGGGTGCTGTGGTCGCACGCTCCCTGTTTGAGTCCTATCCTGAGTTTGACGAGGGCAAGCTCACGCGCCTGAAGGTGTCGCTTGTCTCGGGCGCTACGCTGTCCGAGGTTTCTCACGAGCTGGGCATCGACGACATCATCATCTTTGGTGCCTCCGAGACCGGTACCGGTGCGCGCGGCCTGCATTCGGCGCTCGAGAACGTCTACGAGTCGCTCGTGGGCGCACTGTACCTGGATGCCGGCTGGGACGTTGCGGCGGAGTTTATCCATCGTACGCTTAAGCCGCATTTGGCTTCCGAGCGCGCCGAGCATCCCGCGAACCCCAAGTCGTTTTTGCAGGAGTGCGTGCAAGCCGACGGTCACGAACCCCCGGCGTACAAGCTCGTTGGCTCCGAGGGCCCGGCGCATGCGCCCACCTTTACCGCCGTGGTGTTGATCGATGGTATTCGTCAGGGTCGCGGCTCCGGCTCCTCAAAGAAGGAAGCCGAGGGAGCCGCCGCGCTCGAAGCGCTCGACCGCATGGGTTACACCACCAACGGCGTGATTCTGAACAAGAAGCACGTGTAAGCGAGGAACCGTGTATCTCAAGTCCCTCACGCTCAAAGGGTTCAAGTCGTTTGCCGACCGCGCCCATATGACGTTTGAGCCGGGCCTGACCGTCATCGTCGGTCCCAACGGCTCGGGAAAATCGAACATCTCTGACTCGATTCTGTGGGTCCTGGGCGAGCAGAGCGCCAAGCAGCTGCGCGGCCAGGCCATGGAGGATGTCATCTTCTCGGGCTCGTCAGCGCGCAAGCCGGTGGGTGTCGCCGAGGTCACGCTTGTGCTCGATAACTCGGACCATATGCTGCCCGTCGATTTTGACGAGGTCGCCATCACCCGTCGTATGTATCGCTCGGGCGAAAGCGAGTACCTCATCAACTCGAGCCCGTGCCGCCTGATGGACATTCAGGACATCTTGCACGATTCGGGCCTGGGCAAGGATACACATTCCATCATCAGCCAGGGCAAGCTCGATGCCATCTTGCAGAGCCGCCCTGAGGAGCGCCGTGCCCTCATCGAGGAGGCCGCCGGCATCTCCAAGCACAAGCGCCGCAAGGAGCGTGCGCTCAAAAAGATTAAATCGATGGACGAGCACCTGACCCGTGCCCGCGACATCAATAAGGAGATCGCCCGCCAGCTGCGGCCGCTGGAGCGTCAGGTCGATCGCGCGCGCAAGTACAAAGAGCTGTCCTCGCGTGCGAACGAGCTTACGCAGATGCTAGCCGTCGACGAGCTGCGTTCGCTGCAGTCGCAGTGGAACGACCTGGAGAGCCGTTCCAAGGAAGGCGCCGCCGAGCTGGAGCTTGCGCAGTACCGCTTGGGCGAAAAGGAGCGCGAGCTCGAGAAGCTTCAGGTCATGCTCGAGGAAAAGGGCCTGTTTGTGGGCGACCTGGGCGAGCAGCGCCGTCATATGCAAGATGTGGTCGGCCGCATTAACTCCGACATGCGCCTGCTCGAGGAAAAGGGCCACAACATGGTGTCGCGCCTGTCTGACATGCGCGGGCAGATTTCGAGCTCCGAGCATCAGCGACGTCGCGTGTTCGAGGAGCTCGAGGACGCGCGTGCGCAGCTTGAGGAAGTGACCGGTGCGCACATGCAGGCCCAGGAGGACGTCGACGCCGCTGGTCCTGCCGCCGCTGAGCTCCACGAGCGGCGCGTGGCGCTCGACAATCAGATTTCGCAGCTTACGCGTGAGCAACGCGATGTGCAGCGCGTGGCCGATAACGCCGCGCTCGAGCTTGCCAAGGTGAAGGACTCGCTGAGCAATGCCGAGGTCGAGGACAACATGTATGCCTCGCGCCTGGAGCAGATTGACGAGCAGCTCGAGGAGGTCATGGCCTCGCTCGAGAGCCGTCGCGACCGCGCCGAGGAGCTTGAGGGCGCTCTTGAGGAAGCGCGCCAGGCTCAGGTTGATGCGCGTGAGGCCACCGAGACGGCACGCGCGGCCCTGAAGGACCTGCGTGCCCGCGAGAGTGAGGCGCGCAACAAGCTATCCGAGGTGCGCTCGGAGCTTGCCAGCCAAAAGAAACTCGATGCCCGCATGGACGACAGCTCGCCGCTCGTGAGCCGTCTGGTGGGTGCGCTGGGCGACGATGTCTTGGGTCGTCTGGGCGACGTGCTGGAGGCCCCGCGCGAGCTTGAGGGCCTGGTTGAGCAATTGCTCGCCGGCGATATCGATGCGCTGCTGTTTGATGACGCCGCCACGCTTGAGCGTGCCGGTCGTGCGGCTCTGGACCAAAAGAAGGCCTCGGGCGAAGCACTGCTGGTGGCGCGCGGCGTGAGCGGCTCTACCGCCGCTGAGGGCGCTGCCGGTACCCGCCTGGTTGATCGTCTGTCCGTGCGCGCAGGCTACGGACCCGTCGTCGAGGCGCTGCTCGGCGGCTATTACGTCGTTGACGATCTTGCTGCCGCGCTGTCGGCGCCGGTCGTTGAAGGCGTGACTTACGTGACCCCCGATGGCGCCCGCGTCGCCTGCGGCGGCCTGGTGCGCGTGGGGCTTGATGCCGGCGAGGCTTCGGGTGCCTTGGAGCGCAAGCGCCGCATCCGTGAGCTCGAGGGCCTGGAACCCGATCTGGCTGCCATCTTTGAGCATGCTTCGGACCAAGTCGTTGAGGCCAACGCTGCCGTCGAGGAGGCCCGTGCCGCCGAGGGCGATGCCGCCGGTGAGATCGCCCGTCTTGAGGGCGAGCGCCGCTCGCTGCTTTCCGAGATCGGCCGCTTGGAGCAAAGCGCCAACAATGCCGAGGTCGAGCGCGTGCGCACCTCCAAGCGCCGCGAGCAGGCCTCCGAAGCCGTTCGCGCTGCGCGCCCGCGCGTTGACGAGCTCACCCGTTCGCGTGACGAGGCCCGCGCGCAGGCAAGCGATCTGGGCTTGCAGATTTCTGAGGCCAACGACGAACTCGACCGCGTTCGCCGTGACGATTCCGAGGCTGCCGGCAAGCTCGCCGACGCCAAGGTTCGCCTAGCCCAGACGAGCGAACGCCTGCGTTCGCTGAAGGGCCGCGTGCCCGACCTGGAGCATCGTCTTGAGGGCATCGACCGTCGTATCCGCGGAACACGCCAGGCCTCGCGCTCGCTCGAGCTGCTGCGCCTGCGCGTCGATCCCATGCACGAACGCTATTCTGCCCTGTTGGAACGCGCGTCGGATTGGGCAGCGCGCCTGCGTGACCAGGCCTCTCTGGAGGAGGCGGACTCCGCTTCGCTCAAGAAGACCATCGAGGATGCCAAGGCAGAGGTTGCCCGCGCTAAGGAGCGAGTCGATACCGCCTCTGCCACGCAAAACGAGTTCAAGGTCGCGCGTGGCAAGCTCGAGGTGCAGGTCGAGGCTGCCATCAAGGCCATTACCGCCGATGGCACGACGGTGCTCGAGGAAGCGCTCATGCTTCCGGCGCCCACGGACCGCGATGCCGCCGAGCGCGAACTCAACCAGCTTGTGCGCCAGATCAACAACCTTGGTCCCGTTAACCAAGTTGCCATGGAGGAGTACGAGCAGCTCAAACGCCGCGCCGACTACATCGAGGAGCAGCTGGCCGATTTGGAGAGCGCGCGCAAGGCGCTCACCAAGATCACGGTGGCCATTGATCGCAAGATGCGCAAGGCGTTCCTGGTGACGTTTGAGAAGGTCGACGCGAACTTCCGCGAGATCTTCGCTATGCTCTTCCCGGGCGGCCAGGCTCATCTGGAGATGACCGATCCCGAGCATCCTGCCGAGACGGGTATCGAGGTCGTGGCGCAGCCGCGCGGCAAGCGCATCACCAAGATGATGCTCATGTCGGGCGGCGAGAAGAGCCTGACGGCGCTCGCCCTGCTCTTTGCTGTGTACCGCACGCGCACGGTGCCGTTCTATGTGCTGGACGAGGTCGAGGCGGCACTCGATGACGCCAACCTGTCCAAGCTCATCGGCGCGCTCGATGTGTTGCGTTCCGATACGCAGCTCTTGGTCATTTCGCATCAGCGCCGTACTATGGAGGACGCTGACGTCCTCTATGGCGTCTCGATGCAAGCCGACGGCGTCAGTCGCGTCGTCTCGCAAAAACTCGATCGCGAAACCGGAAAGGTCGTGAATGCATAATGGGATTCTTCGATGCTCTCTCGCGCGGACTTGAACGCAGCCGCGAGGCCCTCAACGAGGTCTTTTATTTTGGCGGCGAGGTCGACGAGGATTTTTGGGAGGACTTAGAGGACACCCTCGTCATGGGTGACATGGGTGCCGAGATCGCCATTCAGGTCTCCGATGACCTGCGCGACGCCGCGGCCAAGAAGAACCTCAAGACCGCTCCGCAGCTTCGTCGTGCCCTGGCCGAGCAGCTCGAGCAGCACTTTGTGCCCATCGAGCGCGATCCGTTTTCCGATACGCCGAGCTGCGTGCTGTTTGTGGGCATTAACGGTGCCGGCAAGACCACTACGGTCGGCAAGATCGCGAGCGCCATGGCCGCCCGCGGCAAGAACGTGGTGATCGGTTCGGCCGACACCTTCCGCGCCGCCGCTATCGAGCAGCTCGATGTGTGGGGCCAGCGCGCTGGCGTACCGGTTATCAAGCGTGACCGCGGCTCCGATCCGGCGAGCGTGTGCTATGACGTGCTCGACGAGGCCGATAAGCGCGGCAGCGACCTGGTGCTTATCGATACCGCCGGCCGTCTGCACACGAGCCCTGAGCTCATGCGCGAGCTTGCCAAGGTGGTTAACGTGACGCGTAAGCGCGCCGCCAATATGGCCGCCGGTCCCATGCCGGTTTCGGTCGTGCTTGTGATCGACGCCGCGACGGGTCAAAACGGTCTGAACCAGGCGCTCGAGTTTAACGAGGCGCTGGGCCTGGACGGTATTATCATGACTAAGCTCGACGGCACGGCTAAGGGCGGTATCGCCATGGCCGTGGCCGAGAAACTCAAGCTCCCGATCCTGCGCGTGGGCGTGGGCGAGCAGGTCGATGACCTGCAGGAGTTCAATGCCAAAGATTTCTGCCGCGCCCTGGTGGGCGAGTCCAATTAAGGAGTGACTAGTGTTTGATTCCCTGAGCGATCGCCTCAACGACACATTTGACCGCCTGCGCGGCAAGGGCAAGCTGACCGAGGCCGATATTACTTCGGCCATGCGCGATATTCGCATGGCGCTGCTCGAGGCCGACGTTAACTTTAAGGTCGTCAAGGAGTTCGTCGCCAAGACCAAGGAGCGCTGCATGACCGCCGAGGTCATGGAGTCGCTGTCGCCGGCGCAAAACGTCGTCAAGATTGTGCTCGACGAGCTCACCGAGATGCTCGGCTCCACCGAGAGCAAGCTCGTCTTTAGTAACCGTATTCCCAACGTCATCATGCTCGTGGGCCTGCAGGGCTCCGGTAAGACCACGGCGGCCGTAAAGCTGGCCTACCTGCTCAAGAAGCAGGGCCGCTCGCCGTTGCTCGCCGCGTGCGACGTCTACCGTCCCGCTGCTGCCGACCAGCTGGCCACGCTCGGTGGCGAGATCGGCGTACCGGTCTTCCGCGGCGACGGTGCGCACCCGGTCGATATCGCCAAGGGCGCCATCCAGGAGGCCGTCGATCACCTGCGCGACGTGGTCATCGTCGATACCGCCGGACGTCTTCAGATCGACGAACAGATGATGCAGGAGGCCGTGGACATCAAGAAGGCCGTCAAGCCCGATCAGGTGCTGATGGTCGTCGATGCCATGACCGGCCAGGATATCGTCAACGTCGTCTCGACCTTCGCCGAGCG
>CABUXM010000053.1 GCA_902495545.1 uncultured Collinsella sp. | reverse complement strand
GACCTGCGCGCCTGGATGGCCGAGTGGCATCTGGACCTGACGCTGGGCGTCGAGGGCGACGGCCCGGCTGCGGTCTTTAACCCGCGCGAGGCCTTTGGCTCGCACAGCGACAGCGACCATGTCTACAACACGCCGCGCGCCTGGTACATGCAGCGCTGCCTCAACCCCAGCGACGTGTGGGATGGCCCCGACGCCGACTTCACGCCCGAGAGCGACGACATCCCTTGGAGCCGCGTGCCCGAGCGCAAGGTGACCATCGAGGACATTAAGTACGTGCTTTCGAGCCACTACCAGGGCACGGAGTACGACTGCTACGGCAGCAAGGGCACGCCCGCTACGCGTGGCGCCTATCGCCCCATCGGCATCAATCGCAACAGCCAGCTCGCCGTGTTGCAGCTGCGTCCCTATGCGCAGCCGGCCTACCGCGCCGTGCAGTGGATGGCCTTTGGCTCCAACTCGTTTAACGCGCTGGTTCCGCTGTACGCCAACGTCGAGACCATGCCCGAGTACTATGCCGACACGCAGGCTCGCGTGACGTCCGAAAACTTCTACTGGGCCAACCGCCTGATCGGCGCCCTGGCCGACGTCCGCTTCCATGAGTGCGGCCGCGCTGTGGAGGACTATCAGGAGAAGGTCGGTGGCATGGGCCACAAGCAGATCCATGACGTCGACGCTGCCGTAGCCGCTCTGCCCGAGGCCGAGGTGCCTGCCGAGCTTGCACGCGCCAACGAGGCCTTTGCCGAGCGTGTCCGCGTGGAGACCGATGCTCTACTGAGCAAGGTGCTCTACACCACGAGCTGCGCCATGAAGAACTCTTTCGCGATGAACGACAACGTGAGGTAGGGATTTCCCGTCGATCGAATAGCGCTAAAACGCTTTGTCGCTTTCACTCAATCTTGGGTACAAGAACGCCAATGCAGTTGTTTGTGATTGGAGACAACCATGGTTATGAAACTCGATCAGCTTGTTAACGGCGCCATCAACGTTGGCTTTGGCGCTGCCGCCGTTGCTGTCGAAGGCGGCAAGAAGGTCCTCGACGACCTTAACACCAAAGGCGAGCAGGTCCGCAAGGACACCGCCACCCCCGATATCGCCCGCAGTGTGTCCGACATGTTCGAGCAGGCCGGCGGTACCATCTCCGATCTGACCGAGCGCTTGGGCATGCAGGGCGAGACCGCGGCCCAGCGCGTGCTCGACGAGCTCATCCTTGCCCGCGTCCGCGTTATGACCGCCCCCGAGCGCACGGCCTTCCTGGCCCATGTGCGCGACATCGTCGATTCGGTCGAGGACAACGTGACCTCGGTGCCCGTCGAGTCCGTTGAGCCCGACGATGCAGAGGACACCGAACAGGCCGAGTAGCAGCGCAGATGGCAGATTCCACCACCGATTACAACAATCTAGATCCTCTGGGTGACGAGGCGGCGGTTGTCGATGAGGTCGACGCCGCCGTCTCGGGCGCTCGCAAGAAGCCACGCGCTGTCGATATGGTGCCCGAGGAGCCCGACGCGATGGCGCCGGACGAGGAATACCAGCTCACGCCGGCGGGTCGTCGCGAACGCATCGGGCAGATTGTTCGCCTGGTCAAAAAGTACCGCGTGTGGGATAACCTCACGCCGGTTCGTTTGCGCCGCCTGCTCGAGGAACTCGGCCCCATGTTCGTCAAGATGGGGCAGATTTTGGCCAACCGGTCCGAGATTCTGCCGCAGCGCTTTTGCGACGAGCTGCGTCGTCTGCGCTCCGACGTGGAGCCGGTGCCGTACGAGGTCGTACTCAGCTGTCTGGAGGAAGAATACGGCTTGCGACTGGGGGAGATGTTCGATGCGATCGACCCCAATCCGCTTGGTAGCGCATCGCTCGCGCAGGTGCACCGCGCTCGTCTGGTGACGGGCGAGGACGTGGCCGTCAAGGTGCAGCGCCCCGGTGCGCAGCAGGTTATGGCGCAGGACATCGATATCATCCGCTCGGTGGTGCGTATCGTTTCCAAGTTCGTCAACACCGATCAATTCGTTGACCTGCACGGCGTGGTCGAGGAGCTGTGGACCTCGTTTCGCGAGGAGACCAACTTTTTGGCCGAGGCCAAAAACCTCAATGACTTTTACGAGTTCCATAAGAGCGTTCATGGCGTGACGTGCCCTAAATCCTATCTGGACCTGTGCACCGAACACGTGGTGGTTATGGACTACGTCGACGGCATTTCGATCGCCGATCCTGAACGCTTAGTGGCCGAGGGCTATGACTTGGAAAAGATCGGTGCCGCGATTGTCGAGGACTACTCGACGCAGGTGCTCGACGACGGCTTTTTCCATGCCGACCCGCATGCGGGAAACATCATCCTCAAGGACGGTATTGTCTACTTTATCGACTTGGGTATGGTCGGACGTATGTCGAGCCATGACCGCGGTATCGTCAAAGACATGATTTTCGCCGTGGCCGAGGGTGACGTGCCCAAGCTCAAGGATTCGCTCATGCGCTTTGCCGTGACGCGCGGCGATTCGGCCGAGCTTGACCATTCGGCCTTTTTGTCCGACTTGGACTTTATTGTTGCCGACTTTGCCGGGCTCGACCTTAAAGACCTGGATATCGGCGAGTTTTTGACTTCGCTGTTAAACCTCGCGCGCAAAAATGACGTTGAGCTGCCGAGCGTGGTGACGATGTTCGCCCGCGGCATGGTGACGCTCGAGGGCCTGTTGACCGAGTACATGCCCAACGTCAACATGATCCAGATCATCCAGACGCACATCAAAAACGAGAAGAGCACCTACGCCCGCATGCGCGAGATGAGCCGCGATCTTGCCGCGAGCAGCTATCGCGCGGCAAAAGGCTCGCTCGAGGCGGCCGAGTATCTGGGCTTGGCTTCGCGTATGCTTACGCGCGGCCAGCTTAAGGTGAACACGCAGATCATGAGCAGCGATAAGGCGCTGCGACAGCTGGGCGGAATTATCGACCGCATGTCGATGGCAATCGTGATTGCTGGCCTGTTTATCGGTTCGTCGGTGGTGTACTACGCGCGCATCGAGCCGGTTGTGTTTGGTATCCCGGTCATTGGCTTTATGGGCTACGTGAGCGCGCTGGTGCTGGCGCTTATGCTGGGCCGCAATATCTGGCTCAACAGTCACGGCGGCAAGCATTAGAGGCTGCGGCCGTCACCGCATTTTCCTATCGCGAACAATAGCTTTTACCTTGGGCTTCGCCTGCGTACGAGGCCCTTTTGCGTGATACCATTTTGACGGTAATAATCGATGGCCTAGATGGTGGTGCGAAGACGCACGAATGCGCGGTTATCCTGCGCATTTGGGAGAATCGGGGTGCAAGTCCCCAGCTGTACCAGTAACCGTAATTCCTCTTGGCTCGGGATGCTCGCGTCGCAGATCGGACGACGTGCCCGAGTCGTTAAGGTTAAGTCGGATCGCCTCCCGTCTTGCATGCGGCTGCGGCTTTTGCCGCCGGTGTGCATAGGGCTCTGGAGGGAAGGGGGACCCCGATGGGGGAACTCGAGCGCAACATGCGCGATGACGTGGGGCAGTCTCAAGGCAACGCTCCAAGTACAGACAGTAGGAGACAAATGGATATGTTTGAGGACGAGCGCCAGCGCGTCTCGCATCGCCGTGGCGCAATTGCGCGCGGCGTAGCCAAGCGCGGCCTGGTGGCATTCCTGGCCTTCGCGATGGCCTTTAGCACCACGCCGTCTCAGCTGTGGGCCGAGGGCGCCGAGGGCATTACCGACGCTGTGGCTCAGGCTACGACGCCAGGCGAGGACGCAGCGCTTGCGGGCGGTACCGCTGAGCAGAGCGGCGCCGAGGTTTCGGATTCCGGGAGCGCGCCTGCAGCTAGTGCCGCCACTACAGAGGCAGCAACTGGCGACGAAGGCTCGGCGACGGGGGAGAGCCCTGCCACGAGCGAGCAGTCTTCGACGGCATCCGCTGGCCAAGCAGGATCTGCCGCCGCGGCTGCCGTCCAGACAGAGAACCCGACAGAAACTGGCGATGTCGTCAAGAAGCAAATCGAGGTCTCGTTCTCGATTATCGGCACCGATGCCGACGGCAAGGCTCAGACCTGGGTGGCACCCACGCAGCTCAAGCTCGACGAGGGCGCGACGGCTGCGGATGCCTTCATTAAGCTGCAGGAGAAGACGGGCTTCAAGGCGAAGTACGATCCGAACACGGCATACGGTTTCTACCTCGAAAGCATCACCTCCCCGAGCGATGGCCGCACGCTTGCCTACGATCCGACGACTCATGCCTACTGGCAGCTGTTCGTCGACGGCGCGTCTTCCTCGGTTGGCGCGAGCAGCGTCAAACTCACCCAGGGGCAGAAGATTGAGTTTGCCTATACGGCTGGTAGCGCGTCCCCTGTCGTTAAGGACCAGCTTGCTGCGAATGTGACCGTCATTGGTCGCGATGCCCAGGGCAAGACTCAGACCTGGGTCGACAACGCGCAGTATGTGGTGACGTCCGGTTCGAGCGCGCTTGATCTTACGAAGGTCGCGCTTGAGGCGAATGATATTGACGCCGTTGCTGCGGGCTCCTTCATTCTGAGCCTTAAGTACAACGGTGTTGAGCTGGGTACGCCCCAAGATTATTCGACCTATTGGCAGCTGTTTATCAACGGCAAGTCGAGTGACTATACGGCGGACAATGTCACCATCCATGCTGGCGATACCGTCACGTGGTTCTACGGTGGCTGGGGAGACCAGTTGCCGTCCGATTCTGTCCATGCTTCCGTTCAGGTGCTTGGCAAGGACAAGGACGGCAAGCAGCAGGTTTGGGCTTCGACGGGCCAGACGAGTCTCAAGGCGGGCTCTACTGCTAAGGACCTGTTGGAGCAGACTGGTCTTAAACTCAAAGCTACAGAAGAGTCTTGGGGTTGGTGCCTTAGGGGCATTACCTCGCCGCTTGACGGTAAGACCTATTGTGCCTCTGATGCTGCGACCAATAGCTATTGGCGCTTCTACGTAAAGGGCAAGTCCGACGCAAAGTACAAGTTCGCCGACGTTGGCGCTGGTGCCTACGAGCTCCATGAGGGTGACGCCGTCACCTTTATGTATGCTGGCGACAGCGATGCCCTCCCTGGTCAGGTGCTTGGATCCGCCGATATCATCGGCCCCGATGTCAACGGCAACAATACTCGCTGGGGCTCGGCAAGCAATGTTTCCCTGCCCGAAGGCTCTACGGCTCAGGACCTTATTGAGACGGTTCTGAAGGCGAAGGGCATTGATTACAAGGCCTCCCAGAGTGGTGCATACTGGTCCATTACTTCGCCGTTCGAAGACAAGTCTTACGGCTATGATGGTGCGACCGGTAAATACTGGCATCTGTATATCAACGGAGAGTCCTCATCCCTCTGTGCCAACCAGGTCACGCTCAAGAGCGGCGACAAGGTTACATTTGCCTACACCACCGAAAAATCGCCCATGCCCGATCCCGACAAGATTGTCGTGGACCCGAGTGCGACGACTCCTAATTGGGATGCCGAGTGGGCCGGCTACGGCAACAGTGGCAACGGTTCGACCGTAACGGATGCCAAGACGCCTGCGCAGGCCGCCGGTCTTAAGTGGGCCTTCGATTGGAAGGCCGAGTCTGGCCAGCAGTATGCCAACTGCAGCGAGCCTGTCATTGCTAACGGCTTTGTGTACATCGCGACCGAGAACGAGCTCATTAAGATCGATTCGTCCACGGGCAAAAAGGTTGCCTCTGCGCCGCTTGCCTCTAAGGTGAGCTATACCTCTCGCCCGATCTATACCAATGGCCTTATCATCGTTCCGCTCAACGGCGGTGCGGTCCAGGCGATTACTGCAGACAAGCTGATCTGCAAGTGGCTGACGCCTGGTTTGACGGACTTGACGCAGAGCTCCTGCACCGTCGTTTCGGACGGCGAGTACGTCTATGTAGGCTCGGTCGATATTTCGTATGACGAGAATTACAACGCGACCTACGGCAACGGCTCCTTTGCACGCATTAAGATTGCCACGGGCGAAGTTTCTTGGCAGAACATCGACCCTGCCGAGGGCTATTACTGGACTGGTGCGGCTTTGACGGATAAGTATGCCATCGTTCCTACGAGCGCGGGCACGCTTAAGTGCATTGATAAGACGACGGGCGATGTCGTTTCGACCATGAAGCTCGGCGCTGTCGCAAATGCCGATTGCATTGCCGATCCGTCTAATGGTTCGACCTTCTATCAGATGACACACGACGGAAAGCTTCATGTGATTTCGCTTTCGGCGAAGGGCGTACTGAGCGAGCAGAAGACGGTTGATCTGGGCCTTACGAATAATCTGAGCGCCCCTGCGGTGTTTGGTGACAATCTGATTGTCGGCGGACAGACGGCTACGGGCTCTGCTCTGGTTCTCTATAACCTGAAGACGGGTAAGACCACGATGGTCGCTGCTGCCGACGGCAAGGCGCTGCCGGCTGGCCTCAACGGTATTGCTGCTACTCCGCTGGTGAGTGTTCAGGGCGGCAAGACCTATGTGTACTTCACCGTTAACAGCGCGGATAGCAAGGATTACGTCAACTACTCTGCTGGTGGTGGCGTGTATCGCTATACGCTCGGTGATGCAGAGGCGACGCAGATTTATGATGCGGCTGGCCATTACCAGTACTGTGACTCTACGGTCATTGCCGATGCATCTGGCAGCCTGTACTACATCAATGATTCGGGCACGCTGTTCAAGCTCGGGGCCGTTGAGTCTTGGACGGTTGCCTTTAATTCCAACGGCGGGTCTGCTTGCGACACTAAGTTTGTTGCTACGGCCGACGGCAAGCTGGTCAAGCCGGCCGATCCGACGCGCGATGGCTACACTTTCGGCGGTTGGTTCACCGATGAGGCTTGCACGCGGGCGTATGACTTCAGTACGCCGGTGACGGCCGATCTGACGCTGTATGCCAAGTGGACCAAGAATGCTGTTAACCCTGGCGGCAATGGCGGTTCTGGCTCCAATGGCGGCAATGGTGGCGCTGGCAACGGTTCCGGTGCTGGCGCTGGCACGGGCACGGGTTCCGGCTCCGGCACGAAGGGCCAGCAGGCTGGCGGCGCTGTCGCTCCGGGTCATAAGCCGATGACCAAGACGACGGTGTCGACCAAGACCGAGACCAAGGACAACAAGCCCAACAAGAAGGACTCCGATAAGTCCGATAAGAAGGACGAGAAGAAGTCTGACAAGAAGTCTGACAAGAAGGACAGCAAGTCCGACAAGAAGTCCGATTCCAAGTCCGATACGGGTGCTGCTTCTACGACCACTGCTAAGAAGCCCTCTAGTGCTTCCGAGCAGGAGACTGGCGCCAACCCGCTCGCCATTGTTGGCGTTGCCGCCGGCGTCATCGGTCTCGCCATCGTCGGCGTGTTCGTGTTCACCAAACGTCGGTAGGTGAGGGCTGTGTCCAATAAATCCAAGGACGCTGACCCCAAGCAACCAAATTCCTCGTTCATTCAGTTCGACGATGCAAAGCAACAGGGCGCCGCTTCGGCGGCGTCCGCCCCTCGACGGAAGGCGCTTACTGGCGTCCTGACCGCCGCGTGCGTTGCGCTAATTGTCATATCGCTGGGCTTCGTCCATCCTTCCGAGAGCGGCGCCTGGTCCATTGACTGGATCGTTCAGACCGTGACGGGGGAGAGCGTCGTCGCGAAGGACGCCAAGGGGTCTGACTCGACCGTCGCTTCGGGTAAAGCTGGCTCCAAGGATTCCAAATCTTCGGATGGTGCGAACGACGAGTCTAAGGGTTCGGATAAATCTGACTCTAAGAAGGAGTCCGAGTCTTCGGACAAGGAATCAAACAAGGGCTCGGATAGCAAAAAGTCCGAAGACAAGGATGGCAAGAAGTCTGGAGAGAAGAACAGCAATAAAAAGACCGACGGCAATCAGTCGACTTCTCAGAACTCGACTTCTTCTGGCGGGGCCGGCTCTACGCCTGGCGCCTCCTCCTCATCCAGCGGGGCATCTTCTGCCCCCGATAACGGCAACGCCTCTACTGGCGACCAGGGCAGCTCGCAGCAGCCTAGCTACGTTACGGTGACGGTTTCGGTCACATCGAGCTCTGTGCGCAATCCTGTGTCCTCTGGTGGCACCTTTACCTTTAACGAAGGCGCTACCGTCTACGATGCCCTGTGCGCGCTGGGCCTTTCTGTCAACGCACATGGCTCGTCGTACGGTACGTATGTCTCCGCGATTGGTGGTTTGGCCGAGAAACAGTACGGCGGCACGAGCGGCTGGATGTACTCCGTCAACGGCACAACGCCCATGACGGCCTGCAGTAACTACGTTCTCTCCAATGGCGACAACGTTGTTTGGTATTACGTAACGGGCTAGAGGCCTCGACATAGCGCGCCAGACGGGCGGTTCGGACCAACATCCGGACCGCCCGTTTTTCATGCGAATGGGACTGGGTCGCCGGGTCTCTCTGCAAACAAAAAAACCGGTTGGAACGGGAATTCCAACCGGTTATACATTCAAGCAAATAGTGAATCGACTACGACCGTGCGCCCTCGAGGAAGAAGCGGCGGCTGAAGTAGTTGTACCAGGTGACGAGGAACGTGGCGATGGCCTTCATGGCCTGGTAGCCGATGCTCAAAAACGTGACGCCCACAAACATGTACAGGTCGTTGAGGCCCAGGCCGATCACCGACAGGATGGTGAAGATCGTGAACTCGCGCTTGCGGCTCATGCCCTCGCGGTGGTCGAACACGTACTTCATGCTGAGCCAGTAGTTGACCACGACGGACGTGATAAACGAAACCGTGGTGCTCATCAAAAAGTCGAGGTGGAACAGCTCGACGAGCGCAATGAGCATGCCCCAGTCGATGCCAAAGGAGATAAGACCCACGACGGCAAACTTGAGGAACTGCTTGGTATGAGGTTGTGCCAGCGCCTTGCGCACGTAATCACATCCAATGCGTTGATGAATCGAGCAGGGGATACTTTAGATCTTTTGCAAGGGAAACGTAAGGTCTTTGCCAAGAACTATACGAACTCGTCAAATTTTCAAGAGCTAATCCGTAAACGTTGAAAATTTGCCCGTAAACGAGCGACACCCACGGACGATACTGCGCTGAGTGCGCGTCGTCCGTGGGCGCCGTAATGCTGCAGGGGTTTCGAGCTATTTTGTCTCGTCGCCCTCCAGGAAGATCTTGCGGGTCACAAAGTTGTAGACCATGACAAGCGCGGTGGCGCAGATCTTGGCGATATTGGCCTCGAGCCCCAGACCGGCGTTGAGTGTCAGCACGATACCGTCGTTGAGCGCCAAACCGATTACGGACAGCACGACAAAGATGATGAACTCGCGGCGGCGGCTCATGCCTTCCTTGTGCGCAAACACGTATTTCATGCTTGCGAGGTAGTTAAAGATGAGCGAGATGATAAAGCCGCTGGTGTTGGCGATTAGGATGTTGAGGCCCAGACCGTAGTGGAGCAGATTCATAATGCCAAAGTCGATAACCGTGGCAATGACACCGACGACGCCAAATTTCATGATCTGCGCAAGGAGCTTTTGCATGGTACCTGCCTTAAGCTGGCGCCGAAGCGCCGCGGGGATGACAAACTTAGCAAGTTTAGCCAATCCCCGCGGGTGGTGCTAGGCGCGCTCCTCGATAGCACCGTTTCTATATGCATCGAGCAGCTGGCGCAGGTCCTGGATCTGGCTGCGAATCTTGGCGCCAGTATCGGTGTCGCTCACCATGCGGCGACGGTCTGCTTGGTCAAAACGGTTGGTCTCGCTCTCGATGTCCACGTTGCGCGTGAGTGCCTCGGCGACTGTCGTAAAGGCCCGGTGCGACTTGAGGCGGCAGCCGCGCGAGCTCGAGATGAGCGTATAGCCGGCGATGCCCGTCTTGGGATGGTAAGCGCGGCAGAAGCCGCCATCGATGACCAGTAGCTTGCCCTCGGCGCGGATGGGCTGCTCACCCTTGGTGGTTTTAACGGGCGTGTGGCCGTTGATGATGTGGCCGGTCGGCGAACATGCCATGGGCGCGACGCCAAACTCGCGCATGATGTCGTCGCAGACCGAGGGCGACTTGGTAAGCGTAAAGTATGGGTCCATCGGCTCGACCCAGGTGCTCTTATCGGCGATATAGGCGCGCTCAAAGGTACGCACCAGGCGTCCGCTGGCGGGCGAGTTAAAGCCAATCCACAGGTACCACATCCAGTCGAGAGCGTCGCGGTCGCCCACGCGCCAGGCGCGGCGGGCGATGTGGTCGCAAAAATCGAGATAATCGCGCCCGGCGTGCCAGGTGCCCAGACAGTTCATGCTGCTAAAGGTGCCGTCTTCGTTGAGCGGAACGCAGCCGTGGAAGAGCAGGTTGCCGTTGGCGACCTTGTACATCGAGCCGTGGGAATAGAGGAAATCGATATGGCGATGCAGGTGATCGGCGGTGACAAACTCGGACACGAGCTTGTCGATGATGTGCTGCTCCTGGGGCGTGAGCGTATAGGGGTCCGCCGGGTCGACGGTGGGGAAGTCGTTGGTCGTGAGCGGCCACACGCTGCCGTCGGCGAGCGTTACCGTGCCGGTGTCGTGTTCGATCTTGTCGAGTAACAGGCGGTTGGTCATATCGAACTCGGGGTGGCGCTGGATAATCTGGCCCTCGAGCTTAAAGAGCAGCACGTTGATGGCCTTGATCAGCGGGGTGATGGACTCACCGGCGGTGTAGGTGGCATCGGCAAAGGCGACAAGCTCACGCAGCGAGATACCGTAGTCATTCTCCAAGATCTCGTAGTTGTCGTAGCGTAGGTTGTTGCGCAATACCGTGGCGATGCAGGCGGGCTCACCGGCCGCAGCGCCCATCCACAGCAGGTCGTGGTTGCCCCACTGGATGTCGAGCGAATGGTAGGTGAGCAGGCGGTCCATAATCTTGGCCGCGCCGCCGCCGCGGTCGAAGATATCGCCCACCAGGTGCAGGTGGTCGACGGCCAGGCGCTTGATGAGCGAAGCGAGCGACTCGATAAAGTCGTCGGCGCTGGCGGTCTCCAGGATGGACTCCACGATGCGCTCGTGATAGCGCACGCGATAGTTGTTCTCGTCCGGGTGCGTGTGCAACAACTCGTCGATGATATAGGCGTAGTCGCGCGGGATGGCCTTACGCACCTTGGAGCGCGTGTAGCGGCTTGAAAGCGAGCGAGCGACCATGATGAGCTGGTCAAGCATCGTCTTGTACCAGGTGGGCGAGTCCTCGCGCTGGCTGCGGACCAGCTCGATCTTCTCGCGCGGGTAGTAGATGAGCGTGCACAGCTCGCCCTTTTCGTCAAAGGTGAGCGTGTCGCCAAAGATCTCGTCGACATGTTCGCGCACGACGCCCGAGCAGTTGTTGAGGATGTGCATAAAGGCTTCGTACTCGCCGTGCACGTCGCTCATAAAATGCTCGGTGCCCTTGGGTAGGTTGAGGATGGCCGAGAGGTTGATAATCTCGGTAAATGCGGATTGTTCGGTGGGGAACTGTCTCGACAGCAGGCGCAGATACTTGAAGTCTTGCGGGTTGCGATCGAATGCGACCATGAAACACCTTCCGATGGGGCTGGTAAAACTGATAAACAGCGTCAAACGTTTATCAGTATGCGCCGCTTTTGTTTCGATTTTGCGCCAGCGGCTGAATTGTCGGCTGAACGGTTTGGTAAATCGATTTAGTTGAGGTAGATATGGCG
This sequence comes from uncultured Collinsella sp., assembly GCA_902495545.1. Classification (GTDB taxonomy): domain Bacteria; phylum Actinomycetota; class Coriobacteriia; order Coriobacteriales; family Coriobacteriaceae; genus Collinsella. The sequence continues at coordinate 3,114 of CABUXM010000053.1, read as the reverse complement.
GTTGAGTGGAGACAACAGAGGGTGTTTTCTCAGATATTTATGCGTGGGGTCGGTGGAGACGATGGTGGGAAGATGTTCGCTATTTTTGGTTCGATTTGGTAAATAGTGGACATATGTACCGTATGTAGGCTCACTGTGCGATAATTTGCGCAGCAATGAGTAAGGAGCCTCATATGAGTGATTTTGTCCTGACCTGTGAATCCGCCGCCGACCGAACCCGTGAGTTCTTTGCGTCGCGCAATATCCCTGTCGTGTGTTTTCATTACGAGATCGACGATGTTGTCTATACGGACGATCTGTATCAGTCGATTACGCCGGACAAGTTTTTTGCCCAGATTGCCGCGGGCGCCATGCCCAAGACGTCTCAGGTGAGCGTGGGTGAGTACGAGGAGTTTTGGGAGCCGTTTGTTGCCGAGGGTAAAGACGTGCTGCACCTGACGTTGTCGTCGGGCATTTCGGGCACGTATGGATCGGCCTGCGTTGCGGCGCAGATGCTCGCGGATCGCTATCCCCAGGGCGGCAAGGTGCGCGTCGTCGATTCGCTGGCGGCGTCTTCGGGCTTTGGCCTGTTGCTGGAATATGCCGCCGACGTGCGCGATAGCGGGGCTTCACTCGACGAGACGGCTGCCTGGATCGAGGAGCACAAACTCAACCTGCACCACTGGTTCTTCTCGACCGATCTGTCGAGCTACCTGCGCGGCGGTCGCATTTCGGCCGCGAGCGCGATCATCGGCACGGCGCTTAAGATTTGCCCGCTTATGACGGTCGATTGCGACGGCAAGCTGTCACCATGTGAGAAGATTCGCACTAAGAAGCGCGCGATTTCCGAGATGGCCAAGACCATGATGGCACACGTGCAGGACGGTGCGGATTATTCGGGTAAGTGCATCATGTCGCACTCGGCGTGCCGCGAGGATGCCGAGGCAGTTGCGGCGCTGATTGAGGAACAGGTTCCGCAGCTTAAAGGCAAGATTGAGATCAATGACATCGGTACTCTGATTGGCTCGCATACCGGACCTGGTACGGTGGCGCTCTTCTTTATGGGCGACAAGCGCGTGGATTAATTTGCCCCATCACGTCGCTGCATGATTGCTCAAACGATAACGGCCCGCCTCACGTTTGTGGGGCGGGCCTTGCTGTTACGATTAGCGTTTCTTTCCGCGGAAGAAGAAGCCGTGCAGTGACGGCTTGAGGCCGCGGTTGGCGCGATGCTCCTCGACGCGCTCGTGGATCGAAGCGACGCGCTCGATGACTTCGTCGGGAATCGGCACATCGGGATTCATGTTCTCGACCTGGCTGACCTCGGCGGCGGCGACCTGGTCGATAATGGGCACATCGTCGCGCGAGATGACAGGTGTGGCTTCTTCCTTCATCTTGCGATAACGCTGCATCATGTCGGTCTGTAGCTGCTGTGCCGAAGGCGGCGTCCAGATGATGGCGTTGGCGCCGGCGGCGATGGTCTCACGGATGCTCTCGGGCGTCTTGCCGCCCGGCGCGATGAGCGGCAGGTTGGGATAGTGCTCGCGCAGTTCACGCAGGACCTGGGGCGTGTTTTTGCCGGCGGCGATGTTGAGAATCTTGGCTCCGGCGCGCACTTTGGCATGCGCATCGTCGTCGCAACGTACGACCGTGGCGATGACGGGGATGTCGGCGATGTTGGTGATGTGCTCGACCATCTCGGCAGTAGCGGGGGAGTTGACCACGCAGCCCGCCGCGCCCTGCATCTCGGAGACGGCTGCCATCTGCACGGAGCGCTTACCGGTCGTAGTTCCGCCGCCCACGCCTACAAAGACCGGGCACTCGGCGACGGTCAGCAGCGCTTGCGTAATGGCGGGCTGCGGCGTGAAAGGGTAGACCGCAAAAACGGCATCGGCGTTGGAGTTGCGGATAACCGCGACATCGGTAGTGTAAATGAGCGACTTGATGCGGCGGCCGAAGAGCGTGAAGCCGCTGGCCTCCTCGATCTCGTCGGGCATGCGAAGAGCAGCCTTGCGCAGACGTCCGTCGATGGGCAGGGGCTCCATGGGGAGCAGTCCGTTGGGGGTCACGGCTACCTGGGGCTCGGTGAACTCGTCTGCGAGCTCGACCTCGGAGAAATCGACCGAGGCGACGATGTCCTCGTGAACCTCGGCGGGTACATCGATGGGAGCTTGGTCGTTTGCCGCGGCAGGCGTGTCGAAGGAGCTGGTGCCGACAAAGGCGTCGACGCGTTCGTTTAGGTCGTTGAGGGTATCCATGGAGGCTCGATTCTATGCGATGGTGGCCGGCGCGATGCAGCCGGAATTGCGAATGCTAAATCGTTTGACGAGTTGATTTTTCCCCGCCGCACCATCCGTTAGACCGAAGGGCGGGAGAACGTGAAGGAGCTGTGGTGGCGAGGATCGAGGTGCTATCTTGAAAGCCCCGTTTAAAAGAGAGGTGACGCGGTATGGAATTGACAGCAATGTTTGGCTCGATTGGCCTGTGCGTGGGCGCAATCGTTGCCGCCGCGGTCATCTACTTTGTGGTCACGGCCATTAAGGGCAAAAGGGCCGAACGCAAGGAGCGCGCGATGCTTAAACAGCATCGCGACCAGCAGGGCAAACGCGCACAGAGATAGCTTGTTGAGTTTTTGATCCGTGCGCTAGCTGCGTTTTCGGATCAGGGCAATGTAGAAGCCCTCAAAATCGCGGCTAGGCGGAATGGTCAGCGTGCCGGGCATACCGTTGGCGATGGCCGAGACATGGCCGGCGGCGATGGCCTCGGTGAGGGCGTTGCACTCGATATGCGGCTCCTCGCCGGCATCCTGGGCGCGACGCGCTTCACTTTCGCTCGGTGTGCCGTCGAGGGGGATAAGCTCGCAATCCATGTGCTTGTCGAGGGCCTCTTGCAGGGCGTCCTCGTTTTCCTGCGGCATGATCGAACAGGTGGAATAGACGAGCATGCCGCCCGGTTTGAGGGCTCCCATGGCGCGGTCCAGAAGCGCGCGCTGCGAGCGGGCGCACTTGACGAGCAGCTGCTCGGTGAGGCCGCGCAGGCTTTTCTCGTTGCCACTGATGACGGTGCCCGTGCCGGTGCAGGGAGCGTCGAGCAGGATGCGGTCAAAGCGGAAGAACTCGTCGAGCTCGCGTGCGT
>CABUXM010000052.1 GCA_902495545.1 uncultured Collinsella sp. | reverse complement strand
ATCTTTATCCTCGATAACGGCGACACGCTCGAGATGCGCGGCGGTATCGTCAAACGCGGTACGCCCGTCGAGTCCGGCGTCGTCTACGTCGACGGCCTGCGTATCGGCGATACCGACCCCATCGTCCTGCGCGATCGTCAGAAGCTCGCCAACGACGGTATGGTTACCGCTGTTGCCATCGTCTCGCTCAAGCACAAGAAGATCGAGGCCATCGAGTTCTCGGGCCGCGGCGTCTCGTTTGCCATCGACGACCAGTTCTCCGAGGATGCCTCCGCGTCCATTATGAAGACGATCGAGAAGGGCAAGTTTAGCTTTACGAGCAGCGGTTCCGATGCCATTCGCAAGGCCGTGCGCGATTCGCTCTCTAACTTTATCTGGAGCCGTACGCGCACCCGTCCGATGATCATCCCGGTCGTCATGGAGGTTTAGTTTGGCGCGCGGATCTGCACAAAACGCCAAAGGCAATAAGGCCAATAACCAACCGGCATCTGCTAAGGGTGCCGGTTCCCATCTGCGTGCCAATAAGGGCCACGAGGCGGACTTCGACGATTTTGAGCCCTTGGTGGAGCCCTCGGCCAATCGCGATATCGCCGGCGTGGTCATTGCCGTTTTGGCGATTGCGTCCTTTATTGCCGTGATTTCTCCGGCAACAGCGCCCGTGACGGCTGCTGTTGCCGGTTTTTACCACCTGGGCTTTGGCCTGGGCGCCTACGTGCTGCCGATCGTCATTTTGCTGTTTGCCGCCACGCTCTTTTTAGGCGAGGACTCGCCGCTCAACGTGCGCTCGGTCGCGGGCGGAGCCGTGGTCTTTATCACCGTTGTCTCCATTCTTTCGCTGATGGTGCCGGGTACGAGCGACTCGTGTGACCTTATGTTCACGCCGCAAAATCTGTCCGCCTCGGGTGGCTACATCGGTGCGTTTATTGCGAGTGCGCTGCAGAATGCCCTGGGTAAGCCTATCGCGATGGTGGTCCTGTTGGGTCTGGCCGTCGTTGGTTTTGTCATCATCGGCTTTTCGGTGGGTGGCGTGCTGCGCTCTGCTCGCGACCGCGCGGCCGATTTTGCCGAGCGCCGTCGTGCCGATGTTAACGCGAGCCCGTGGGGTGACGACGAAGCCCTGTCGGTGCCCGGCGTTGCCCGTCCGCACCTGAGCATTCTTCGTCAAAAGGGCTCCGATGCTGCCGTGACCACGGTCATGGGCAACGATGTGGACCCGGTTTTGGACGATGACGACGAGGACGAGGATCCGTTTGTCGACGTATCCGATGCCGTGGAGGCCGAGCGCGCTAAGACGACGCTGCTGCCGCGCCGTCATGTCAAGAAGGGCAAGGCCACGCCCAAGTTGAATACAAGCGAGCCCGACCCGTCTTGGTCCGATAGCGAGATTGAGCTTACCGAGGGCGATGACGAGGACGACGAGGCTCCGATTGAGACCGCAAAGACAACTTTGCTGCCGCGTTGCCATGCTAAGCGCGAACAGGTAACCGGCCAGCTTTCGATGGAAGACGACCCCGATAAGATCGACGAGTCCGAGCCGCCGTTTGCCGTGAATCCTGTCTCGGCAACACCTCAGATTCCCGACTTCTTGAAGCATCCCAAGGTTGCCGATACGGCTGTCGCGGGCGCTGCCGAGGCGCCTACTCCTAGCGATGGGGGAGCGGTTAATGCCCCCGCGGATAACGAGGGCGAAGAAGAGGACGGCCTCAAGCTTCCGCCGCTCGAGATCCTGCACGCCAACCCGCAGTCGGCGTCCTCCGCGTCTTCGGACAAGGAGCTGGAACAGACTGCCGAGTCACTGCAATCCACCTTGCTTGAGTTTGGCCGCAGTGCCCGCGTGGTCGGCTGGATCGCCGGCCCCACGGTGACGACCTTTAAGCTGCAACCTGGCGAGGGCGAGCGCGTGAGCAAGATTTCGAGCCTCGAGGACGATATCGCGCTTTCGCTCGCTGCTCAGTCGGTGCGCATCTTTGCCCCGATCCCCGGTACCTCGCTTGTGGGTATCGAGATCCCCAATCGCAAGCGCCAGAACGTCAACCTGGGCGACGTGCTTCCCTATGTGAAGGGCGGTCCGCTCGAGCTGGCCATCGGTCGCGATGCCGAGGGTACGCCGGTCGTCGCCGACCTTGCCAAGATGCCCCACCTGCTGATCGCCGGTACCACGGGTTCCGGTAAGTCGGTCATGATCAACTCCATCATCACGACCTTGCTCATGCGCGCCCTTCCCGAGGACGTTCGCCTGATCATGGTCGACCCCAAGCGCGTCGAGCTTGCGGGCTATAACGGTCTGCCGCATCTTTACGTGCCTGTAGTGACCGAGCCCAAGCAGGCCGCGAGCGCTCTGCAATGGGCCGTGTCCGAGATGGAGCGTCGCCTGAAGGTCTTCGAGCGTCTCAACGTGCGTAAGATCTCGACCTACAACGAAAAGCAGGCCGCCGGCGAGTTTGAGCATTACGATAACCCGCCGCAAAAGATGCCCTACCTTGTCATCATCATCGACGAGCTCTCGGACCTGATGATGGTCGCCGGTAAGGATGTCGAGGCCTCGATCGTGCGTATTGCTCAGCTGGGCCGTGCCGCCGGTATCCACCTTATCGTGGCCACGCAGCGCCCGAGCTCCAACGTGGTGACGGGCCTCATCAAGGCCAACATCACCAACCGCATCGCCTTTAACGTCGCCACGGGCATCGACTCGCGCGTCATCATCGACCAGATGGGTGCCGAAAAGCTCACCGGTTTGGGCGACATGCTGTTCTCTAAGGTCGACTGGGGCAAGCCCCGCCGTATCCAGGGCTGCTTTGTCTCGGATGATGAAATCAACGAGATCGTCGAGTTCGTCAAGTCGCAGAGCGAGCCCGACTACCACGAGGAGATCCTGTCTGCCGTGGCGCCCGCTTCCATGTCCATGGCGGGTGGCGGCGGCATTGTCCGTACCGGAGTCGCCGAGCCGCAAGACGATGATCCGCTCATTTGGGAAGCCGCCCATATTGTGGTGGAATCGCAGCTTGGCTCCACATCTGGCCTGCAACGTCGTCTGAAGGTTGGCTATGCGCGTGCCGGGCGTATTATGGATATGCTGGAAGAAAAGGGTGTCGTCGGCCCGCCCGACGGTTCCAAGCCGCGCGAGGTCCTGTTGGACGAGGAGGGGCTTGCCGCGCTGGAGTCTGTCGACGCCGAGATGGCACGTGAAGATCGTGAGTTTGGAGGATTCTGATGGCTGCACGCTTTGGTGACATGCTGCTTGAGCAGCGTCGCCGAATGGGCCTTTCCATTCAGCAAGTCGCCAACACCATCAAAATCAGGCCGCAGATCATCGAGTTTTTCGAGACCGGTAACTTTGCTTCGATGCCGCCGCGCGGCTATGCGCAGGGCATGATTTCGAGCTATGCTCGCTTTTTGGGCCTCAATCCGCGCGAGGTCGTCAATGCCTACTTTGACGATCTGATGGCATACGAACGCGAGACGTCGCAGCAGGGCGGTCGTTTTCAGGACGCCGCCGGCTACGTCAATTCGCGTTCCTCGGTCGATAACGGGCGCTTCCTGATGGTTCAGGGCGGTCGTTCGACCCGCTATGGACAGCGTCCTCAGCAGGCCGGTTATATTACCGAGACGGGTTCGGGCGAGGAGATTCGCTCACAGCGTGACCGGTTCCGCAGTACGCCGATGCCCGAGGACCGTGCACTTCCCGCTGCCCGAGGCGTGGCGCGTGACCCTCGTGCCGGCTACGGCGACGGCGGCTATTCCGATCGCGGTTACCGTGGTGCCTCTACGGGACGCTCTCGCGGTGGCTATGCGGATGCCGATACCACGCAGGTGACGCCGCGTCTTCGCTCTCAATCACAGCCGTATGGCCAGCGCTCTTCGGCTCCGCGTTCGGGCCAGCGTGGCTATCAAGGCCGCGGTGAACTTGCCCCCTGCTCGGGTCATCGCAGCCTTCAGGGCCAGGGTGGCTATCGCGGCCGTTCCGATAGCAATCGTGGTCGTATGCCTCAGGGAGGCGGCCGCAGCAGTTCCAATCGTGGACGCGGCGGATCACGTACTCCTCAAAACAACGGGCTCGATCCGCGTATCGTCTACGCCGGCATCGGTGCCGTTGCGCTGCTGTTGATTGTGCTCATCGTGGTGCTTCTGCGCGGCTGCGCATCTTCGGCGCCCGAGACCACGCCCGAGACGCCCACTGCTACCAAGACGACGACCAAGAAGTCTTCTAAGAAGACCGAAACGGTCGACGAGGACGAAGACACCGATGAGGCGACGGATGAGTCGACCGATTCGGACGCCACCAAGACGACGGCTAAAAAGGAAGAGAACGAGGTAACGAAGGTCAAGGTTTCCGTTGCCAAGGGAAAGACCGCGTGGATTGAGGTCAAGGTCGACGGCAAGTCGGTCTATGGCGCCCAAGCGACTGGCCCCTTTGAGCAGGAGTACACGCCCGAGTCCTCGATCGAGATCACCACGTCCAAGCCTTCCGATGTCACCGTTACCAAGAACGGTGAAAAGGTCCGTTACGATACCAAGACCTCGGGCGTGGCGCGCGTGACGATCACCGTTCCCAAGAAGGAGACTTCTGATTCCGAGAATGGTGAAAGTTCTGATGGTACCGACACCACCGATGGTGCCGATACCACCGACGTTACCGATGCCCAGTCCACGGATGGCACCGATACCGCAACTGACGGTCAGACGCCCACCGATTCTACCGACTATTCGTACGATAGCTACTAAGTCGCTCGTACGCGAAAGGAAACATCATGGCTAAAGATTCCAGCTTCGACGTCGTGTCCGAGGTCAACATGCAAGAGGTCGACAACGCCTTCCAGCAGACCACGCGCGAGATTTCCCAGCGCTATGACCTTAAGGATTCCGGCGCTACGATTGAGCTTTCGAAGGGCGACAAGCTCTTTACGATCAACGCCCCGGCCGACTTTGTCTCCAAGCAGATTATCGATGTGTTGAGCTCCAAGCTCATCAAGCGCGGCATCGACCTCAAGGCTGTCTCGTGGGATGCTCCGCAGGCGGCATCGGGCGGCACCGTGCGCGTGCTCGGCCATATCGTCGAGGGTATCGACCAGGCGACCGCCAAGAAGATCAACAAGGACATCAAGGATCAAAAGCTCAAGGTCAAGGTGACCATCGAGGCCGACAAGCTGCGTGTTTCCTCTGCTTCGAAGGACGCGTTGCAGACCGTGATTCAGTTTCTGCGCGACCAGGACTACGGCCAGCCGCTGCAGTTCACCAACTATCGCTAATATCATTCGAAAGGACCGCTCTCCAACATGGATACACCGTTGGGCTCCGTGCTCTACATCACCCTCGGGTGCGCTAAGAACGAGGTCGACACCGACCGCATGCGTTCTCTTTTGACCGCCGCGGGCTACGAGGAGGCATTCGACCCGCAGGATGCCGACATCGCCATCGTCAATACTTGCTCGTTCCTCGCCTCCGCAACGTCCGAGAGCATCGAGACCACGCTCGAGCTCGCCAACGAGGTTCAGGACGGCGTTCGTTCTTGCCCCATCGTCATGTGCGGCTGCGTGCCGTCGCGCTATGGCGATGACCTGCCTGACGAGCTGCCCGAGGTCGCTGCCTTTGTGAAGGCCGACGAGGAAGATGGCATCGTGGCGGTCATCGATGGCGTGCTGGGTGTCGAGCGTGAGATTGCAGCCTATATCCCGCAGGTCAAACGTACCGTCGAGGGTGCTGTCGCTTACGTCAAGATTTCCGATGGCTGCAACCGTTTCTGCAGCTTCTGCATGATTCCCTATATCCGCGGCCGCTATCATTCACGCAATGCCGAGAGCATTATCTCCGAGGTGCGCGACCTGGTTGCCGGCGGTGTGCGCGAGATCGTGCTGATCGGCCAGGACACGGGAATTTGGGGTAACGACTTTGCCGACGAGGACGTCGCCGAGGGCTCGCCGCGCAATCTGGCGCAGCTGCTGCGTGCCGTCGCCGAGACCGTGCGCCCGCACAACGTCTGGGTTCGCGTGCTCTACCTGCAGCCCGAGGGCATGACTGACGAACTCATCGAGACGATTCGCGATACGCCCGAGGTGCTGCCCTATATCGATATCCCCGTGCAGCACTGCGACGCGCGCATCCTCAAGGCCATGCGTCGCTCCGGTTCGCGCCAGGAGCTCGAGGATCTGTTCCGCGACCTTCGCGAGCGCATCCCCGGCATCGTGATCCGTTCCACGGCCATGGTCGGCTTCCCGACCGAGACCGACGACGAGTTCCGCGACCTTATCGACTTTATGGACACCGTCGGCTTTGACTACACGAGTGTCTTTGCCTACTCGCGTGAGGAAGGCAGCCTGGCCGCTAAGATGGAGGGTCAGGTCGATGAGGAGGTTAAGCTCGAGCGCGCCCAGGAGGCCATGGACCTGGCTGAGTCGCTCGGTTTTGCCGCCACCGCCGCACATGTGGGCGAGCGCGCCCAGGTGATCGTCGACGGTATCGAAGAGACCGAGGATGGCGCCGAGCTGATCGGCCATGCCTGGTTCCAGGCGCCCGATTCCGATGGCGCGGTTCACTTGGACGCCAGCGAGGCGTCCGTGGGCGATATTCTGACGGTCGAGTTTACCGATAGCTTCTGCTATGAGCTTATCGGCCATGTTGTGGAGTAGGAGAGCGTCGTGGCTAACGAGAGCAATAAGGAACTGACGAGTGTTTGGACGCCCGCCAACATCGTGACGTGCGTTCGCATCGTCTTTATCCCGGTGTTCATGATCGTGTCGGCGCTTTCTCACACGAGTGTTGCCGGTACGGATTGGAGCATCTTCGACGGCCCGCTCGCCGCCGCTGCCTTCATTCTGTACGTGATCCTGTCGTGCACCGATAAGGTCGACGGTTATCTGGCGCGTTCGCGCAACGAGATCACCGACTTCGGTAAATTCTTGGACCCCATCGCCGATAAGCTGCTCGTGTTCTCGGCCCTGCTGCTGTTCTTGGATTTTGGCGCGGTGACCGTGTGGTCCGTGTTCATTATCTTGTTCCGTGAGCTTCTGGTGAGCGCCCTTCGCATGGTTGCGAGTGCGGCCGGTGTGGTCGTTGCGGCCGATAAGCTCGGCAAGTACAAGACGGCAACCACGATGGTCTCCATCTGCGGTTACCTGTGCGTTTTTGCGATGGCCGGCTTGCACCTTGGCCCGGTGGCCCTGACGCTCGGCATCTACTCGGTGTCGCGCTTCCTGTACGCCGTTGCCGTTGTCTTGACCGTTATCTCGGGCGCCCAGTACTTCTGGAACTGCCGCAAGATCGTCTTTTCGGTCTAGGTCCTGGTGGGCATGACGGAATCATTTGAGCAGATTGCCGCGCATAACGAAGAGCTCGCACGCGATATTGTCGGGCGCGCGAGCGCTCGGGGCGTGACGGTCTCGACGGCTGAGTCGCTGACGGCGGGTATGATTGCCTCGACGTTTGCGGATATCCCGGGCGCCTCGGCGGTGCTGCGTGGCGGTGCGGTGACCTACTGCGATGAGATCAAACATCGCGTGCTGGGTGTTGAGCAGGAGACGCTCGACCGCTATACCGCGGTGTCGTATCAGACCGCGCGCGAGATGGCGGTGGGTTCGCTGGAGCTGTACCAGAGCGATATTGCAGTGAGCGCCACGGGTTATGCCGGTCCCGGCGGCGGCACTGAGGACGATCCGGCTGGCACTTTCTATATTGGCTGGGCGTATCGCGCGGCTTATGGGGAAGTCCCGGTTGTGGACTCTGTGCGCTGCCACTATGAGGGCGACCGTTCGTGTGTTCGTGCCCATGCGGTCGCGGAGGCATTGGGGCGCATTGCCCTTGTGCTCAACTCTATGGAATAGACGTGTTTTAAGGGGCCTCCGGGCCCCTTAATTGTGGAGATAGGGACCTTAGGCTCATTTGGCGTTTGTGCTGGCTGTAGACGTATTCTTGCCTTCCTTGCTCTTATTTGGCCCTTTGTGGTCAAGCATTTGGTCAGTGTTTGGTCGGCGTTTGGTTGGGTTTTGGAAAGACTGCCTGTATATGATTGGCCTGAACGGTTGACCACGAACAGCCGTTCGTTTATTATCGATTCAGGTTGTTAAGAGGAGGGCTATTCATGGCCAAGAATTCAGGTCCCGTACGTACCGTTCATGCTCGCACGACGGGTAAAGAGCGCGATGAGATGATCGCCACCACCAAGGCCGAGATCGAGAAGAAATTCGGCCAGGGTTCCATCATGAGGTACGGCGACGGTGGTCCCGAGCTCGAGGTCGAGGCCATTCCCACGGGCGCTCTGGCCCTCGATGCCGCGCTGGGTATCGGCGGCGTGCCGCGCGGCCGTATCGTCGAGATTTACGGTCCCGAGTCCTCCGGTAAGACGACGCTTTCGCTCGAGATCCTGGCCGAGGCCCAGGCAATGGGTGGCGTTGTGGCATTTATCGATGCCGAGCATGCGCTCGATCCCACGTATGCCGCGCGCATCGGCGTGGATATCGACGAGGTGCTCATTTCTCAGCCCGATACGGGCGAGCAGGCGCTCGAGATTGTTGACATGCTCGTGCGTTCCGGCGCCATCGATGCCATCGTTGTTGACTCCGTCGCTGCGTTGACCCCGCGTGCCGAGATCGAGGGAGAAATCGGCGACACTACGGTCGGTCTTCAGGCTCGCCTGATGAGCCAAGCGCTCCGCAAGCTCGCCGGCTCGCTGTCTAAGTCCAACACGACGTGCATCTTCATTAACCAGCTGCGTGAGAAGATCGGCGTCATGTTCGGCAACCCCGAGACTACGACGGGCGGCCGCGCCCTTAAGTTCTTCTCTTCGGTGCGTATCGACATTCGCCGCATCGACAGCATTAAGCTTAAGGACGAGGTTATCGGTAACCGCGTGCGCGCCAAGGTCGTTAAGAACAAGGTGGCCGCTCCGTTCCGTTCTGCTGAGTTCGACATCATGTACGGTACGGGCATCTCTAAGGAGGGCTCAATTCTGGACATGGCTGTCGAGTGCGGCATCTGTAAGAAGATGGGCTCCTGGTTTGCCTATGGCGAGGACAAGCTCGGCAACGGTCGCGAGGCCGCCAAGGCTTTCCTGCGCGAACACCCCGATTGCGCCGACGAGATTGAGCATAAGGTTCGCCTTGCCTGCGGACTTGAGTTTGATGACGATGCTCCGTCCGAGGTCGAGCTGACCGATCAGCCTGCGCCTGAGGAGTTTGATGAGCTTTACGCCATCGATGGTTCCGCTATGCTCGATGATGACGACGAGTAGCGGTTACGCTCATGTCGTATACGGTGACCGAGGCCACGGTCGTCTTTCCCGATAAGAAGGCGGCCTCCTCGTTCTCGAGCGGGTATGCGTCCAAAAAGCCTTGCGCACATATCGATTGTGAGCTTGAAGACGGTTTTGAGCGGTCCATTTGGATTCCCGTGCGGGTCGCGCGCCTGTATGTCAAAAACCGCCCCGATTTTCCCTGTGATTGGGACAACTTTCGTGAGGCGGTGCAGATCATCGAGCGTAAATGTGCACTTACCATGGTGACCGAGATGTTATCGCGCCGCGACCATGCGACGGGTGAGGTCCGTGACAAGCTGGCTCGCTACGGCTTTCACCAGCCCGCGATCGATTTTGCCGTCGAGCGCGCCACCGAGTATCACTTTTTAGACGAGAGCCGCTTTTGCTCGTACTTTATCGAGGAGCGCAAGCGGCGCGGTTGGGGACAGCGCAAAATCGAGACCGAGCTCAAGCGCCGTCATGTCGTGCTCGATGACATTCCCGGTTATCCCGAGGATTATTTTGCCGTCGAAGACGATTTGGCGCGTGCGTCAGCCCTGCTCGCCAAGCGGCGTGTTCCAGAGACGCGCGGATTCGAAAAACTGGTTCGGTTTTTGATGGGCAAGGGCTTCTCGTATCACATCGCCGCCGATGCCGTTAAGGCACGTCTCGATGCCGAACGCGAGGAATGTGCGGTTTAGGCGTATGCGTTTTGTGGCCCTGCCGTTCACCGCGTTTTAGCCGCCGTGCCGGGGCCATTTATTTGACAGTTGTTGTGGTTCAACGTACGATAAACACTGTCATTTGCTTTGTGATATGTGCTCATCTGTGATGAGTTTGTTTATATGTTTATCTGTATCCGACCCGCATAAGCTGCGCCCATATTACTCAAATGTCGCGAGCCGTTCGTAAGGACGGTTCGCTTTGTTGTGTAACGAATCCATAAAAAGGAGTGAGCATGCCTATCATCGCAGCGCTCGTTGGCATCGTTTTGGGTGCCGTCGCCGCCATTGCCTACATGCGCACCGCCAAGCAGGGTAGTCTTCACGAGGCCGACGAAAAGATTCAGTCGGCACACGCACAGGCTGAGTCCCTGATCGGTGATGCTAAGCGTCAGGCCGAGACCCTCAAAAAAGAGGCTCTGCTCGAGGCTAAAGAGGAGATCATCAAGAACAAGCAGGCCGCCGAGGCCGAGGACAAGCAGCGTAAGAGCGAGATTCGTACGCTCGAGAACCGCGTGATGCAGCGCGAGGAATCCCTTGATCGCCGCAACGACGCTCTCGACAAGCGCGAGCATCAGCTGTCCAGCCAGGCCGGTCAGGTCGAGAAGCGCTCCCGTGAGCTCGAGGAGCTCTGCGCAAAGCAGACCTCCGAGCTTGAGCGTATCGCCGACCTTACCCGCGAGGATGCCCATAAGGAGCTCCTCGATAAGGTTCGCGGCGAGGTCACGCACGAGGCCGCCACGATCATTCGCGAGTCCGAGCAGCAGGTTCGCGCCGAGTGCCACAAGACCGCCCAGGAGATTTTGTCCCTGGCGATTCAGCGCTGCGCTGCCGACCACACTGCCGAGGTCACCGTTACCTCCGTGCACATTCCCTCTGATGACCTCAAGGGCCGTATCATTGGTCGTGAGGGTCGCAACATCCGGACCTTCGAGCAGGTTTCCGGCGTCAACCTCGTGATCGACGACACGCCCGAGACCGTCGTTCTTTCGAGCTTCGACCCGGTCCGTCGTGAAACCGCCCGTGTTGCCCTCGAGAACCTCATCGCCGACGGCCGCATTCACCCCGCCCGTATCGAGGAGATGTATCACAAGGCTGCCGACCTTGTTCAGCAGCGCGTGCGCGAGGCTGGCGAGCAGGCTGCCTTCGATACCGGCATTCACGACCTGCATCCCGAGATCGTCAAGACCCTTGGTGCCCTGCGCTACCGTACTTCGTTTGGTCAGAACGTGCTTCAGCACTCCCTCGAGGTCTCTGATCTGTGCGGCGTGATGGCTTCCGAGCTTGGCCTGGACGTTGTGACCGCCAAGCGCGCCGGCCTGCTGCATGACCTGGGCAAGGCAATCGACCATGACGTCGAAGGCCCGCATGCCGTCATCGGCGCCGAGCTTGCCCGCCGTTATGGCGAGAAGCCCGTTATCGTCCACGCTATCGAGGCTCACCATGCCGACGTCGACCCCAACACGGTGCTCGATGTCCTGGTACAGGCCGCCGATGCTGTCTCTGCCTCTCGCCCCGGTGCCCGTCGCGAGTCTGCCGAGAACTACATCAAGCGTCTTGAGAAGCTCGAGGAGATCGCCAACTCCCATGACGGCGTCGAGCGTACCTATGCCATGCAGGCTGGTCGCGAGGTCCACGTCATGGTTCAGCCGGACAAGATCTCCGATGCCCAGTCCACGGTCCTGGCTCACGATATTGCCCATCAGATCGAGGAAGAGATGGAGTATCCCGGTCAGGTGCGCGTCGTCGTGATTCGCGAGAGCCGCGCTGTCGATATCGCTAAATAACATGAGCGACGCGAACGAGCTCATCTCATTTATCGCGTCGATGTCGGGGGAGGGCAACCTTCGCGTCGAGGAGAACCTTGGCGAGGGGTATGTCCGCCTCCGCGTTTCGGAGGCCGAGCGGCGCCAGGCAAAGCACGACATTCAGCATGTCGAGGATATCGTCATCGAAATGCTCCGTAATGCTCGCGATGCCGGCGCCGACAAGGTCTATCTCGCCACGACCAAGGAAGATGGCGTCCGCACGCTTGTCTTTCTGGATAACGGTTCGGGCGTTCCGCAGGATATGCAAGAGCGAATCTTCGATGCCCGCGTTACTTCTAAGCTCGAGAGCATGAAGATGGACCGTTGGGGTGTTCACGGTCGTGGCATGGCATTGTTTTCGATCAAGCAGAACACCGACGAGGCCCGTGTGGTCACGTCAGGTGTCGATCTTGGCTCGGCCTTTAAGGTGAGCGTTACGGCCGACCGCCTCAGTGAGCGTGCCGATCAGTCCAGCTGGCCCCAGGCCGTCAAGGATGAGGACGGACGTTATGTCTGTGCTCGCGGTCCGCATAATATTATTCGCGCTGCTTGTGAGTTTGCGCTCGAGGAGTTGCGTGGTTGCGATGTCTATCTTGGTTCTCCGTCTGAGATTGCCGCGACCCTTTATACTCAGGCGTCCAGTCGGCTCGATACGTCGCGTCTCCTGTTCATTGATGACGAGAGCGAGCTTCCGGTTGTCGACCGTTTAGGCCTTGCCTCTGATGCCGAGGACTTTATCCGTATCTGTTCGGGTTTGGGTCTTGAGATGTCCGAGCGCACGGCTCATCGCATTTTGGCAGGGCAGATTAAGCCCGTTCGCGGTGTGACCGCGCGTCTGCTGCGCGAGCGTGATTCTTCCTCGCATGCGCCGGCTCCTGTCGATCTTGCGAAAGATCGTCGCGGGCTACGTATTGCCAAGGATGACATGGCACAGTTTTCGCGTGCTGTGGAGCGCGACTTTAATGACCTTGCCGCCCGGTACTATCTCAACCTTTGCGGCGACCCAAAGATTCGTGTTTCGCGTGATCGAATCACTGTGACTTTCGATCTTGCCAAAGAGGAATAGTGCCTTTACCGAGTCCACTCGGTACGATACAGTTATTGCAGTTAAAACGTACTTTTAAACGCAGGAGTTTCTTCATGGATTGCCTGAAGGTATCAAGCAAATCATCGCCCGCGTCCGTTGCCGGCGCCATCGCCGGCATGGTCAAGGATGGTGTACCCGTCAACATCCAGTGTGTCGGCGCCGGTGCCGTCAACCAGGCCATTAAGGCCGTGGCTATCGCGCGCGGTTTTTTGATTCCAACTGGTTTTGATATTTCCTGCGCGCCCGTGTTCTCCGACATCCTCATTAACGGGGAGTCGCGCACGGCCATCCGCCTTTCTATCTACGTTCACCAGATCAATCGAGCTGCTATGGATAACGTCGTCATGGACGACGTTAAGCCTGTGGCATAGCTTCTGCTTGCCTCGTTTCGATCCCCATCGTTAGGACTTATTCACATGGACCAGCGTTCCGTACGCGATATTCTTGCCGGTAAAACCTACTTTATTCGCACCTTTGGCTGCCAGATGAATCAGCACGACTCTGAGCGCGTGAGCGGTCTGCTCGATTCGTATGGTTGCCTCATGGCGCTCGATCTTGAGCATGCCGATATCGTTGTCTTCATGACATGCTGCGTGCGCGAGGCCGCCGATACTCGCCTGTACGGTCAGTGCAATTCCTGCAAAAGCCTGCCGCCTTCGCCTTCGGGCAAGCGTGTGGTTGCCGTGGGCGGCTGCATCGCGCAGCGTGATGGCGAGGGACTGCTCACCAACGTCGATAACGTCAATGTCATCTTTGGCACGCATTCTATCGCACATGTGGCCGAGCTCATTGCCGAGGCGTTCCTTGACGGCAAGCGTCATATCCGCACCAATGAGCATGAGGACACGGATGCCATGAGCATGCCGTGGCATCGCGAGACCCAGTATCACGCCTGGGTGCCCATCATGACGGGCTGCAATAACTTCTGCACCTATTGCATCGTGCCGTACGTGCGCGGTCGCGAAAAGAGCCGCCCCTTCGAGGAGATTGTCGACGAGGTGACCGGTTTGGTGCGCCAGCGCGTGCGTGAGATTACGCTGCTGGGCCAAAACGTTAACTCATATGGTCGCGATCTGTTTGGTAAGCCGCGCTTTGCCGACTTGCTGCGCGCCGTGGGCGATACGGGCGTGGAGCGCATCTTCTTTACGTCTTCGCATCCCAAGGACCTGCTGCCCGAGACCATCGACGCCATGGCCGAGACGCCTGCCGTTATGCCGCAGCTGCACCTGGCCGTCCAGTCAGGTTCGACGCGCATTCTTAAAGAGATGAATCGCCGCTATACGCGCGAGGATTATCTGGGCCTGGTCGATCGCATCCGTAATCGCATGCCCGATATCGCGCTCTCGACCGACATTATCGTTGGCTTCCCGGGCGAGACTGAAGAAGACTTTGAGCAGACGCTCTCACTTGCCGAGACGGTCCGCTATGCTCAGGCCTATACCTTCATCTATTCCAAGCGCGCCGGTACCCCGGCCGCCGAGATTGATGATCCTACGCCGCATGAGGTTATTCTCGAGCGTTTCAACCGCCTGGTTAAGGTTATCGAGACCACGGCACACGAGTATAACCAGGGTGAGCTTCATACTGTAGTTCCGGCGCTCATTGAGGGAACGAGTAAAAAGAACGACGCGGTCCTGCTGGGCAAGAGCCCCAAGAATCAGACTGTTCATGCGCCCATTCCCGAGGGATATAGCATCGACCAGCTTGTTGGCAAGATCGTTGACGTTGATGTTGACGTTGCCAAGACCTGGTATTTGTCTGGTTCCGTTGTGGGCGAGCCGCGCTAATGGTTTCTTCCGGGACAGGTCTTTCTGCCGTTGCGATCGTCGGTCCGACGGCGGTTGGTAAGAGTGATGTTGCCGACCGTTTGGCAGCTCGTCTTTCGTCCGAAGTGCTGTCGTGCGATGCGATGCAAATCTATCGCGGCATGGATATCGGTACCGCAAAGATGGCGCCCAATGAGTGTACGGCGCCGCTGCGTCTCGTCGACATTGTAGAGCCGGGTGTGGCATATTCTGCTGCGCTTTATCAGGCTGACGCTCGCGCGCATGTTGAACGTCTCCTTGGTTCGGGT
>CABUXM010000051.1 GCA_902495545.1 uncultured Collinsella sp. | reverse complement strand
GTTCATCGATGAGCTCAAAGGCCTCGGAACGCGGCTCGCGCTCCCCCGGATGCAGCAACGTACCGTCCAAATCGCATGCAATCAGCTTGATTCCTTCAAGACCCATATGCTTTCCCCCAAAGCCTCCTATCAACAGTAAGACGGACTTTGAATAGTTGCCTCTCAAAGTCCGTCTTACTCATACGCACGTTAACCGCGCGCCTTCTTTACGATCGTAAAGTCTGGAGCCATACTCACAACGGCATCCGCCGCACTCGACGCAAGGCGCCGGTCCGCATCGAGTTCACGGGTAACCACCGAGAGCCGAACGCCCTCGACGCCCCGGAGCATGCGGCCCAAAACAGGCTGCACCGGCGTATACATGCGCACGGTATACTCGTCCGAATCGCCTCGGAAAAGCGGCGCGTGCATATTGCCGATCTCCCAGCACGCATGCGCGAGTGCAATCGGATCCATGCGGTCGACTTCGACCAAATAAACCTCGGCACTGCGCAGGCGCACGACAACCGCCACGGGCACCATGCCCGAACGGTCGATGACAAGCGCATCGCCATCGGCAAGGCGATCGCCATCGGCAGCGCCCAGCCGAATATCGACCGTACGCCCCAGCTCCGTCACGCCCACAAATGTGCGGGCATCGGCCTGGTCCCAATCGAGTAGTAGCTCATCGACCTCAAAGACACCGCCCAGCTCCCGGCGAAACAAAAGCTCATAGGACGGGTCGTTGAGATTTCCGAGACACGCTGTCGAAACCAGATTCACAGGCATAGCCTAGTCCTCGACCTCAACGAGCTCGATATCAAAGTTGAGGTCCTTGCCGGCCAGCTCGTGGTTGGCGTCGAGCGTCACAGCCTCGGGCGTCACGTCGATGACGACGGCGGGGACGGGCATACCGCTCGGCGTGGACAGGAAGAGCTTCATGCCCTTCTCGATCTGCTCGATGTTGGGAACCTGTTCGGCCGGGAAGGTAATAACCATCTCGGGGTTGTGCTCGCCGTAGGCATCGGCAGCAGGAATGTGCACGGTCTTCTTCTCGCCCACCTGCATGTCGACAACAGCGGCGTCGAAGCCCTTGATCATCTGACCGGCGCCGCAGGTGAACTCCAGCGGCTCGCCGCGATCGTAGGAACTATCGAACTGCGTGCCGTCGTCGAGCGTGCCGCGATAATGAGTCTTGACCTTCTTGCCCTGGTTGGACATGGTAACCTCCGTGATAAGGGCGGCGCACAACGCGGGCCGCCGTGAACATATGGCGCTAACTATACCCTAGTCATACAATTCAAAGACAGTTTGCAAAGAAACGCTGCAACCGGAGGAACCATGGCATATCCCGTATTTGACCTACACTGCGACACCGCCGACCGCATCGGCTGGGCCACGCTCGATCTCGACCTGCGCTTTACCGCCGGCACCGACGGTTATTTCCCCGGCGACGAAACGCATCCGCAAGATTTCGACCTCATCGAGGGCAACGCCTGCGCCATCTCGCTCGCAAAGATCGGCAACACGCCGTGGGCGCAGTGCTTCGCCACGTTTGTCCCCGACGAGATTCCCACCGCCCACGCCGCGCGCTTCCAGGCGCAGATCATGGCGCACATGAGCGGCCAGGCAATGCTCAACCACGACCGCATGGTCAACGTACGCAGCGCGGCAGACATTCGCCCCGCGCTCAAAGACGGCAAGGTCGCCTGCATCCACACCATCGAAAACGCCACGTTCTTTGCCGAGGACCCCGCGCTGATCGAGGTGCTCAAGAGCTTGGGCGTGCTCATGTCATCACTCAGCTGGAACGCGCAGGGACCGCTCGCGAGCGGCCACGACACCCACGCCGGCCTCACCGCCGCCGGCATCGAGGCACTTACGCAGATGGAGCACGCCGGCATGGTACTCGACGTCTCCCACCTCAACGATGAGTGCTTTGACGAGGTTGTCGCCCACGCCGCGCGCCCCTTCGTCGCCAGCCACTCCAACTCCCGCGCAGTTTGCGGCGTTAAGCGCAACCTTACCGACGACCAGTTCCGCACCATTCGCGACATGGGCGGCATCGTCGGCCTCAACTACTGCAGCGAGTTCCTTTCCAACGACGCAACCGACAAAACCGCCGCAGACGTCACCTTCGACCAGCTGGCGGCGCATATCGAGCACTGGCTCGACCTGGGCGGCGAGGACGTCATCGCGCTC
Organism: uncultured Collinsella sp.; assembly: GCA_902495545.1. GTDB lineage: Bacteria > Actinomycetota > Coriobacteriia > Coriobacteriales > Coriobacteriaceae > Collinsella. The sequence goes on along the minus strand of CABUXM010000051.1, from coordinate 12,883 downwards.
GGCGGCGACTGGGACGGTGCCGCGGTGCCCGCTTTCCTCTCCGACGCCAGCAAGATGCCCGAGTTCCAGAACATGCTCTCCAAGCATTTTGGCAAGACCGTGATGCAAAAGCTCTGCAGCGACAACGCGCTTGCTTTCTTTGAGCGTTATTAATTTCACATCCCTTGAGCGGGCCGGCATACCGGCCCGTCCCCAATCTGAAGGGCCACTTTTGACGCAGCAGTTTACGATTTCCGTATCCCGACCGGATGGGACGCCCATCCCCGTCGTCGTTACCAAAAAGCGCGTCAAGAACTTCAACCTACGCGTCACATCGAGCAGCGAGGTCCACGCCAGCGCACCGCTCGGCGCCAGCCGCGAGCGTATCGAAGCGTTTGTGAAGCGCAACAGCGCCTGGATTATCAGCCGACTTGCCCAGCGTGAGCGACGTCAGGCGACGGCGCGAGAGCCGCTCAGTCCCTCGTCCATCATTGCACTTTGGGGCAAGCCCATCACGGTACAGGATGCGCTCGATCACAACTTTGCATCACCCGCACCGCGACCCAAACAGGCCACCTTCGCAAGTTTTATGGGTACCGATGAATCGGACGAAGGCCCACAGGCCAAGCGGCACGCAATCCTCGACGGCCTAACGTCCGATGAGCTCCAAGCCCACATCGACCAGCTCTATACGTCCGAAGTCACATCGGCGCTACGCGATATTGTGCACGCATACGAAATCGCAATGGGCGTCGCCGTTTCCCGCGTTTCCGTACGCAGCATGAAAACGCGTTGGGGCTCATGCACGCCCAAATCCGGCGCCGTTCGCATCGCACGAGAACTTGCCGCCTATCCCGTCGAATGCCTCGACATGGTTGTCGCCCACGAGCTCGTCCACTTGCTCGAGCCAAGCCACAATCAGCGGTTTCACGCCCTGCTCGACACGTACTGCCCCAACAATAGAGCGCTGTCGCAGCGGCTCAAGCAGCCACCCATAGAGACGTATTAGAACCGGTTAGCGCACGCGCTCGATCTCGACACCGCAGCTTGCCAGGGGAAGACCGACGGGCGCCCAAGGCTTATCGAGCTTAACACGCACGCCAAGCAGCAAGGGGTAACGACGTAGCAGCATCTGGGCCACACCCTCGGCTGCAGCCTCGATGAGCTTAAACGTATGCTCACGCAGATAGCCATCGACATCGTGGCACACCGAGCCGTAGTCAATCGAGGCGTCCAGGTTATCGTGCTCCCCCGCTGCACGCAGGTCGGCATAGAGCACCAGGGACACGATGAACTTCTGGCCCAGCGCGTTCTCTTCGGGATACACGCCGTGATTGGCAAAGACCTCGAGACCGTCGATAGTAATGCGATCGGCATGGCGCAGATCGTCATAGCTCACGTGGGGCACCGCCGTTGCGGTGGATATTTCGCCCCTTCCACGGCGGGCGAGCTCGGCGCCTTCGGTCTTGGTTGCATTCTCGGGCAGTTTCTTGTTGCTCATCGCGATCGTCTCCTTCGTTTAGAGCCCCGACCGCGCAAACTAACTATACGCGAATCGACAGGTTCTTTTTATCATCGCTCCAGTTGCAAGCATTGCGCGCGGGGCATGCAAAGCAGGCGCGCGACGCTTTGTCGGCTGCATAGAGCAGACGCTCAAGCGGTTGGCTGTTCACGCGCAGCTTTCGATGGCCCAGAATGGCCGTCTTAATGGCTGCGGCATCGGCCGGCTCAAACGCCACATCATCGGGCATGCCGCCGAGAATCGCATCAGCGACGCGTTCGCTTGCAACATCATGGGATATACCCGATTCATACTGTTCATCTTTGCCGATATCGTGAAGAAGTGCCGTGGCGTAGATGACCTCGCGGTCAAATTCGAGCTGTTCCTCGAGATTCTTGATCCACATAATGCGAGCGACATCGAGCAGATGGTCAATACCGTGGCGGCAGAAGATGCGCCCCGATTCCAACTGTGCAATGTTGCCCAGGTGCCGACGGAACAGCCCGTTGGCACAAATGTAATCAATGCGAGGCATGGCACCAAAGGGAGTCAGGCCCGAAGCCATAAAGCCGCGACGCGACGTCCCCTCATCGGTCTTCGATGTAAAGTCGTTGACGACCCTCATGCTAACGGCCCAGCATCCTAAAGAACCGCTCCTCGAGCGCGGGATCGGTCTCAAAGACGCCGCGGCGAGCGAGCGTCACGGTCTTGGTGCCGGGCTTTTGCACGCCGCGCATGGTCATGCACATATGCTCAGCCTCCATGAGCACAATCGCTCCCTGGGGAGCGAGATAATCCATGAGGGCGTCGGCAACCTGCGCACACAGCTGCTCCTGCAGCTGCAGACGACGGGCATAGACTTCAACCGTGCGAGCGAGCTTAGACAGACCCGCCACGCGACCGTTAGGGATATAGCCGATCGCAGCCTTGCCATAAAACGGCAGCAGATGATGCTCGCACAGCGAGTAAAACGTGATGTCGCGCTCGATAACCAAATCGTTCGAAGCGACGGCAAAGGTTTTGGACAGGTGCTCCTCGGCACTCTGCTCCATACCGCCGGCGATCTCGCCATACATACGGGCAACGCGCGCCGGGGTCTCCAGCAGGCCCTCACGAGTTGGGTCCTCGCCTATGCCCTCAAGCAACAGCTTAATGGCGGCCTCGACTTTTTCCTGATCGACCATCTGGGCCTCACTTTTCCGATTTCACGTTCGCGCTATGGTACCACGCCCTTCGGCATCGACCACAAGCTACATAGTATGGGTCGAATAGACCGGATCATCACGCCAAAGTTCAACCGCATCACAAAGCGCAACGCCCTCGCGCTCAGCACGGTCGCGCGTAGCGTTCATATCGATCACACGCTGGTTACTCGAGCCCCTAAAGCGCAATGAGATATCGTACAGATCCTGAACAAACGGGCCATCCACCAACATATCGAGGCAGGCAAGGATACGGTCCGTCGCCTCGGTATGGTGACGACCACCCGGCATAAGCTCCTCGAGCACGTCGCCGGTAAAGCACCAAATGGTCTTGCCCGACCCCGCGGGATAGGCCGCACGCACGCGTTCGATAAAGTCAACAAGCCCCGCCTGATTCTCGGGCTCCATGGGCTCGCCACCCAGAATCGTCAGGCCATCGATAAAGGGATGATCGAGACTCTCGATAATTTTGTCCTCGACGGCGCGATCGAACGGCTCGCCCGCAGCAAAGTCCCACGCGACGGAGTTAAAGCAATTCTTGCACCCGCGACGGCACCCGCTCACAAACAGAGAAGTACGAACGCCTTCCCCATCAGCAATGTCGAAATACTTGATGTTCGCGTAGTTCATAGGTAACTCTCCCGGGAGGTCGGGACATATCATCCCGTCCTCAAACATTCTCGGCCTTCGGCCTGCGAAACTGCGGGCGGGACGATATGTCCCGACCTCATGCAAAGGGTAACTCAATGAACGAAGCGAACATCGAGTATGGGGTTCGAAGTCCAATAAAAACTTTGTTGCAGCTCAACCGCTATCGCAAGTAAATCGCAGCTGCAGCTCGAATTATTTCCGCTAAGAACTTCGAGGAGTGAGCAGGCCTCATGCTGCATCTCAGCTACGTCAACTTGGCCGCCCCGTAGCGAGGCCCCGGACCTTTGCTCGATATGAGTTCCGCACGAACAGGAGGCGCCAGTGGCGCCTCCGTCGTGAGCCAGGACTGTCCGAAATAGCGAGTAAAGGTCCGGGGCCTCGCTACGGGGCGGCCTGGGATGGTTATTAGAGATGCAGCACGCGGTCGCGGATCTCCTCGGTTCGACCCTGGTTCCAGAACTGGGTACCGATGTAACCGCACGTGCGACGGGCGACATTCATCTTCTCCTGGTCACGATTGCCGCAATTGGGGCACTCCCACACCAGCTTGCCGTCATCCTCGACAATCTTGATCTCACCGTCGTAGCCGCACACCTGGCAGTAGTCGCTCTTGGTGTTGAGCTCGGCGTACATGATGTTGTCGTAGATGTACTGCATCACGCGAATGACAGCCTTGAGGTTGTCCTGCATGTTGGGAACCTCGACGTAGGAGATGGCACCGCCCGGCGAAAGCTGCTGGAACATACCCTCGAACTTGAGCTTGTCGAATGCGTCGATCTCCTCGGACACGTGGACGTGGTAGCTGTTGGTGATGTAGCCCTTGTCCGTCACGCCCGGGATGATGCCAAAACGACGCTGCAGGCACTTGGCGAACTTGTAGGTCGTCGACTCAAGCGGGGTACCGTACAGCGAGAAGTCAATATCGCTTTCGGCCTTCCACTCCGCGCACTTGTCGTTCATGCGCTGCATGACGGCCATGGCAAAGGGCGTGCCCTCCTTCTCGGTGTGGCTGTGGCCCGTCATGTACTTGACGCACTCATACAGGCCGGCATAACCCAGACTAATGGTGGAGTAACCGCCCACGAGCAGCTTGTCGATCGTCTCGCCCTTCTTCAGGCGGGCGAGGGCACCGTACTGCCAAAGAATCGGTGCGGCATCCGAAAGCGTACCCATCAGACGCTCATGACGGCACAGCAGGGCGCGGTGGCACAGCTCAAGGCGCTCGTCGAAGATCTTCCAGAACTTGTCCATGTCCTGATGCGAGCTCAGCGCGACATCGGGCAGGTTGATGGTCACAACGCCCTGGTTAAAGCGACCGTAGTACTTGGGCTTGTTCGGGTCATAGTTCAGCGCGTTGGCCACGTTGTTAAATCCGTTACCGGAGCGATCGGGCGTCAGGAAGCTGCGGCAACCCATGCAGGTATAGCAGTCGCCGTTGCCCGCGGTCTCGCCCTTCGACAGCTTGAGCTCGCGCATCTTCTTCTCAGAGATATAGTCGGGCACCATGCGCTTGGCGGTGCACTTAGCGGCCAGCTGGGTCAGGTAGAAGTACGGGGAATTCTCGTGAACGTTATCGTCCTCGAGCACATAGATAAGCTTGGGGAACGCCGGAGTAATCCAAACGCCGGCCTCGTTCTTAACGCCCTCGTAGCGCTGGCGAAGCGTCTCCTCCACGATCATGGCAAGGTCATGCTTCTCCTGAGGCGTACGGGCCTCGTTAAGATACATAAAAACCGTCACGAACGGCGCCTGGCCGTTCGTGGTCATAAGCGTCACGACCTGATACTGGATCGTCTGGACGCCGCGACGAATCTCGTCACGCAGACGGTCCTCAACGACCTCACGGACCTTTTCGGGAGATGCGGAAACGCCGAGCTCCTCGAGCTCGCGGGCGACCTCGCCGCGAATCTTTTGACGGCTCACCTCGACGAACGGGGCAAGATGGGTCAGCGAAATCGACTGGCCACCGTATTGGGAGGAAGCAACCTGGGCGATGATCTGCGTCGCGATGTTGCAGGCGGTCGAGAAGCTGTGCGGCTTCTCAATCAGCGTACCCGAGATAACAGTGCCGTTCTGGAGCATGTCCTCCAGGTTCACCAGGTCGCAGTTGTGCATGTGCTGGGCAAAGTAATCCGAATCGTGGAAGTGGATCAGGCCCTCATTATGGGCGTCCACGATCTCCTGGGGCAGCAGCACGCGCTGGGTCAGGTCCTTGGAAATCTCGCCGGCCATATAGTCGCGCTGAACGGAGTTGACGGTCGGGTTCTTGTTGGAGTTCTCCTGCTTGACCTCTTCGTTATTGCACTCGATCAGCGACAGGATCTTGTCATCGGTCGTGTTCTTCTGGCGCTTCAGGCTCTGAACGTAGCGATAGATGATGTAGTGGCGGGCAACCTCGTAGCAGTCGAGACGCATAATCTCGTCCTCGACCAAATCCTGGATCTCCTCGACCGAAACGGTGTGGCCTGCGCTCTCGCATGCCTCGGCGACGTTTTGCGCCGCATAAACCACCTGGCGGTCGGTTAGACGAGAGCTCTCCTCGACCTCCAAGTTGGCGGCGCGGATGGCATTGACGATCTTATCGATGTCAAAGACAACCTCGGTGCCGCTGCGCTTGATGATCTTCATCCTCTTGCCTCTTTCGCGTCGTAGCCTCATTGCGCTTCAGAGCCAAACGATGCCCGGCAGGGCTTGCCCCCGTCTTGCGGCGCCGTCGCGCAATCTGTGTTCTCGATAAACCATAAGTCCTCATGCGGACAATCCTCGCGGCCGATCAGGCGGCTCAAAGGCGTGTCCAAATGGGACGAATAAGGTCTTCGTTCTCTGTCCGCCATCTATCATACGACAAAGACGCATCTATATCCTGTATTCTTTTTTTAGTTCAAACACAACATATAGTGTTTCAGCAGGTCAAAGCAATTGGTCATTTTGCAGACGCATTATAAATGAGGGATATTTGACAAGTCGGTAAAACGTTACCAACACGGCTACCTGCATGGCAGTTATAAAACGCCCTTAGTCAAGCCGCTGACAAATCCTACCAAAACCAAGCCGCTCACGCCAAAATAATCCAAAAGATTGCGCTTGACCAACATGTTGCGGTCACGCTCGGTCAGGACGTATGCAATCAGCCAGTGCCCCTACGGGATGCGAAGATCATCGCACGCGGATCTTGAGTTCAATATCTGGTGCCACATTTGGCGACCAAAACAAAACAGCTCAGAGACATAGTCTCTGAGCTGCGAACATTTGGTGGGCGTTAGAAGATTTGAACTTCTGACCTCTTCCGTGTCAGGGAAGCGCTCTCCCCCTGAGCTAAACGCCCAAATGGAGCGGACAACGGGGCTCGAACCCGCGACCCCAACCTTGGCAAGGTTGTGCTCTACCAACTGAGCCATGTCCGCTTACGAGGATTAATCTTACGTGATGCCCGCATCCTATGCAAGAACTTTTTTTGAAAAGTTTTGCGACGCCCTCGTGAACCTCGCGAAGACATCAGCCGCCACGGAGGGTGCAGGCAAACTCAAACTCGCCGCAAGAGGTCTTTACATCTCACCGAGCATGATCCAGGCAGAGCTGTCCTGCGCGAGCCTGCCGTCTGCAAGCGGTGATGAGGTGAGCAGGACCCTGCCCGCCGGCAGCTCCACGGGTGCTGCACCGAAGTTCGTCACACACGCCCATCCGTTGTCGCGGCGATAGGCGATGACGCCGCCCTCAGCGCCCTCGGCACCATCCGCAAGGCCGGTGCGCCCGTCAAGATCGAGCCACGCAAGATCGTTGGCGCACCTGCGCAGCTTGCGCCGCAGCCAGAGGGCGTCACGATAGAGCGCAAGCATCGATGTCGGGTCCGCTTCTTCTCTATCGGCAGCGTAATCGGAAAACCATGCAGGCTGCGGCAGATGGGGCGCCGCATCGGCGTCGGCCGGTGAAAACCCAAACGATCCGCCCTGTGCGGGATCGTCCGCTGCCACCCACGGCAGGGGCACACGGCAGCCGTCGCGCCCCTTCTCGCGCTTCGGTCCGTGCGTATTGGTCGCAGTGGAATCTTCGAGTGCAGCCCACGGAATGTCAGCCACCTCAAAAAGGCCGAGTTCCTCACCCTGATACACGTATGCCGAGCCCGGAAGCGCCAGCTCAAGCAAAAGGGCCGCCCGCGCGCGGCGCTCGCCGAGTTCACGGTCCTCGTCATAAGACGACCCGTCGCGTAAGAGCCAGTCGAGCGCAATCTGATGGTAGCGCGTCGCCTTGATTTGCGGCAGGGCATAGCGTGTCGCCACGCGCGGCACGTCATGGTTGGAGAGTACCCAGGTCGAGGCGGAATCGGATTCGATGGCCGCCTTCAAGCCCTCCTCGATTGCAGCGTGCATGTCATCATAGGTCCAAATGGCCTTGGCGAACTCAAAGTTGAATGTCTGGCCAAGCTCGTTGGGACGCGCGTAGAAATACTGGCGCTCGGGCAGCACCCACGCCTCGGCAACGGCGCTGCGCGGCGGATTATAGCGGTCGAACACGCGGCGCCACTCGCGATAGATCTCGTGGACCTCGTTGCGGTCCCACAGCGGATGAGTGCCGTCGTCAACCATGTCATCGCCCTCGGCGAGATGCCGCCGGTCGAGGTCATCGCGGTCGAGATCCTTGGCAAGACCGTGCGCCACATCAATGCGAAAGCCATCGACGCCTCGATCGCTCCAAAATGTCAGGACGTCGCAAAAGAACGTGTGAACCTCGGGGCATGACCAGTCAAAGTCCGGCTGCTCGGGCGTAAACATGTGCAGATACCACTGACCGTCCGCAACGCGCGTCCAGGCGGGGCCGCCAAAGTTGGTATTCCAATTGGTGGGAGGCAGCTCGCCATGTTCGCCGCGACCATCGCGAAAGATATAATGGGCGCGCTCGGACGATCCGGGGTCGGCGGCAAGAGCGGCTTTGAACCAGGGGTGCTGGTTGGATGAATGGTTAGGCACGATGTCGACGATGACCTTGATGCCGCGCGCGTGAGCCGCAGCGATCATATCATCGAAGTCGTCAAGCGAGCCGAGACGTGGGTCGACATCACAGTAGTCCGCCACATCATAGCCACCATCGACAAGAGGCGATGGGTAAAACGGGCTCAGCCAGATGGCCTCGATACCCAGCCGCTCAAGATAGTCCATCTGCTGGGTAATGCCCGCAATATCACCCAGACCCGAACCAGTCGAATCCTTAAACGAGCGCGGATAGATCTGATAGATCGCGGCGTCGGACATCCATGAGCGCGAAGAAGACTTTTCTGTAGCCATGGGGCGCACCTCCCTTGCAACGAGGTTATGCGAGATGCCCACGATGATACGCCCAAAGCGGACATTCGCGGCAAACAACGCCACAGCCACGACCCAAAACGCTCGCTCCCTCTCGGGTTCGAACCTCCCGGGACGAATCGACCGATTAGTGAAAAGAACGGAAGACCCACTCCCCCGGCCACGACAGCGAGCGGGCTCCGGGTGCCCCAGGTTGCCGCGAAAGAGGAGGGAAGCGTACTTTATGTACGCGACCGACGATTGAGGGGCAAGATGGGGTGCCCGGGGCTCGCGCAGCGTCAACAAAAAACGCGGTTCGTTAGAACCGCGTAAGATAGTTGGAGCGGACAACGGGGCGTCCGCGTATCCGCTTCGCGGATCCGCACCGGCTTCGGCCGCCTGCCGGCGACCTCGCCAGCTCGCTACAAACGCTCCGCGTTTGCTTAACGCTCGCTCCCTCTCGGGTTCGAGCCCAGGCGATGGGTACAAAAAAGCCCGGCTACCGTAGTAGCCGGGCTGTTGCGTTTGGAGCGGACAACGGGGCTCGAACCCGCGACCCCAACCTTGGCAAGGTTGTGCTCTACCAACTGAGCCATGTCCGCATATGTAAAACAAAACGGGCGCCGGAGCGCCCGGATGTTGCCTGGAGGCGAAGCCCGGATTCGAACCGGGGGTAAAGGCTTTGCAGGCCTCTGCCTTACCACTTGGCCACTTCGCCGAAAAAGGACCGCCTAAACGGTCCGGAAATGCAATGGAGCGGACAACGGGGCTCGAACCCGCGACCCCAACCTTGGCAAGGTTGTGCTCTACCAACTGAGCCATGTCCGCTTGCGGGTTATTAATTTACGCGAGTTGTCCAAAAGACGCAAGTACTTTTTTCAAAAAACTTGTCTGCCGCATGTTCTTAGTAGCTAAACGCGCTAAAGCGATTGGCTAGGCACACGATTCCAGTGCTCCGCTAAACAGCTTCACCATCTGCACGCGCGTGCCGGCGCCGTCCGTACGACGAGCAACCTCCACGTTATCGACGAGCATACGCATAAGCTTGATGCCACGGCCGCGTTCCTCGGATGCGACCGGTTCGCTCGTTTCATCGATAGAATAGCCGGCACCTCGATCAAGCACCTCAACCACAACGCGATCGCCATAGGCCTGAACCGTCAGGACGCACCCGATACCGCCCGCATGGTCATAGGCATTACCCAGCGCCTCCCCCGACGCCAATGCGACATCGTAGCGCTCGTCACGGCGCAACGGGAGCGATTCAAGGAGTTCGGCGATGCGATGTCGGTAGTATGGAAGATTCTCGATACCCTGACGGACCTCGACGCTCTTACTCCAGCGAGGCAGCTCCCCCACCGGAATGGCGGGAATAGACTCCCGTGCCGGCCCCGCGACATGAAGGATATCGACAAGACGAGCAATCTCCAAAAAGCGAACAACTTCACCTGATGCATTGACGAGCGAAAGCAGGCCTTCTCGCCTCATGAGCTCACGAGCGCGCGTAAGCAGGAATGCCAAGCCCGTCGAATCGATAAAGCTAACAGCCTGACAGTTGATGACGACACGACGCACGCCGCGGCCAATCAAAGCATCCAACCGCCGACGCAGCGCAGGCACCGTGGCGATGTCGATATCGCCTGGTGGCGTCAAAACCGCTATGTCATTCCACTCATTCATACGACCATGGTTCCCCAAAAGAGCTTGTTCGATGCATGCGTTTCCGCAACCGTGCGGATTCGACGCGCCCAGCGTCGCTGTTTAGGACCGGCCCCGTAAAAACTCAAGGGACACCAATGCAATGTCATCGTCCAGCGCCGATTCGGTAAATCGGTCAAGCTCGCCCAAGACCTTGCCGCAGATTCCCGATACGCCCTCACCCGAGACAGAGAGCAGAAGGTCACGAAGGCGCTGCTCGCCAAAGAACGCTCCGGTGCGGTCGCGGGCCTCAATCGTTCCGTCCGTATACATGAAGAGCATGTCGCCAGGAGCGAACGTAAACACGCCTGTCTCGTACACCATGCTCTCAAAGGCACCGATTACGCCCGATTGGCATCCAAGCAGCTCGACCTCTCCTCCACGGGCCTCGCCGCCACCCAGCGGCATCGACTCTGGCCTAATGACCATGGTCGGAGGATGGCCCGCCGAACAATACGTTGCGCGTCCGGCTTTAAGGTCAATCTTGGCGATAAAGGCCGTCACGAACGTCTCGACCCTCGAGAAGCCCATGAGCATGCTGTTAAGGGAGCGTGCCATGCGGGCCGGTCCAGCGCCCTCCCAGGCATATGCCGTCAGGGCCGTCTTGACGAGCGCAGACATCGATGCAGCCTCAATGCCTTTGCCAGACACATCGCCCAGAATCATGACGGCGCAGTCGTCGGGAAGACGGATGAGCGTATAGAAATCGCCGCCGACCAACGCCGAGTTCGTGGCCGACAGGTACACCGAATCGGTTGCGATACCCGGAACATCCCCCAGGGAATTTCTCATGCCAATCTGAAGGGTCTGAGCAATATGGCGCTCCTCGCGCTTTTGAGATTCGCCTTCGTAGATCAGTTCAAAGTCATGCGCCAAGTGCACCAGGTAGTCATATTCAAGATCATCAATCGGCTCTTGGCTGCCATCACGAAGCAGCAGTGCGCGCGTCGTCGGGCTCTTCGCAACAGAAGCAGGAACAATCGCGTCGTTACCGTGCTTGCCATCACCCTCAGAGCGCGGGCGCCCCGCCTCGATGCCGGAGTCGACGTAGAGACCTTGACAAGGCAGACCATGCGCCCTAAGCCAACCTCCCATAGGCATCGATTCGTCAACGCGAGTTATACGGACGTGTTTAAGGTCCTCGGCACTCGTACCTCCCAAAACAGATGCCTCAAAGCCATCAGGTCCAGCCCCCAGACGTGCCGCTGGCGCCGTCGTGGAAAAGAAAAGCTTCTCGGGATCGTCCGGCAAAGCAACGCGACTGCCGCCTTCAAAATCTATGACGTAGGAATCCAGACTGGCGTCATACTCAACAGGACAAAAATGGCAGTTGAGCATATTGCAGATCTCGGACGATACCGCCTGGGTAGCCGCGGCGGAATCGTCTAGAAAGGTAAACAACTCATCACGTAAGACATTGAGCGAGCGGCCAAGCTCGGCCGTACGACGAGAACGAAGGCTCGATGCCATGCCGACCAGCTGGATAGACAGGTAATCGCAAATGACCTCGAGTACATTAACGTCATAGGCGAGCGGTGCCTGGGGGCGTTTCCAGCCAACTTCCAACACGCCAAGGACCTGCGTGCCGTAAAACACAGGAAGACAGATCTCGCTGCGATACGGGGGCATATCCTGCACGCGCAGCAAGTGCTTGGAACGATTGTCCAAATCCATGAACATACCCGAAGCAACCCGGTCGCCCTCAAGGTCCTGCTGGATCGACAGGCGACAGGCACGCGACTCGCGAAGTACGTAGGTCGGAATGCCCGCGCCGTACGGCATAAACTCGGGCAGATAGCTGTCCTCAAGCTCCTTAGAAACACCGCGGAGCTTAAAGCCGCCGCTCTCGGAAAAATAGATAGCCGCACCGGAGGCATCGAGCGTTCCAACGAGCTGATTCAAAACGGTATCGAGCAAGCTGGGGAGCTCATCGGAGCCCACGGTACTCATAATGACTGAAAGGGTACCCGAAAGGCGTTTATTCGCCACCCTAAGCTCCGATAGCGCACGTTTGAGCTGACGATCGTGGGAATACTGCTCTTCGATGCTGTGAAGCGCCACCAGGACACGCGGTGCACGACGTCCAAAGATACGCGGAGGCGTAACGGAACCCGCGCTAACCAAGACGGGAATAAAAGACCCGTCGCTCAGCTTGAGCATCAGCTCGCTCTCGGAGCCATCGGTCTCAAACGGCAGGCGATGTTCGGTCGCGCGCTCAAAGGCAGACGAGTACAGAACGTCTTTGACATCACCGCTGATGACGTCAGCGCGTTCCTCGCACATCAGGTCGAGCAAACGATTATTCACATGCAGAATGGTTCCGTCGAGCTCACAGATGATGACAGCATCGCTCGTGATCTCGACCAGTTGGGCAACGTCTGCCCACTCGTTGCGCTCAAGCGTTTCCATCGTGGACCTCACCGTCTATCGGTAACAAAAAAGCCTCCGAAGAGGCTTCTCAAATGCGATGGTGTCGGAGGCGGGACTTGAACCCGCATGACCAAAAAGCGGTCACTAGCACCTCAAGCTAGCGCGTCTGCCAATTCCGCCACTCCGACATGCTATGTTGTTGATTC
>CABUXM010000050.1 GCA_902495545.1 uncultured Collinsella sp. | reverse complement strand
TCCTTGAGCTCGGACTCGGTAGCAGCGCCGACCTTGATGACGGCAACGCCACCGGAGAGCTTGGCCAGGCGCTCCTGGAGCTTCTCACGGTCGAAGTCAGAGGTGGTGTTCTCCATCTCACCCTTGATCTGAGCGATACGAGCGTCGATGGCCTCCTTGGAGCCAGCGCCGCCGACGACGACGGTATTGTCCTTGGAGATGGTGACGGACTTAGCGGTACCGAGCATATCGGCGGTGATGTCAGCGACCTTCACGCCCAGCTCGTCCAGGGCAGCCTGGCCGCCGGTGAGGACGGCGATGTCCTCGAGGATGCGCTTGCGGCGATCGCCGTAGCCCGGAGCCTTGACGGCGCAGACGTTGAGGGCGCCACGGATCTTGTTGAGAACCAGGGTAGGCAGAGCCTCGCCGTCGATGTCCTCAGCGATGATGAGCAGGCCACGGCCAGCGCGCTGGACAGCCTCGAGAACGGGCATAATGTCCTGAACGCTGGAGATCTTCTGGTCGGTGATGAGGATGTACGGATCCTTCATCACGGCCTCCATGCGGTCGTTATCCGTGACGAAGTAAGCGGAGACATAGCCCTTGTCGAACTGCATGCCCTCGACGGTGTCGATGGTGATGTCGAACGTCTGGGAATCCTCGACGGTGATGACGCCGTCCTTGCCCACGACCTCCATGGCCTCGGCGATCTTCTCGCCGACCTCGGGGTCACCGGCGGAGATGGTACCGACGGAAGCGATCTGCTCCTTGGTCTCGACCGGCTTGGCCTGCTTCTTCATCTCGGCGACGGCGGCGTTAACGGCCTTGTCGATGCCGCGACGGATGGCCAGCGGGTTGGCGCCAGCGGCGACGTTGCGCAGACCGTCGTTGACGATGGCCTGGGCGAGCAGAGTTGCGGTGGTGGTGCCGTCACCCACGGTGTCGTTGGTCTTGGTGGCAACCTCCTTCACCAGCTGAGCGCCCATGTTCTCGATGTTGTCCTCGAGCTCGATCTCCTTGGCGACGGAAACGCCGTCGTTGGTGATGGTCGGGGCACCGAACGTGCGCTGCAGCGCAACGTAGCGACCCTTGGGGCCCATGGTGACGGTAACGGCGTCGGCCAAAGTGTTGACGCCCTTGGCAAGCTTAGCGCGGGCATCGGTGTTGAACGTAATGTTCTTTGCCATGGTAGGTAATCCTCCAAAAGAAATGTGACTCGCGTCGCCGCTTCCGAGTCCTGTGCGGCGGGCGCGTTCAAAGACGAATCAGAGATTCTGACGAGACTAGGCCTCGACGACGGCGTAGATGTCGTCGGCGCGCATCAGCAGATACTTCTCGCCGTCGACCTTGACCTCGTTGCCACCGAACTTACCGTAGATGACAACGTCACCGACCTTGACGTCCATGGGGATGCGCTCACCCTTGTCGTTGACCTTGCCGGCGCCAACGGCAACGATGGTGCCACGCTGCGGCTTCTCCTGAGCGTTGCTGGCGATATACAGACCAGAAGCGGTCTTCTGCTCGGCCTCGTCGGGCTTGACCAGAACACGATCTGCAAGCGGCTTCAAAGACGACATGCTTGTCTCCTCCTTTTTGGGCCGCGCGGTTATACCACGCGAATTAACCCTTTTTGTTTGCGTACGCGTTGAATGGTACCCACGAATGGCGGGTTATACAACACAGAGTCAAAAAATCTTATTTTTTGGCACTTAGATTTTCTGAATGCCGGGGGATAACTTAGCAGTGGCTCCCGTGTGGCTCCGGAGGGGCGGGGCATAAGGTTTCCTGCTCGGGCAGTCCTGCTCGCACGAAGGCCACATTAAGTGGCCTTCGGCTCGTGCGGAACTCGCGATAAACCTTATGCCCCGCCCCTCCGGAGCCACACGGGAGGCAGGTTAACTAATTCGAGCCCGGCATTCAGAAAAGTCAGTGCAGCAAAAAGGCGATGCGGATAGCGACATGGGCATGGTTTTCGTTGCGAGCACGGGTCCCCTGGGGAGCACCGTGCATTTTTGGGAGTTTTCAGCAGGCCGGGACAAATGCATACGCACCGGGCGCATCTAATTAGTCCCACGGTAGCCTTCGACCGGCGATTTGGGTCGGCAGACAGGCCTCGTCGAGACAAACAAGCATGCCTCGCGCCACGTCGGACCCCAAAATGACGTCGATCTCCGCAATGCTACCCGACTGCAGCGGCACCGGCAGAGCTCGCGGTGCTGAATACTCCGTTTTTTGCACGGCACGGGCGGGGGTACATCAGGATCAGGAAGAATATCCCAGCCTTTTTATGCAATCTGTAATGGGAAGTATGCAAAACACCAAGAGGCAGCATTGCTGATGTCCAAATTGAGCGCGCAGGGCAGCGGCGCATCCGCCCTGCGCCCAAATCCATCAGAGCGGGGACGCTCCTAACAAATCCCCACCGGCAAACAAACGCGACTCGAGCGCTATCCCAAAATAGGCTGTCCGAGCCGCGCTTAACGGTACGGCATGAATACTTAGCGCTCGTAAATCAAGTTACCTGCCAGGTAGGTGGCCTGAACTTTTGTGGCCTGGAGGTCTTGGGGGTCAACGGTGAGCGGGTTTTGGTCCAGGACTACCAGATCGGCGTATTTGCCGAGTTCCAGGCTGCCGAGGTTTTGCTCGTCGCCTGCCGCGTAGGCGCTGCCCAGGGTGTAGTTGCGCAGGGCTGTTGCCGCATCGATGCGCTCGCTCGGCAGCCAGCCGCCCTCGGGCCAGTGGCTTTTGGGGTCCTGGCGCGTGATAGCCGTGTAGAGCACGTTCATGCTGGTAACAGCTGTGATGGGGCTGTCGGTACCGAAGGCTTGGCGAATGCCGCGCTGCTTATAGGTTGCGAACGGCCACATGATGCGGCTGCGCTCCAAGCCCAGGTCGCGCTCCGGACCACCCGGGTCGAGCGTGATATGGCAGGGCTGGCTCGAGGCAACCACGTCGAGCTTGCGCAGGCGGTCGATGTCCTCGGGCAAGAGGTTCTCCAGATGCTCAAGCGTGTTATGACCGTGCTGGGGCAGGCCGTACAGGTCGGCCGCTTCCTCGAAGATATCCAGCGCGGCATGAATCGCACCGTCACCAATGACGTGGATGCGCACGGTGTGACCGCGCTCCGCGGCCGCCAGAACCAGTTTGCGCATGCGCTCAGCCGGAACCGTCAGACGGCCCTGGTCGCCCGGGAAGCGCGGATTGGTATAGGGCTCGGTGAGATATGCCGTGTGTTCGCTCGACACGCCATCGAAGAACTGCTTAAAACCAGGCGCCGAGAGCAGCGCGTTGTTCGCGTAGCGGGTCTGCAGTTCTTCTAAGCGCGATTGGTCATCCAGCAGTGTGGGGAATAGATGGGCTCGGATGCCCAGTTTGCCGGCTGCCTGCAGTTTGTCGTAGACGTCGTCGCGGATAAAATCGCAGCCCGGCATGGGCATGAGCGACATATCGCAGATCGAGGTGATGCCCTGCTCGGCCATACGCTTCATCTGGTCGGCGTAAGCGCTCGCGATGCGGTCCTCGCCCAGCCACTCCAGGCAGCGCGGTAGCAGCTGCATGGCAGCCGCCTCGTGAGCAATGCCCGTGAGCTCGCCGTTTGCATCCTTGTCGTAGCTGCCGCCCGCTGGCGGCTCGCTGTCGCGTGTGACGCCGAGCGCCTCGAGTGCGCGGCTGTTGAGCCAAAGCGTATGCCCGTCGCCCGAATACATAACGCAGGGACGATCGGGGAATGCCGCATCGAGCGACGCCTTGGTAGGATGCTCGGGCGGGTCCCAACGGTAGTCGCGCCAGCCCTGCGTCACAACCCAAGCGTCATCGGGCAGGTCCTGGGAAAACTCGAGCGCATGTTGCACCAGCGCCGCCTCGGACGTGCCCATATCCATAAGCATGTACGGCGAGGAACCGACCGAGGTATGGAAGAAGTGCAGATGAGCGTCATGGAAACCGGGGCAGACAAACTGCTCGCCGTAGTCGATAACCGACGTGGCGGCGGGAGCGGCGGCGATCACGTCATCGGGCGCACCGACTGCGACGATACGGTCGCCTGCGATGGCAATCGCCAGCTCGCGGGCGGTATCGATGCCGTCTTGCGCGGTAAAGACGTTCTTGGAGCGGATAATCCGATCGATATGTTGCATGGGCATCCCCATCTCTGGCAGGAAATTCAACACCCCCGAGTGTACTCCCCCGCCCTTGTAACAAAACCCCAAGCGGCAAACGGCAACTTTACCAGCCCTAGCGGCAGGTGGCATACTGGAGAGAGCCTGTACGATTTTGCGATCAACCCAGCAAGGAGCAAATCGACCATGACGAAGACCAAGGCACAGCAGATTATGGCGGCGACCGAGGCTCGCGCGGCTGACGACGTCACCGCAGCCATCAAAGATATCGCTACCGAGTTTGAACCCTATATCATCAAGCAGCGCCGGCACTTCCATAAGCACCCGGAGCTGAGCCTTGCCGAGGAGCGCACGACCTCCGACATCGCCAACCAGCTCGACGCCATGAATATCCCCTATGAGCGTCCCCTTAAGACGGGTCTGGTGGCGACCCTTCGCGGCACCGCGCCCGATGCCTACCGCGAGGACGGCACGCCGCGCCGCCGCATCCTGCTGCGTGCGGATATCGACGCCCTGCCCGTCACCGAGCAGACCGGCGAGGAATTTGCCAGCGTCAACGAGGGCTGCATGCACGCCTGCGGCCACGACTGCCACATCGCCATGATGCTCGGCACGCTGCAGATTCTGCGCCATATGACCGACGACATCCACGGCGAGGTCCGCATCGTCTTCCAGCCCAGCGAGGAAAACGGCCAGGGCGCCAAGCTCATGATCGGCACGGGTGTGCTCGACGGCGTCGATGGCGCCTACGCCGCGCACATCTGGAGTGAGGTCGACGCCGGCACCGTGAGCTGCGAGCCCGGCCCGCGCATGGCCAATACCGACTGGTTCCGCATCGACGTCCGCGGCACCTCATGCCACGGCGCCATGCCCCAGCGCGGCCACGACGCCGTTATGGTTGCCGCCGAGATCGTCAACGCTCTGCAGACCATCGTCTCGCGCGAGATCAGCCCCTATGAGCCGGCTGTCATCACCGTCGGCGAGCTGCACGGCGGCACCGCGCGCAACGTTATCGCCGGCACGGCCTACCTTGCCGGCACGGTGCGCACCTACGGAGATTCGACCCACGAGGAAATGCCGGAGCTTATGCGCCGCATCGTGGAGCATACCGCGGCCGCCTTGGGCGCCGAGGCAGAGCTCACCGACTACACCATCGCCAACTACAAGGTCGAAAACGACGCCGCCTCGAGCGAGCGCTGCCGTCAGGCTGTAATCAAGTGCCTGGGCCCCACCGGTCAAGGCCATTACCGTGGCACGCTTTCGGGCGAGGATTTTTCGGAGTACCTGCGCCGCGTGCCGGGCGTGCTCGCCTTTGTAGGTACGCGCAACCCCAAGATTGGTGCCACGTACGCCCAACATTCCTGCTTCTACAAGATCGACGAGACCGTGCTGGCAAAGGGCTCCATGGTGGCCGCCCAGTATGCTATCGACTTTTTGGCCGAGCCCACGCAAGAGGAGCTCGACGGCCCCACGATCGCCGCGGTTGCCGAGACCAACCCCGACTTGGCCGCCAAGCTGCGCTCTGCCAAGGCAACAGCCGCTGAGGCGCGCGACGCCATGCACGATGCTCGCACCGCTCGCCATGCCGCGATCAAGGGCATCCACGACGCACGCGCTGCTGCACGCCGCGAGGAGAAGCACGACGAGTAGTCGATTCGCTGGCATCTCGCAGTCATAGCCACATCGCGATGTCAAAGCGCTATTTCTACTATTTCTACCCCGTCCCCAAATGGCAGACGGCATGGCTACTCGTCCTGAGGTTCCTCGTCGGAGCTTGGCTCGGACGCCGACTCAGGTGCAGGTGCCGGCTCAGGCTCAGGCTCAGGCTCAGGCGCAGGCTCGGGCTCAGATGCCGTCTCAGGCTCGGGCGCCGGCTCAAGCTCGGTCGCGGGAGCGGGTGCAGGTGCCGGCGAAGCATCCGGAGCACCGTGACCCGAAGGGGTGGACTTCTTCTCGAAGGGCAACACAAAAGTCAGGACGTCGTCCTTATCCTCATCGGCCCACTCGCTTGCATAGCGTGCGGCCCAATAGCCAACGGCACGGTGCTTGAGCATCTTGCCAAAGACCGTAAGAAATACGGTGACGAAAGCGACCAGCACCAAGAACAGCGCGAGCGTGACGCCACCGCCGGTAACAATTGCCTCAATACCCGTAGGACGATAGTAGTAGCTATACATACCGACAGAGGCAATGGCGCCAAAGACGACCGTCAAGATCCATGTGACAACGTTGGCGACCAGGCCCGTCAAAAACTCGGGAAGGAACGAAGCACAGAACAGCTTGGTCTTGTTGTGCTTAAAGGCCGCCCAGACCTTATCGAGCGAAAACGCGCTCTCGACGCGCCCGGTCACCGCAAAGTGCATCACGGCAATGTCGGCGAACATCTTAAAGAAGACACCCAGAATCGCCGAGGCAATTAGCGCCAGGACAAGCAGGCCAAGCGAGCCAAACAGCGCAGCCTCGAGCGCATAAGAGCCGTAATAAGAATACGAGCCCGCGGCGCCAATTACCACGCCCTCCACCAGCGAAAGCACTACACCGATAATGGGAATGGCAGCGATAACCTCGAGCACGACCGAAATAACGCTCGAAAAGATTCCGAGACCAAACGACGTGGAACGCATCAACGGACGACCCATGCCGTCATCGATCTTAAGCGACAGGTCGCGACCCCACTCGATGCCAAAGCCCGAACCGCACACGCTCGCCACGTAGGCAGCCAAAAAGCCGATGGCAGCCGCAATACCGCCGATAACGGGGATGAACAGCACGAGTACCGACACGACACAGATAAGCGCCGGCAAAAAGGCAATCTGGCACACGCGCTGCAGCACGCCCGGAGTCTTGGTCATATCCTCAAACGCCTGAGCCGTGCAGCCCTTGGACGCGTTCGCGACAGGTTGAGGAACAAACTGCTGAGGCTGAGGCTGACCCTGAGGGGCGGAAGCTGCAGCACCGGCATTGGGGGCACCACACACGCCGCAGAACTTGTCGTTATCGCCCATGGGGGCGCCACACTGCGAACAGAACATCGAAATCATCCCTTCGTATCTAGAGCGAATCACCTGGATCGCAAACGATGTCATTGGCATCATTATCGCCCAATGTGGGGACAAATACTCTTAGATGACGTATTTGCAACGCGCGAGGCGCTTTTCGATTGTTTGATGAGTGCGTCCGCGTTAGTTCGTTCCGCGGAAACCCTTGCCGACGATCTCGGAGCTGTCGACGATCGTGATAAAGGCACCCGGATCGACCTCGCGCGCATAACGGCGCAGCTGCACGGCCTCGCGACGGCTCAGCACGCTCATGATCACCGTCACGCACTTGCCCGAGAAGGCACCGTAGCCGCGACTGATGGTCGCCGTGCGGTTGAGATGCTTGACGATAAACTCCTCGACCTTAAGGGGCTCGGAACAAATGATCGTGCAGACCTTACGAAGATGAATGCTCTCGATGGCCTTGTCGACCACAAGCGTCTTGGCAAACAGGCCGAGCACGCAATACAGACCGATACGCGGACCATACAAAAAGGCCGCGATGGTCACGATGCCGATATCGACCAGCAACAGCGCGCGACCAATCTCGAGTGTGGTACGGCGTTTGAGGATCATAGCGAGGATGTCCGTGCCGCCCGTCGAGGCGCCGATATCAAAGACGATGGCGCTGCCGAGCGCCGGCAGAATCACGGCAAAGCACAGGTCGAGCCACATATCGCCCGTCATCGAGACACTGGTCGGGATAAAGAGCTCGAAAAGCGAAACATAGGCGGACAGCGCAAACGAGGCGAAGAAACTCCACAGAATTGCCTTGCGCTCCAAAAAGATAAAGCCCAAAACGACGAGAACCGCGTTGATAATCCACATAAAGACGCCGACGGGCAGGGTCGGGAACAGCGTGGACAGAATAACCGACACGCCCGAGGTGCCGCCAAAAGCAAAGTGATTAGGGGTTTTAAACGCAACGATGGCAAAAGCCGTAAGAATCAGGCCCAGATTGAGCTCGGCGAAAAAGCGCGGGAAGCCTGGCTCCTGGCTACGCTTTTGGCCGGCACGCTCGCCGCGCTCGATATCGGTGCGATCAACCACGCGCTCCATCGGCACCACGGGAGGACGATGTACCTCCTCGGCAGCTCGCGATGCCGCCTCTGCCGCGGCAGCCTCAATCGCCCATGCCTGGCTTTCTGTTTCGTGCTCGTCAGCCATTACGGCAACCCCTCGTTAACAATTTGGAAACAATGTGCCCATTAGGGTAACGCGGAACGCGACGATTGCAACCCCTAGTTAGACGAGTGGTATGCCCACATCGGGGGGCATACAAATAACGGCCGGCCACGCTTTTGCTTGCGCGGTCGGCCGTTTAACGTTTTCGCAGATAAAACCTGCCAAAACAAACCTGTCCCTTTTTGGAAGGTTACTCGTGCTGGCTGGTGCGGTGCTCGTACTCCTCGGGGGTGATGACGTCCTCGATGCGCAGGTTGACGCCCGCCACCTCAAGGCCGGTCATCGCGGCAAGGCGCTCGGTGACACGCGCCTTGACATCGTCAAAGATCGCGGGCGCATAGGCGCCGTACTCGATAATGACGGAGATGTTGACGACCACGCGATTGTCATCGGTGACCTCGACCGTCACGCCCTTGGTCAGATTCTCGGCACCAAACTGCTCCTGCACAAAATGCATGAGGTTACCCTTCATGCCCAGAACGTGCGGAACCTCGCGGGTGGCCATGGCAACGATCTTCTCGATCACGCCGTTGGAATAGGTCAGCGAGTCCTCGGACTCGTCCGTTTCCTCATCATCCTCGTCCGCATCATCGGCGGGCTCGGCCTCGACGAGCGCCTCGTCCTCGAGCGTTACGTCCTCGGCCTCGGCGGTGACGGTCTCGTCTGCCTCGAGCTCGGTATCGGCCACATCGACCTTCGTATTAAAAGCCATGGTTCCTCCTTATGCCTGCCGCGGATGCGACAGTCGAATACATATTAGCGGCCGCTAAACAGACGGCCGAAGAAGTTGACGATCCCGTTCTCGCCGTCGCGAATTTGGCCGATCACAGCGCCGATCAGCACGAAGAATGCAATGACGAGCGTGTCCCACAGGCCCAACGTGAGCACCAACACGGCGAGGATAAAGCCAGCGACGGCACCGAGCGTGGTGTTGGGATGACGCACAGCATAGCTCCAGATGGCAGCGCCCGTACCCTTGATGAGACCCATAGCCTCGTCAAAATCCGCAGCTGCCGCGTCTTGCAACTCGGTAGCCTCTGCTTTGGAATCAACAGGCTCGCTTGTCGGCGCAGCGCTCTGGTCAATCGTCAGGCGCGGCGCACGAGCGGTCTTATCTTGATTGGTATCACTCACCGGAAACCTCCACGGTCTGGACGGTAGTCTTGGACGGCAAAAAACGAACGCGCGCAGTCGTGCCCGGTGTACCGAGCATGGTGTCGCAGGCCTCCTCGATGCGCTGCTGCATCGCGGTAGCCAGAGATGCCACATCCTTATCGTCAAGCGCGATAGCCTCGACCTTAAAACGGACGTGCGAATCGTCGGAACCTTGGACGCGGGCCTCGACATGCTCGATCATCACGCGGTCGTCGCGCTCGGCAGCAGCCCTGGCGCACGAAGAAAGCGCCGCGAGCGTGACCTCGATATTGCGCTCCCCCGCCGGATGCACGCAGGACGGCTCGCGACGAGCAAACATCAGGCGGAAGAAGCTTACCAGCACGCCAATCGCCACAACTCCGCCGCATGCCGTCACGACAATGCGCGGCATGGGGTCGCGCATCAGCAGCATAAAGCGATACGTATACGGCCCCCAAAACTGGCAGACAAGCGTACCCAGCGCCACGACGGCGGCGGCAAGATACACGATCGCTAGGGCTCGTTTGAGTACGCGCACGCGGCGCTCCCTTCAAATCTCGGCTCTCGAAATGCAAAACGGTTCGCATCATTATAAAAGAGCCGGGTCCGGTGCTCTACGCACGCGGATCCGGCTCATCTATTCCACGAGGCTTGCATGCTCGCATCATTATGCCCAGATATGCACGGCTTAACCCGCGCGGGCGCTACTCCTCCTCGAGGGCAGCGATGACCTCGTCGGTCATGTCCATGGTGCTGTAAACATCCTGGACGTCGTCGAGCTCCTCGAGACGGTCGATGAGGCGCTGAACCTTCTTGGCGTCGGCGCCGGAGACCTCGGTCGGGGTGGTCGGGACCATGGTGGTCTCGGAGCCCTTGACCTGGACGCCCTGCTCCTCGAGCGCCTTGGAAACAGCCATGACGTCATTGGCGGCGGTCCAGACGATCCACTCCTCGCCGGCGTCCTCGTAGTCCTCGCCGCCGGCCTCGGCGATGGCCATCATGAACTCATCCTCGTCTCCGGCAGCACCGTTGGCGATCATGATCTCCTTCTTGGCGTTCTCGTCCAGGATCTCCTTGGCGACGACGATCTGGCCCTTGCGCTCAAACTGGAAGGCGACGGAGCCGGAGGTGCCCAGGTTGCCGCCAGCGTGGGAGAAGGCGGAACGGACATCGGCGGCGGTACGGTTGCGGTTGTCGGTCAGGCAGTCGACGTAGACGGCGACACCGGCAGGACCATAGCCCTCGTACACGATGTTCTCGTAGACGGCGGCGTCGGCACCCGAACCAAAGGCCTTGTCGATAGCGGACTTGATCTTGTCCTTGGGCATAGACTGAGCCTTGGCCTTGGCAACGGCAGCGGCGAGGCTGGCGTTGTTCTCGGGCAGCGGGTCGCCGCCGAGACGGGCAGCAACGGTGATGTTGCGGCTCAGCTTGGAGAAGAGGGCGGAACGCTTGGCGTCCTGCGCGCCCTTACGATGCTTGGTTGTGGCCCACTTAGAGTGTCCGGACATACGTGTCTCCTATCGGTTTCGACCTACAGCCCAGCGCAGATGCCGGGGCAATATAAACAAACGTCGTTATGATATACCTACTGGCCTGCGAGATAAACCCCAAAATGAAGGCGTCGTGATGATGCAACCCCTTGGCGCCAAGTAACCTGTCCCCTTTGCACCACATTAGGACCAGAGGAGGTCACTGCGGGTGATGGTGGCGCCGATGGCAAAGGGCATGCAGACGATGACCGGATACAGGTAGCGCATGTAGGTCGAGCCGTTGCAGGGACCGATCAGGCACATGGCGAGCACGCCCAGCAGCGGCACCCAAATGGCCAGCCCGCGCCACGAATGACGACGTAACAGATAGACCACCACGGCGATCATGATCCACACATAGGTGGCCGAGCTCATGGTGAGCGAGATAAACGGGACGCGTTGTACTGCCACGCGATACAGGTTGCTCAGGTGGTCACACCAGCGCACGACCTTGCTATCGACCGGATGGAAGTCGAAGTACTTGAGATTATCGGGGCGTGCCATAATCTCGGCGCTGCGCGCCGTGCTGTAGACCCACGCATCGCGGGCACTCGGATAAAAGTAGCCGTAGTAGTTATTGATGAGCGCCGAGATATAGCACTCGGGATCCTTTTTGAACATCTGGGCCCACACCTCAAAATAGGCCTTGATGTCCTCCTGCGAGGCGTACTCGTTAAAGCAATTTTTGACGGCGTCCGACTTATCCGGGTCGTAACGGTGGCCCAGATTGTCGTACTTGAGTACCCGGTCGATCACGGAACGCTCTTCATCGGTCACCAAGCCGTCGCAAGGAACCTCCACGATGGTGCCGTCCTCCTTTACCGTGGGGTTGACGCCCGAGTTGAGGCCGTCGTGCTTTTGGACGAAACGAGCCGTCTGCTGGAACGGAATCGAGAGGATTTCGCGCTTGGAACCAGGCGTGATATCGTGTGCCGGCATAAAGACCTTAGTGAAGTACATATTAGAGGCAAGGCAGAGCGCGAGCACCGCGAGAACGCCAACCCAGCGGAAACGCGGGATGGCGCCCGAAGGCGCAGCACCAGTCTGCTTGGCTGCACGACGAGCCACATGCACGTCCCATACGCAAAACGCCGTCGCGATTACGCATGCCGCCAGCGGAAACACCAGGCCGCCGTTGCGCAGAAACGTGGAACCCATGGCGCCCAGAGCGAGCAGCAGCCAATCGTGGCGCGCAAAGAGCACGGGGGCTTTCTCGCCCGCTCGCTCGACATTGGCATCACGACGGGGCAAGCCACATGCCACGAGCTTGACGGTCTGTACCAGCAGCACCAAGAACGCGTCGGCAAAGAGCACGTCTTTGGTGAGCAACGCCGCGTAGTTAGAGAACATCGGCATAAACGCAAAGAACAGCAGGATCGCACCGCGAACCGGCAGGCTCACGCCCAGTTTGCGCAGCGACGAAATGGAATAGGCCATGCAGGCAGCCGTGATGACAAATTGAGCGCAGGTATAGATGATGAGGCCCGCGTTAGCGCTGTTGAACAGCGAAAGCCCCAGCTGAACGCACGAGCCGATAATGGCCGTGTGCACTACGGGATGATGCCCGTTGAGCAGCACGTTGGGGTTGAGTAGGCGCAGGTAGTCGCTCGTGCCGTTGGGATAGTTAAACCACTGGCGAATCTGCGCGCCCGTATCTCCCATAAAAAGGCCAGGCAGCGAAGCGATGAGCGTGGGCGCCCAGGCGATCATAAGCACCAGGAAGGGCCCGGCAAAGGGATGGACCGAGAGCACGGCGTGAGTCACACGCCATACGCGGCCAAAGTGCGCCTCGGAAAACGGAATGCGCCGAGAGCTCAGCCAATCTAGACACTCAAAGGCAAGGTAGAAGGCAACGACCGCCAAGAGCATCCAGCCCGCGCCGCCAATCCAGGCGCAGATGATGCGGGCTTTGTCGCCAAGGACAATCTCGGCCGAGTCGGTGAGATCGTAGCTGCGGCCGAACACCATGCAGATGGCGAAGAACAGCGACGGCAGAATGATCGATGGACGCCAGGTGTCGCCACGGCCAAAGAACACGTAGCGAAACGGCAAGGTGAGCAGGCAGGCAAGTGCAAGCAGCATGACCGCGTCGGTATGGCCGGCAAACGAGAGGAGCACCTCGTAGCACACGTACAGCATACCCGAGGCTTTGGGGTCAATCGCCAAGACTGCGTTGCTCGACACCGGGGCGGGATCGATGGAAAACGCCGTGGTCGCCAACAGCGCGAGCAAAAATGCGATGAGCGTCTGCTTGGCGGGGTAGCGCTTAAACCAGACGATGCGGGCAGCGTCGCGCGCAGCCGTTGTGGAGAGATCGGAATCCTTCACAGTCCAAAGAGCCTTTCTAGAAACCTGCCAAAAAGGGACAGGTTTATTTTGGCAGGTTTTATCTGGGGAAACGTTACTGTTCTGTCATCGTTGCCCAGCGAACCACCACAAAGGTGCCTGCCCCCTTTGTGGTGGTTAGGCGTCGAGGTAGATGCGCTGGGGACGGTTGTGGCGGAGGGCAAAGATGATGAGCGCCAGGCCCGCGATTACGAGCGGCAGGCTCAGCAGCTGACCCATGGTGATGACGCCGCCCAGCAGATAGCCAAGCTGCGCATCGGGCACACGCACAAACTCAATGAGGAAGCGGACGATGCCGTAGCCCATCACAAACACGCCCATAAACGTGCCTTGGGGTAGTAGCGGCTTTTTGCGGCTGAGCACCTGCAGAATGCAAAAGAGCACGATGCCCTCAAGAAATGCCTCGTAGAGCTGGGAGGGGTGACGCGGCATATCGCCCGCGGTGCCGCCAAAGATCACGCCCCAGGGCAGATCGGTCGGCTTGCCCCACAGCTCGCCGTTGACAAAGTTGGCGCAGCGCCCCAGGCACAGGGCCAGCGGAGCACCGATGACCGCGAGGTCTGCCAAAGTCCACGCATCGAGCTTGTACATGCGGCACACGAGCACGCCGCCGATGATGCCGCCCACCAGGCCGCCATGGAAACTCATGCCGCCCTCGTTGGTGGCAAAGATCTCGAGCGGATGCGTCCAGTAGTAGCCGTCGCCGTAGAAAATGACGTAGAACAGGCGAGCGCCAATGATAAGGCCAAAGACCACGCCGACCACGACGCTCGTCAGGTCGTCGACCGTAATGTCAAAACCCCAACGGCGCTGCGTGCGATACATGACGACCGCCGTGAGCAAAGCTCCGACCACATAGGCCAAGCCGTACCAGTAGATGGTGATGGGCCCCGCCGAAATGGCGACGGGATCAAGCATATGGTAGAGGTCGTTGAGCATATCGGTCCCCCTGCTCCCTACATACAAATGCGGCCGCGGGCCTTGCGCTCGCAGCCGCATATTTGGGCGTAACGTCTATGCGGAGTATGCCGTCCGCAGCTTTCGAATCTTAGAACGGCGCGTACTCGTCGTACAGGTCGTCGGTCTCGCCGGAGGCATTGATCTGCTCAACACGGGTAACGCCGGGCACATGCTCCTTGAGGATACGCTCGATACCCATGGACAGGGTCAGTGCGCTCATAGGGCAGCCGGCGCAGGCGCCCTGAAGCTCAAGCTTGACAACACCCTCGTCGTCGACGCCCACATACTCCATATCGCCGCCATCGGCCTGCAGGTTGGGGCGGATCTCTTCAAGAACCTTCTTAAGCAGCTCTTCGTTAACAGCCACAGGGGCTCCTTTCTCACAATAACGCGGGCACGCCCGCGGACAGAAGCTATGTTACTACAGCCATGTACCCGCTCACGAGCCGTCCATGCGCGCAGACGCGACTTTCACGAGTAGTCAATTTGGGACGGGGCTCTTTGAACTGCATTCGTCGTCAGATAGCGACAACGTATATCACTGCTGAGCCTGTCCCCCGGTACCAATCTGGACATCGACGATGACCTGGCGGTAGCTGATGCCGCAGGAGTCGAGAATGCGGCGGCTGATACGGCCGTCATCGGTGTCGGCATACTTATTGTCCAGGTAGACGACCTCGCCCACACCCACCTGCGCCAGGATCTTGGCGCAGTCGTGGCACGGAAACAGCGTGACGTAGACCGTGGAACCCTCAAGGTCTTTGAGCGAGCCGCGGTAGTTGAGTACGGCGTTGGCCTCGGCATGCACCACGTAGTTGTGCTTGTCCTGCAACGGGTCGTCGCTCGTGCCCCACGGGAAAAAGTCGTCGTTGAGCGCCGAGGGCGTACCGTTGTAGCCCACCGAAAGGATGCGGTGGTTGGTGTTGGCGATGCACGCGCCCACCTGCGTGTTGGGGTCCTTGCTGCGGCGCTGCGCGGCGATGGCCACGCTCATAAAGAACTCATCCCAGCTAATAACGTCGCGGCGCTTGCCCGACGCGGTTTGATGAAGATCGTCCGACATGGCAGACACCTCCGTAATCGCAATAGTTTGACCCATTGTAGCAGGTGAAAGGTGGGGGCGTTTGTCCCACCGGCGCCCTCACTTTTACACGCGGCGGGGCTTTTGGTTGAT
>CABUXM010000049.1 GCA_902495545.1 uncultured Collinsella sp. | reverse complement strand
TCTCGCTGCCCTCGCGCAGGTCCACCCAGGCGCCGAAGACCGAGCCGCGGGCCACGGAGATGAACTTGTCCCAGGGCTCGGCGTGGATGCCGCGCGTGACGCCCTTCTTGTCGTTATAGGAGACGTTGTTCTGGACGACGCGGAGGTCGGGGATGCCCAGGGCGGTCATCTTGGCGCGCTGCCAGTTCTCCTTGAACCAGCCGCGCGAGTCGCCGTGGACGGCGAGGTCGACGACCTTCAGGCCCTCGATGCCGGTCTCGGCGACGGAGAGGTCCTCCTCGAATGCGATGTCTGCCATCTGTCTATCCCCCCCTACTGGCCCTGCGCGCGGTAGCGGGCCTCGGTGGCCTCCTTGGCCGGGCGCCACCAGGACTCGTTCTCCACGTACCAGTCGATCGTCTGCTTCAGGCCCCCGGCGAAGTCGGTGTGCGCCGGCCTCCAGCCCAGCTCGCGCTGGAGCTTCGTGGAGTCGATGGCGTAGCGGCGGTCGTGGCCGGGGCGGTCGGCGACCCAGTCGAAGTCCTCGGGGTCGCGGCCCATGGCCTCCAGGATCATGCGGAGCACGGTGATGTTGTCCCTCTCGCCGTCGGCGCCGATGAGGTAGGTCTCCCCCATCCGGCCCTTGGTCAGGATGTCCCAGACGGCGCTGGAGTGGTCCTCGGTGTGGATCCAGTCGCGGACGTTCTCGCCCTTTCCGTAGAGCTTGGGGCGGACGCCGTCGACGATGTTCGTGATCTGCCTGGGGATGAACTTCTCCACGTGCTGGTAGGGGCCGTAGTTGTTGGAGCAGTTGGAGATCGTGGTGCGAAGCCCGTAGGTACGGGTCCAGGCGCGCACGAGCATGTCGGAGCTCGCCTTGGTGGAGCTGTAGGGGCTCGAGGGCCTATACGGCGTCTCCTCGGTGAACTTCGCCGGGTCGTCGAGCGCCAGGTCGCCGTAGACCTCGTCGGTGGAGACGTGGTGGTAGCGGACGCCGAATTTCCGGACGGCCTCCAGCAGGCGGAAGGTTCCCTCCACGTTGGTGCGCAGGAACGGCTCGGGGTCGGCGATGGAGTTGTCGTTGTGGGACTCCGCGGCGTAGTGGACGATCGCGTCGTGGCCCGGGACGATGCGGTCCAGCAGCGCGGCGTCGCAGATGTCGCCCACGACGAGCTCCACGCGGTCCGAGGGCAGCCCGGCGATGTTCTCGGGGTTGCCGGCGTAGGTCAGCTTGTCCAGGACGGTGACGTGCACGTCCGGGTGGTTGTTCACGACGTAGTGCACGAAGTTGCTGCCGATGAAGCCGCAGCCGCCCGTGACGATGATGTTCTTGGGGGAGAAGGTCTCCTCTGCCATGTTGATGTCTCCTCAGTTCCTAGTACTCGCGCGGGCTGTTGACGATCTCGCCGGCGGCGACCTTCTTCAGGTGCTGCCCTTAGACCGACTTGCCGTAGGCCTTCGCGGCCTGTTTGAGCCCCTCGGTGGTGATCCAGCCGTTCTCCCAGGCGATCTCCTCGGGGACCGAGACCGGCAGGTCCTGGGAGTGCTCCACGGCGCGGACGAACTCAGCGGCCTCGTGCAGGCTCTCCATGGTGCCGGTGTCCAGCCACGCGTACCCGCGGCCGAGGGTGACCACGGAAAGCGTCCCCTCCTCCAGGTACATCCGGTTGAGCGTGGTGATCTCCAGCTCGCCGCGTGCGGAGGGCTTCACCTCGGCGGCGCGGGAGGCCACGTCGCCCGGGTAGAAGTACAGGCCGGTCACGGCGTAGGAGCTCTTGGGCCGGGCGGGCTTCTCCTCGATGGACACGGCCCTCCCCCCGCGGTCGAACTCCACGACGCCGAAGCGCTCGGGGTCGTCCACGTGGTAGCCGAAGACCGTGGCGCGGCCCGACTCTGCGTTCTGGACGGCGCGCGTCAGGTGGCGCGACAAGCCATTGCCGTAGAAGATGTTGTCGCCGAGCACCAGCGCGCACGGCTCGCCGGCGATGAACTCCTCGCCGATGGTGAACGCCTGGGCCAGGCCGTCGGGGCTCGGCTGCTCGGCGTATGAGAGGTTCACGCCGTAGCGCGAGCCGTCCCCGAGCAGGCGCTCGAAGTTGGGCAGGTCGGTCGGCGTGGAGATGACCAGGATGTCCCGGATGCCCGCCAGCATGAGGGTGCTGAGCGGGTAGTAGATCATGGGCTTGTCGTAGACCGGCAGCAGCTGCTTGGAGGTCGCGAGCGTGAGCGGGTACAGGCGGGTGCCGGACCCGCCGGCGAGGATGATGCCTTTCATTTGATAACTCCAAAAATCATAAACCTAGTGAAGAATATTTTTGAAATTCGCAGTCACGCCATTGAAAGTCGACCTATTCATAAAGAGATAAATGAAATATAGCGTCAAAAAGCCGACAATAGCGAAAGCAGCTGGAACACACAGGACGAAACCGATGAATGCAGCCGTTAAAAAAACCTCTTCTACCGTCATCGATGAAGCGGCAACATTCAGTTTTTTATTCAAATATCTTTCAGACCAAAGCGACCTCAAAACAATACTGACAACCACACCAAGTAATACGAAATCAAGGGATTTAAGAACAAACACTCCGAGCAGGGAAAGCAAAGCGCTGACCCCAACAGTCATCAGATTAACGACGAGTAAAGTTCTTTCCTCACGCAGCACCTTGAAATACGTAGTGCAGCAGATGCTCATCTTTGTATCGAAAACGCAAATGGGCAGTAGAACTGCAAAGTAGCGGAGACTATCCGAATATTGGGGAAGCCAGAGGGAGAGCAGCCAGACCATCGGGAAATAAAGAAGATACACACCAGGAAAAGCGAGCTCCATGGTATCTCGTACAGTTTTATAAAACTTTCTACGATCCTCATTAGTGCCTTGGCGAAGAGCAGGGAACAATACCATTGCCGCCTGCGAGACAAAAGCGATAAAAAAATTTACAAGAGAGAGCGATAAAGACACCTTGCCAAATACTTCGATGCCCCAGGCCGAGTCGACTAGAGCCCTTGCCACGCCTAGAACCAGCATGTCTGCAATATTCGCAAACATAAGGCTGCAGCCGATCTTCATGTTCAAAAACGCGTCGTATATGGAGTTCTTTAAATGTAAAGGACGCGCAGATAGAAAATCCTTTGCATGATAGCAGCAGTAAGCAAGGCAGCAGGAACGAGAGAGGATGTAACTGATTACATAGACCTTAAAGTCCGTTACGCCGAGAATGACGAAAAACAGCATAAGAACCAAGAATGTGAACCGGTCCACCATGGACGAGAACGAGAATAATTTCGTTTCATTCATTGCTTGAAAAACATAGCCAAGTAAGCCGCTCAAATTACAGACGACTGTATAAGCAGCGAAAGCAGAAAGAACAAACGCTCTGTCCGGTTCCGGGGCCAGGAAAAACGTCCCCGCAAGAACACCAGCGGCTACAATCAGCTGCTGAAAAATCTCAAAGTATAACGATGAGACAATCCTATGTTTATCAATCTCCTTACGGTTCTTCCCGCCTTCGATCAAATAGATTCCATCGTTAAGCCCAAAATGAAAAAAACCAGAATAGCTTGCATAAAACACGAAGAGCTGCCAGTAACCATAACTTGCCACGCCGAGAACTCTAGGCACAATCAAAGACATTACGACGCTTACAAATAGAGACAGTCCTTGGGCGGCAAAGGCAATAACGGCGTTCTTCGCGAGGAGTTTGATGTCAAGTCCCTCACCAGAGGCCATAGATTCAAATCCCTTTCCTTAAATGCCAATAGGAAAACAAATAGCTACATCAGAAGTAAAAGAACTAAATCTTTCGCAGTAAAACCCCGAGGGAAAATGAGCCTTTCTTTCAAGAGCCTTACTTTTGAAAGAAACCCAAAAGAGTCGGAAGCAAATAGATTAGAAAGTCTCGCCAGCGTAGAGTTGGACACGGAGTACTTGCCGACAATAGCAGACAACGCCAACCTAATAGAACAATAAAACTCTGCCTTTCCCTTTAACTTGAGAGGAAGTTCAAAAATGGAAAATCGCTGGTCAATGCTCATACCAACAGTGTTAGCACCATGGAGTCTGTACAGCATGAGCGGCGTGTCAATATTGATGAAGCACCCCGTAAAAGCGGCATACAAACATAGCCAACGATCATACATCAAGTTTGAATTGAGAATCTCATCCGCTTCATTCAAAAAGAAGTCTGCAACGCTCTGATTAAAGATCATGCTTGAGCCATTTGAGGAATATGCATTCGAAAGCAATCCAGCCGCATAATCAAGATCCGAATAGGTCGAACAACAATCGCGGATATTTAGAATAGGATTGAGTTCAGCATCGGTCACAGTTAAAGCACAGGTTGCCAAAACTGGGCGACTGTCTTTAACAGTCTCAAGCGCGTTCTCGATGACCTGTACGGATAATTCGATTTTTTCGGGTAGCCAGATGTCATCTTGATCGCAGAGCATAAATAAAGAACCACTCGCGTGTTTCAAGCCGTTAATAAAATTGGCAGTTGGACCATGAAAGCCAGAGTTATTATTGACGACAACTAAACGATTTCCTAGTTTTATTTCATACTTTTGGACAATTGAGAGAGTTTCATCGGTTGAGCCGTCATCGCTGACAATTAACTCCCAGTCTTGGTTAGTCTGGGTCAAAAGAGAGACCAATAACTCCTCAATATATTTAGCGCCGTTATACGTCGCTAAAACGATACTTACTTTCATTTAGTTCTTCCCGTCTGAACAATGTAGATACAGTGCAGCTGTTGCGAAAGCAATAGTCCGAAATAATCGTAAACGTAATCAAATAGAGCCAAAGAGCTACAGATCTTTCTGCGCCAATAATGATCCAACAAATCGTTATGCCCGGAACACAGGCAAGAAGCGCATAATTCCTAGATCTAAACGCAAATCGAAGAAATCTAAGTTGACATGCGATAAATAGACATAGCCCAACCGCACCAAAATCAACGAGAAAATCTGTCAACGTACCGTGAGTCGTGACGCTAGTTACCGTCTCACCCCAATCACCCGAGGCAAAGTAGTTGTAGTTCCCGATACCGTATCCAAAAATAGGGCGTTGAGCCCATCGCTGCACGGCCCTCATCCAGAGCTCGACACGAAACTGATTTGATCCATCGTCATATGAAGCAACAAAAAAACGATTGAACAGCCAGTCACTTACAAAAGAAGAAACAGCGACAAAGCCAAGACAAAGGCAAACGACAAGAAGAAATGAAGTTACAAGCTTTTTTGTAACTTTATCGCGATAGAACGCAGCAATAGAAAGAATAGTAATTAATCCCGCACAGAGCAAACCGCTACGAGAGCCGGTAAGAACAATAGAGATGAAAGCAAATCCCGAAAGAGCAAAACCAAGCAGTCTTAATATAAGTTTGCGCTCGTAAAAAGCCATCATAATCGCAAAGGAAAGCTGCAGGACGACCAGCAATGCAAAGTAATTAGCATCAATAAAATGCCCAGTAAGACTCAATGGGTATATTCTTCCGCCATAATTACCCGATTTTATATACTCGGAAAATACAAGAAAAGTGGAGGCGGCGACAGAAAGGGCAACGCTTCTGATGACGAGTAGCAGCTCGTCACGGGACCATCTTCGCGTAGTCTCCAGAAAGAAGAACAGAAGGATAACCGTAAAGAGTCCCATCCTTAATAGGAGTGTAGTAACGACCATTTCAGGAGCGACAATCACTGTCATCAAGCATCCGAAACCCATAATAAATAAGAATCCGAAAAGAAATAGATTGTCAAACTCACCTATACGATAGCTCTTCTTATCAAACATTAGGGATAGAACGAGCAGGGCTATTGATAGGACAGCAGATTGGAAAGTAAACGAATTATCTTGAGCGATGAGAATCTGAAATGGCAACAACGAAAGGGCCAATACGATTAACGCAGACTGTCGCCCGGACCGCCTCGCTTTGTATTCCTCATGCACACAATCGTCGTTCAATTCGTATTTACTTACCATGCTCACCTAACAAGCCTCTCGTAAAACTCCATCATCTTTTCTGCATTAGTTTCTGCCGAGTACCCGGCCAAAGCCAATTTTTTAGCTGCTTCGTCATCACGTCCCTCGGCAAGAGCATCGGATAGAGCAGATATCCATTCTCCAAAATGTCTATCCAGCCCTACGAACCTACCGCTGCCTGTAATATCGCTTTCGGCAGGTACACCAGTCGAGAAGACACACCGA
The DNA here is from genome assembly GCA_902495545.1 of uncultured Collinsella sp. Classification (GTDB taxonomy): domain Bacteria; phylum Actinomycetota; class Coriobacteriia; order Coriobacteriales; family Coriobacteriaceae; genus Collinsella. The sequence continues at coordinate 9,380 of CABUXM010000049.1, read as the reverse complement.
AGCCCGGAAGCTTGGGCCTCGACAGCAGAAATGGGCAGCCCCTCATAAAGCGAGGGCATAAAGAACACATCGAAAAGCGAATAGAAGCGGGCTACATCGCTTCGGATACCAAGCAAAATAATCTTGTCTGAAAGACCAAGGGAAGTAATCTTATCCTCAACAGCGAGACGCTCCTCTCCGCCGCCAAGAATAACCATACGAGCCTCGGGCACTTCCTTGACATAAGACGCGAACACATCAACGGCAAACGAATAGTTCTTCTGTTTAACAAAGCGCCCCACGCAACCTATTACCGGTGCGCTCTTGGAAATATTGAGTTCTGCGCGCAGCGCTTCTCGATCATTGGCGTTATACACAAAATCATCGAGACAGATGCCGTTATTGATGAGCTCAAACGGCGAATTACCAAACAGATAGCGACCCGCTTCGGCAGAGCAAGCAGAATAAGCGTTCGCAAAACGCTTACCGAGTGCAATAAGCGGAGCGTTGCGCAAACGGTGAACAGCGTTATCTGATGAGGTGTTCAGATGGCTATGGATAATTCGTACGCCAACCCCGGCATGCTGACAAGCACGGAGGGTTACGAATGCATTATTGGGCACATGGCAGTGCGCAATGTCGTACTTACTTGCGACCGATTCAAGAGTTTCAGTCGCCTCGCGAGCAAACTGGAAGGGTGACGTTTTGCCATGAGACACGACGTAGACCGAAGAGCCTTCGGACTTCAACTCATCGTCGAGACTGCTAGGGAAGATCAACCGACCCGATTCAGACGAATGATGAAAGAAATCAAAATGGAAACGGTCCCTATCGATATATCGATTCATATTGAGAACAAAACGTGTCACGCCTGAATCCGATGCAAGCGAAGGCAATATCTGAAGAACATTAATCACAGCTAACCCTATCCAACAAATGCTTTCGGACAATAGATGCGCAGTGGTCTGCATCAAAATCCGCACTACGCACAAGCTCGGCGTAGACACCCCTATCTTTCGACATTCGAACCATATCAACGGCCCTATCCGCCCAGACGGACTCGCCGGCAGAGAGCGGAATTAAGGCTTCGGCATCCGTCACATGAGCCTCCGGAGGCAAAGCCTCAGAGCACACAATGGCGCAACCTGAGCATTGAGCCTCGATACACACAATGGCAAGTCCCTCAAATAGTGATGGCATAAGAAAACAATCAAGGGCCGAGTACACAGGAGCCGGATCGGGAAGATAGCCCGGCATAATTACCCTTTCTCTAACGGCCAGCTCATCAACTAAATTCTCGACCTGAGGGCGCAAATCCCCCTCACCCACCATCAAGTAATAAGAATTTGGTTCACGCTTTAGAATCTCGCTAAAAACCCTAATCTGAAAAAGAGGGTTCTTTACCTCAGCGATACGTCCGATGTTTCCAAATAAGATTGCATTCTGCGGAATGTCAAAGCATTCGCGAATCTCAGCACGCGCTGCAGCATCGAATCGAAAGCGCTTAGTATCAATTCCATTGTTAACAACCTCGAATCGGCGACTGCCAAAAAGATAACGACCGGCATCACTCGAACAGGCAAGGCAAGCGGTAGCGCTGCCGCTGAGAAAGGTTTTTCCAAAGGTGTGCATAACCGCCTTAGCCGCTGCTTGTCCGGATCCAAAGGCCGAGTTGTGGGAATGAACAACGCGCACGGGTACACAACACTTCATGGCAACCTCGGAGTAGAGAAACCCCATACCGTTCATGGTATTGATGTAGACCGCATCTGGTCTCATAGTATTTACTAGTTCAGCAAAACCCTTGGATCCATCGCAGAGCCTTTTGAGCTGCCCTGGTTTATGCCCAGGGAAAACCGTATAGCGATCGATTCCCAACTTAGCAAGTTCGTCGTCAAACGAATCATTCCAGTCCCAACATGAGTACAGCGAAATAGAAACGCACTTTCCTTGGAGCCGGCGAAAGAGCTCCATGAGAAATGTCTCGATTCCGCCTTGCCCCCATGCCTCGGCGTAGCAGAGCACACGTTTACCAGCCGGATAAGAAATCGGCGCAGGAACTTTGCATACGATCTTACTCAACCCTATCACCCTTACGCCGGAGAACGACACGATAAACGAAAGAGCGCAGTGAGTTGGGCATCAAACAAACCATGGCATGCGGGTAATAGGAACAAAAATAATCGCGCTTGGTGAAATATCCACGCTCAACCTGTGCCTTTTTAAATGCCTTGGCAAATTTAAGGTATCGGACTCCTCCCCTACGGGCGTAAAAATCCTCGCTTACGCGCATAGCCACAAGTGGTTCAGCAAGGTTATCTGCCTTACAACCGCACGCAAGCATCCTATTAAAAAGGTCCCAGTCCTCGAAATACAGAAAATCGGAACTGTAGTTACCGGCTTCCATAACCCTCGACTTTCTAAATGTCATCGGAGGGTGGCGAAAGGGATTGCGCCTTTTTGAGTAAATGGAGATGGCATCCATGCCCTTGGGGAGATCGGTCAAAGCGATAGGCTTATCGGGTGACTCAACGAATTCAACAACGTCGCTCCCGACCATATCAAGCCCTCTATCAATAGCGGCAAGCTGCTTTTCCATACGGTCAGAACGAGCTACATCATCTGTATCCATACGTGCAACGATTTCATTAGAGCAAGCGAGCATACCTTGACGCAAGGCATAGCCCAGCCCATGATTTTCATCATAGGAAATAAATTTAAAGAGACCTGGGTGCTCAGAGTCATAATCTGAAAGCACGTCTTCAAGCTCGCGTGTAAGCGGACCATCCTTGACCATGACGATTTCAGAAGGAGAAACCGTTTGATTTAGCATGCTGTCTAAAGCCTGAATCAGAAAGGCGGGTTTTTCTTTTTTGTAAATGCTCATCAATACACTGTAAGAAGAAGTATCAGTTGTCTGCATTTAACGACCCGTCCTCTCCTTGCCGAACATGGCACCGAAGGTGCCCGTAAAGCATTTCCAGTCCATACGGAAGCAGCGGTTTCGCACGTAACGAAGTTCAATTTTCTGACGCAAACCACTCTCAAACGTCGCTTCGTTACGATCGGTTGCCTGCCATAAGCCGGTAATGCCAGGCTGGACAGAAAGGAGCTCCGCCTTTTCTTCATCCGTAAAATGCTGATTCAGCTCATCCCACGTAATGGGGCGAGGTCCAATAACGGACAGATCACCGTTGAGCACATTGATAAACTGGGGCATCTCGTCGATAGAGCACTTGCGAATAAACTGGCCTATCTTGGTAATGCGAGGATCATCATCAACTTTGCGCTCGACTTCCCACTGATGCAGCTGCTCAGGACTCAAATACTTCTGCACATTCCCCGCATCGGCGACCATACTGCGAAGTTTAAAAATCTTGATTGTTTTTCCGCCCTTGCCAACGCGCTCTTGCGTATACATAGGGCTGCCGGGCGATTCAAGGCTAATGAGTGCGCACACCACAGCAATAGGAATAAGCAATAGAACACTCATCAAAAGACTGAACACAAGGTCAAACAGCCTCTTAACAAAGCGATAGCCAAGCGTACCGCTCGGCTTTATCTGATCGAAAGCCAGTGCATCCCCCATTGATGCACAGCTCTCTGTCATTTCCTTAGCAGCCACAGTCAAACTTACATCCCCGTTCCCCAGGGATCCCCCAATCGGTAAATTCAAAAATGCGAACGAAATAGCTGGTGCAACGTCTCCCTTTACGTTTTGCTGAAAACGTCAAGCGGTAGCAGCTCCCTAAAAGCGGAGTCGCCTTCGCCCACGTCCACCAGGCACCAGCGCTTATGACGGTCGATCTTTTTAACACGGGCCTCTTGCCCCACCAAGGGGCCCTGCTCTATGTGCAACACGCCGTCTTCTATGCGCGCGACGCTGTTGCGCACCACACCGTCGTCGTCCAGCACGCTGCGGTACCAGTCCTGCGCATCGTCGGGCATGGGCATATACGCCCGCTCCCTACTACCGGCGATGCGACAGCCAAAGCTCAACTGGGCCAAAGCCCTATCGAGCGCGGCGGCATTGTGCGTGGCGACGAAGAAATATTCCTTGTACATGGGTTTGGTTTGGAGCGACCAAGCGCCGTCCCGCTTAAACCAGAACTCCTTTTGCATCACAAAAGCATCCTGCATAAGGCTGTGCGGGATAATGCGGCGGACCTTTTCGCAGGTCTCGCGCTCTTTTCCATGGGGGGTGTGGACCAGATACCAGCGGACACGGCCGTGCTGGCTGTTGGTGGTGGCACCGTTAAATGCGCCCGGCAGCTCCTCTTGGCGCCGTGCCATCTGTTCCATGTTCTCGCCCCCTCTTTTGGCTTTGCGATGCACGCAAATGCAGGGGCGTTTAGAACAGGCTTCTCGCTCGCAGCTAGGCGCAGTCGCAAAAGTACAGGTTTTTATAGAGGGGTATGGAGATGCACCTAATGGCAGTACATTTTGCGCAATCTGGGCAAACGCTGATTAATTGCTCGTATAATGTCATCTGTCGAAAGATACAAAAACCTGTACCTTTTTGTGCAACAAAAAAGCCGCTCAACCAGCGGCTTTTCTTATTTCGGCATGAAAAAAGGCGACCGCACTTTGTGAACGGTCGCCTTTGTTAATTGTTGTGAAGCTTGCCTTAGGCGCGAGTCTTGATCTCCTCGAGCACCTTGACAACAAACTCGTCGACGCTCATCTGAACGGTCTCGTTGGAGCGATCGCGGACGGAGATGTTGCCGGCCTCGACCTCCTTCTCACCCAGGATGAGCATATAGGGCACGCGGTCGATGCTGCGGGCCTCGCGAATCTTGTAGCCGATCTTCTCGTCGCGGTCGTCGCAGACCACGCGGATGCCGGCCTCCTCCAGCTTGGCGCACACCTCGTGGGCGTAGTCGCGGCTCTTCTCGGAAACCGGAAGCGCCTTGACCTGCACGGGAGCCAGCCAGGTGGGGAACTTGCCCGCAAAGTGCTCAATCAGAATACCGATAAAGCGCTCGATGGAACCAAAGCACACGCGATGCAGCATGATGGGGCGCTTCTTGGTGCCGTCGGCGTCCACGTACTCCAGGTCAAAGTTGAGCGGCATCTGGAAGTCAAGCTGGACGGTGCCGCACTGCCAGGTACGGCCGAGCGAGTCCTCCAGGTGGAAGTCGATCTTGGGGCCGTAGAAGGCGCCGTCGCCCTCGTTGACCTCGTAGTCCATGCCCAGCTTCTCCAGAGCGGTGCGCAGGCCCTCCTCGGCGCGAGCCCAATCCTCGTCCGAACCCATGGAGTCCTCGGGGCGGGTGGAAAGCTCAACGTGGTACTTAAAGCCAAACTTCTGGTACACGGAGTCGATGAGGTTGACCACACCCACGATCTCGTCGGTCAGCTGGTCGGGACGCACAAACAGGTGGGCGTCGTCCTGGTTAAAGCAGCGCACGCGGAACAGGCCGTGCAGGGCGCCACGCAGCTCGTGGCGGTGCACCAGGCCAATCTCGCCGGCGCGGATGGGCAGCTCGCGATAGGAGTGCGGCTTAGAGGCGTACACCAGCACGCCGCCCGGGCAGTTCATGGGCTTAATGCAGTACTCTTCGTCGTCGATGACGGTGGAGTACATGTTGTCCTTGTAGTGGTCCCAGTGGCCCGAGGTCTTCCACAGCTGCTTGTTCATGATGAGCGGCGTGGAGATCTCCACGTAGCCGGCCTTGTGGTGAATCTCGCGCCAGTAGTCCAGCAGCGTATTCTTAAGGATCATGCCGTTGGGCAGGAAGAACGGGAAGCCGGGGGCCTCGTCGCGCATCATAAAGAGGTCCATCTCGCGGCCGATCTTGCGGTGGTCGCGCTTCTTGGCCTCCTCCAGCATGTGCATGTGCTCGTCGAGCTCTTCCTTGGTGGCAAAGGCGACGCCGTTGATGCGGGTGAGCATCTTGTTGTCCTTGTCGCCCTTCCAGTAAGCGCCCGAGACGCCGGTGAGCTTAAAGGCCTTCAGCGCCTTGGTATAGCAGATGTGGGGGCCGACGCACATGTCGATGTAGTCGCCCTGCTGGTAGAAGGTGATGCGGGCGTCATCGTCCAGATCGCCGATGTGCTCGACCTTGTACTTCTCGCCACGCTCCTCCATAAGGGCGATGGCCTCGGCGCGGGGCTTCTCGTACACGGTGAACTTGAGGTTCTCCTTGACGATCTTTTTCATCTCGGCCTCGATCGCGGGGAAGTCGTCCTCGCTGATCTTGACGCCCTCGGGCAGGTCGACGTCGTAGTAGAAGCCGTTGTCAGTCGCGGGGCCGTAGGCAAAGTCGGCCTGGGGGTACAGGCGCTTGATGGCCTGCGCCATGATGTGCGCGGCGGAGTGACGGATGACGTGCGTGACCTCGTCCTGCGGGAGCTCGGCCACCGAACCGTCATTGTAGAGTGCCTTCATGGGTATGTTTTCTCCTCTCGGATGCCTGATGCAAGTGCGTGCGATGCGCTCGGCGTTTTTGACTTGCATCATTATAGGCAGGTTGCCTTGGTATACAAGCGCCCGCCGCACCTTAATGGCACGGCGGGCGATTTTCTACGCATGCTTCATCGTGTGGGGCGGGATATGAGCGCGCGGCTTGCGGCGTGCACGTGGCTTGCGGCCGGCCCGGCGATGGATGCGTTACTGGATGCGAGTTCGGCAGTAGGGGCAGACCTTCCAGTGCGCATCGAGCGGGCGATGGCAGCTGGGGCATACGTTGCGAACCTGAGTGTCGCACACCGGGCAAACGACGAAGTCCTTCTCGATGGGCGCGCCGCACTGCGGACAGGTGCCGTACTGGGCAAGCTGGCGCTCGCGCAGGGCCATGTCCAGCTCCTGCTCCTCGCGGTCGGACGCGTAGGAATGCGGGCGCAGGACCAGGTAGGCGATGAGGCCCACAAACGGGATGAGGGCGATGATGCCCCATGCCACGTAGGCGCTGGCGCCGCGGCGGCGAGCGTCGATGAACACATAGACGACCGACAGCACATACAGGGCGATGATAAAGCCAACGAAGGCATAGACGACGCCCATAAGCTGCGGCGACATAAGCTCGGAGATGTACTTGGACATTACAGGTACCTTTCGGGTTATTTACAGTACGGTCAAGTTTACCACGGGGTTTGTTTATATGGGACTACGGCTAGGGGCGGGGCTGGCGCGGACACAAACATCTCAATCTGTAACAGGTGGGAGCGGAATCCGGTCCTAGATGTTACAGATTTAGACGAACGGGTGCGCCGCCAGACTAACGTCTCAATCTGTAACATCTGGAATCCAAATCCTCGTCTAACTGTTACAGATCGAGACGAACGGTTGCCGTAGTTGTCGGCAGACGAGGTTGTCGACGTTGCTGGGTCTCCCCTCGCCTGCCGTTGGCGGGTGTTGCGGGGCTGTTCGCCGCATTGCCGCCGCGCTGGGGGTGTGTAGACCGTAGGATAGTCTTATTGACAGCCTGTCAACTCGTCTGGGAGGCACTGTGACAGAAACGTTTGATATCGCGATTGTGGGCGCGGGCATCACGGGATGCGCCATCGCGCGGCAGCTCGCGCGCTATGACCTGTCCATTTGCGTGGTCGAGGCGGCTAACGATATTGCGCTGGGCGCGTCGAAGGCCAACGGCGGCCTGGTGCACGCCGGCTACGATCCGGCGCCGGGAACCGTAAAGGCACAGGTCAACGCCCGTGGTTGCGAGCTATATGGCACGTGGGCCCAGGAACTGGGCTTTTTGTTCCACCGCACCGGGTCGATGGTACTGGGCTTCAACGATGAAGACCGCGCGCACCTGGAGAAGCTGCGCCAGAATGGCCTTGCCAACGGCGTGCCCGAGCTGTCGATTGTCGGCCCCGAGCGCATCCACGAGCTGGAGCCTCGCGCGAGTGCTAAGGCGACGTGCGCGTTGTGGTGCCCTTCGACCGGTTACGTCGACCCGTTTGAAGTGGCCATCGTCGCGCTGGAGAACGCCGTGGCCAACGGGGTAACGTTTATGCGGTCCGCGCCGGTGGAAGCAATTGAAGTCGCTGGCTCGGATGACGGAGCCACGCGCTTTACGCTGGCGACCCCCGCTGGCAACGTGCGCTGCCGCTACCTGATCAACGCCGCGGGCAACGGCGCCGCCGACATCTCGCATATGGCGGGCGCCGAGGAGTTCCAGATGGTCTGGCGTCAGGGCAACATCGTGGTGCTGGACAAGGATCCGCGCACGCTCATGCCGCTCTACCCCGTTCCGACGCCGGTTTCCAAGGGCGTCATCGTGACGGGCACCGTGCACGGCAACACCGTAATCACCGCCACGGCTGCCGTGCGCGAGCCGGGCGACACGCAGACCTATGCGAGCGATGTGAACGCGCTACTGACCGGCGCGCGCAAGCTCGTGCCCGATCTGGATACGCGTCGCGTGGTGCGCGCATTTGCCGGCGGTCGTCCGGTCATTCAGGGAACGAACGACTTCTTTATTGGACAGTCGGCCATGGTACCTGGGCTGTTCCAGGCGGCGGGCATTCAGTCGCCGGGTGTGGCAAGCGCGCCGGCCATTGCCGAGCGCATGGAGCTTGTGATGCGCAAGGCGGGCGTGGAGCTGCACGAGCGGGCGGACTGGAACCCAATTCGCCGCGCGCCGGACGACTTTGACCGCGCACCGCTGGCGCGCAAGGAGGAGCTGATCGAGTCCGATCCCGCGTGGGGACAGATTGTCTGCCGCTGCGAGACGGTGCCCGAGGCCGAGATCGTGGCCGCGATTCAACGCCGCCCGGGCGCGGTTTCGGTCGAGGGCGTCAAGCGCCGCTGTCGTGCCGGCATGGGTCGGTGCCAAAGCGGCTTTTGCCAGAGCCGTGTGGTGGCGATCCTTGCCCGCGAGCTGGGCTGCGACCCCAGCGAGGTGCTGTTAGAGGATGCCGGATCTTGGCTGGTTGAGGGACCGCTGAAGGGGGTGCGCTAGGATGGCGGAATTCAAATCGAGCGCGATTGATTGCGGCGTCGCAGAAGCCGTACAAACGCAAGCCTTCGACGTGGTCGTTATCGGCGGCGGACCTGCCGGCATGGCGGCCGCGCTGGCCGCGCATAAGGCAGGCGCACGCGTGGCCATCGTGGAGCGCGAGCAGCACCTGGGCGGCATCCTCCGCCAGTGCATCCACCCCGGCTTTGGCCTGTCTCACTTTAAGCAGGAGCTCACCGGTCCCGAATACGCGCAGCGCTTTATTGACCAGGTGCACGCAACCGACATTGCGCTGTTCTTGGGCAGTATGGTGCTTGGGATCGATTCGGGCGAGTCCACGGAAGACGACGCACTCCACACCGTCATGCTCATGAGCCCCACCGGCATGCTTCAGCTCACCGGGCGTGCGGTCGTCCTTGCTATGGGATGCCGCGAGCGCACACGCAGCGAGATCAAAATCCCCGGCAGCCGTCCCGCCGGCGTGTTTACGGCGGG
>CABUXM010000048.1 GCA_902495545.1 uncultured Collinsella sp. | reverse complement strand
TGCCGCGGTGTGCGCCTTGAGGCGCAATCGGTCGAGGACCACGGCAAGGCCCTCTGCTTCCACGTGTACTGCTACAACCTGCAGCCGCACGTGCAGATCGACTACGCCACCGGCCGCAATCAGGCCTCGGGAGACTAGGGCCGACCGCACCGCCCGTAACCCAAAAATGATTCGTTTTCCTCCGTCCCCATGGGATCAAAAAGGCCGCCCTGGATTGCCCAGGGCGGCCTTTTCGTCAGCGTCCACATTGCAGGCAAAGCCACACGCTACTTGGCGCGACCCTCCTCATAGCGCTCGACCAGCTTGGCCTGAACGTCATACGGCACCTGCTCGTAGCCGGCGGGCTTCATGGTAAAGTCGCCCGTGCCGCGCGTGATAGAGCGCAGGCGCGTCGAGTAATCCGTCAGCTCGGCGAGAGGTGCCTGCGCGATAACCACGGTGTCTCCGCGCTCATCGGTCTCCATGCCTGTCACGCGACCGCGCGAGGCCGAGATGTCGCCCATCACGGCGCCGGCGTAGCTCTCGGGAATAGTCACCGTGATTTCCTCGATGGGCTCAAGCACCACCGGGTCGGCATCGGCACATGCCTTGCGCAGGCCGATGCGAGCCGCCGCGCGGAACGCCATCTCGTTGGAGTCGACGCTGTGATACGAGCCGTCGTACACAGCCACGCGAATGCCCGTGAGCGGATAGCCGGCAATGATGCCGTCCTTCATGGTCTCCTGGACGCCCTTGTCCACGGCGGGGATCAGCGAGCGCGGAATGCGGCCGCCCACGACCTCGTCCACAAACTCATAGCCATCGCTCGTGCCGTCGGGCCCAATGAGCGGCTCCACGCGCAGCCAGCAGTCGCCGTACTGACCGGCGCCGCCGGTCTGCTTCTTATGGCGGCCCTGGGCACTTGCCGTACGGCGAATGGTCTCGCGATACGGAATGCGGATCGGCACGCTCTTGGCTACGACCTTGGTGCGATCCTCCAAACGATTGAGCAGCACCGAAACCTGCGCCTCACCAACGGCGGAGATGATAGTCTGGCCCGTCTCCTCGTCGCGGTCGATGCTCATGGTCGGATCAGCCTTGCAGGCCTTCTCGATAAACGTGTAGAGCTTCTCCTCGTCACCGCGATTCTCGGCCTCGATGGCAATGCGGTACTGCGAGTTGGGGAACTTAAACGCCGCAGCCTCGACCTTGCCGGTAATCGAGAGCGTATCGCCCGTCTCGGCCGCCAGCTTGGGTGCCACGATGATGTCACCGGCATAAGCGTGGCCAACCTCGGTCATATCGCGGCCGCACATCACATACAGGTGGGCCAGACGATCGCTCTTGCGGGTACGCGCGTTGATCAGCTCAAGGCCCGGCTCAAGCGTGCCCGTCAGCACCTTGATAAAGCTGATGCGGCCCTGCTGCGGATCGGCCAGCGTCTTAAACACAAACGCCACCGGACGATCATCGTCGCTCGAAATCTTGAGCGAATCGCCGTCGATGAGCGGCATCTCGCCGTAGTCGGTCGGCGCCGGGAAGTACGTCGCGATGTCGTCCATCAGCGAGTTGACGCCCTGCTCCTTAATGCAATCGCCCGCAAAGACCGGCACAAAGATGCGCTCGGCGATCGCCTTCGACAGCAGGCCTTCAAGCTCCTCCTGCGTCAGCGTCTCCTCGCCTTCCAAGTACTTCATCATCAGCTCATCGTCGGCCTCGGCCACCAGCTCGCACAGATGGTCATGGGCTTCCTCGGCCTGGGCACGATACTCCTCGGGAATCTCCGACTCAACGGCTTCGGTGCCGTTGCAATGGCGCGCCTTCATGCGCACCAGGTCGATGATGCCGTCAAAGTCCTCGCCCTCGCCCCAGGGAAGGGTCACGGCGCCCAGGCGCGTGCCAAAGCGCTCCCGCAGCAGGTCCATCGTGGTCGCAAAGCTGGCCTCGGAGCGCGACAAGCGGTTTACGAACACCGCACGCGCCAGGCGCAGGTCCTCGGCGGCATACCAGAGCTTAACCGTCGTAGGCTGTGGGCCGGCCTCGGCGTCGACCACAAACAGAGCCGTCTCGCAGACGCTCATCGCGGCAAAGGCGTCGCCGATAAAATCGGGGTAGCACGGGGCATCGAGCACATTGATGCGCGTGCCCTTCCAGTCGATCGGCGCAATGGTCGTCGAGATGGAGAATGAACGCTTGACCTCTTCAGGGTCATAGTCGAGCGTGGGCTTGGTGCCGTCGTGGCCGCCCAGGCGGGCGGTCTTGCCGGAAAGGTGGAGCATGGCCTCGGCGAGTGAAGTCTTGCCCACCCCGCCTTGGCCTACGAGCACCACGTTCCTTACGTTACCGGTCTTGGGAGCACCCATGATGACCTCCTTGCAGGGCCGCGCGCATTGCGCGACGCCAACGGGGAGAGTTCGCGGTCGGTGCCATCCCGGGAGCAGCATGGTCGGCAGCCGAGCCGACTCACCCTCCAAATGTCCTATGCCACCACCCTACCCTCACGGGCGGCTGTCCATGCATACCTTTCGGCGCACGTATGAATACAGGCGGCGAGAGGAAGAGACAAGCTTGTGAGGCGATTATTGAACCCCGTCGATGCAAACAAAAAGCCGCCACAGACCGTAAGACCTGCGGCGGCTTCGCCTCAATTAATAGTTGAGTAAATACCTGAGCCTACCCCTCGATACGGCTCAAGAACTCACGCGTGCGCTGCTCGTGCGGATGGCCGATAACCTGATCGGCAGGCCCCTCCTCGACAATACGGCCGCCATCCATAAAGACCACGCGGTCGGCAACATCGCGCGCAAACTGCATTGCGTGGGTCACGATCACCATCGTCATATTCTGCGCAGCGAGGTCCTTAATGACACGCAGTACCTCGGCCGTCAGCTCGGGATCGAGTGCCGAGGTCGGCTCGTCAAAGAACAGGATCTCCGGGTCGAGCGCCAAGGCGCGGGCGATACTCACGCGCTGCTGCTGGCCGCCCGAAAGCTCACACGGCACCTTGTTCTCGTTGCCCACAAGCCCCATCTGAGCAATCAATTCATGCGCACGAGCTTCCGCCTGTTCGCGCGGGCGCTTAAGCACGCGGATCGGTGCATCGGTGATGTTTTTCATCACGGTATAGTGCGGGAACAGATTGTAGTTCTGGAACACCAGACCAAAACGCGAGCGTGCCTGCTTGGGAACATCGCCCTTCGCATAGACCGCGCCCGAACCCGCATCCGTCGCAACGGCAAGGTCGCCAAACGAGAGCGAGCCTCCGTCGAGCGTCTCGAGCAGCGTGGCACAGCGCAGCAGCGTGGACTTACCGCCGCCCGAAGGTCCGATAATCGCCACGACCTCGCCACGCTTCACCTCAAGCGAGATATCCTTGAGCACCTCATTGCCGCCAAACGCCTTGCGAGCGCTTTCGATTTTCATCACTGAGTTAGTCATGATAATAGTCCAGCTTCTTTTCGGCGGCGCCCAGCAGCATCTCGACCACAAAGTTAAAGATCCAGTAGATCAGCGCCGCGATCGCAAACGGCACCATGCTCACCTGCGAGGCGACTAGCGCCTTGGCCGTCGAGAACATCTCACCCACGCCAATGGCAAACGCCAGCGACGTGTCCTTGACCAGCGTGATGATCTCGTTGCCCATCGCAGGCAGAATACGCTTGGCGACCTGCGGCATCACGATATACAGAAACGTCTGCATGCGCGAGTAGCCCAGCACCTCGGCTGCCTCGTATTGACCGCGCGGAATGGACTGCAGGCCCGAACGATAGATCTCGGCAAAATAGCCGGCGTAGTTGATGATGAACGCCACAACACACGCCGTCCACTTGGAATCGGGCGTGAGCGAAATGCCAAACACGTAATACGGGGCAAAGTAGATGGCAAACATCTGCAGCATGAGCGGCGTACCGCGCATGATCGAAATGTAGATGCGCGCAATCCAGCGAAGCGGCGCGATTTTGCTCATGCGCATAAACGCCACGGGGATTCCCAGCGGAATCGACCCCAGCAGCGTCAGCACAAACAGCTGCAAACTGACCAAGAATCCCTGGCCAAGCATCTGCATCATGACCTGAATAGACAACCTAAGCTCTCTTTCGCGACAACAGAACAGCAAACCCAATGCTAAAGCGGGTTTTCCAGGTGCTCGAGTTTGCCGTGAAAGAAGAGCGCCGCGTACTAAATGTACGCAAGCGACGGTTTGAACGGCAAAATCGGGTGCCTGGGAAAGCCGCTATTTCAGAACCCAGTTGTCGAAGGAAAGACCGTAATCTGCATACTTGTCGCACAGGTCCTTGACCGTACCGTCCTCATAGAGCGCCTTGAGCGACTCGGTCACGGCATCGGCCGACTTGGTGTCGCCCTTCTTAAAGCCGACAGCGTAGTGCTCGCTGGACAGCGGCTCATCAAGCTGCGTATAGGCATCGGGCTTGGCGGCAAGCTGATACTGGGCAATCGAAAGGTCGCAAGCCACGGCATCGACCGCGCCGCTCTCGAGCTGCATAAAGGCCGTGTTGTACTCGCCGATCGTGTCGAGCGTGGCAAACGTCGCTGCCAGATCCTTCTGGTCACCCTCAAGCACGTCCTGCGCAGCGGAATCAGTCTGGGTAATCACAGTCTTGCCGGCAAGATCGTCCCAGCCCTTGATGCCCGCATCCTTCTTGACCACCAGCACCTGCTCGTTGAGCATGTACGGCTCGGAGAACGTGTAGTCGTCCTCACGGCCCTCCATGGTAAAGCCGTTCCAGATGCAGTTGATGGCGCCCGAGTTAAGCAGCGTATCCTTGGCGTCCCAGTCGATGGCCTCGTATTTGACCTCCCAGCCCTGCTTATCGGCAACAGCCTTGGCCAGATCGAGATCAAAGCCGGTGTACTCGCCATCGTCGCCTACAAAGCCGTACGGAGGATAGGACTTATCAAAGCCCACCACGAGCTTCTTGGACTCCGCAGCGCCCTTCACATCCTTGGCCGCGGCAGAGCCAGCAGCGGAGCCCTTGCCGGCACCACCGCCGCAACCGACAAGACCAAGGCCAAGCACCGTGGCGAGCGAGCCGGCTAGACCAACAAACTGACGACGAGACATATCGGTATTCATAGTATTCCCCCTTGATGGCACTTTAGTTAGGTAAAGTGAGTCATGTAACGTTCAGAATCATACACTTTAGCGTGATAGAGCACAAGGCAAGTTTGCCCACCGCGTGAGGGGTGTGGGGGTTAAGTTTCCTGCTCTACAGTCCTGCTCACGACGGAGGCCACATTAAGTGGCCTCCTGTTCGTGCGGAACTCGCGATAAACTTAACCCCCACACCCCTCACGCGGCGGGCAACCGTCGTTGGACTTATCACTGACACGATTAAACCGCTTGTATATCGTCTGCTGGCTTGGCACGGTACAATACTTGCAGCTTTAATTCATGAATTAGTGGAGTTATTGATGGCAGAATCTCGTGCTGAGCGTAGGGCTCGTCGTGCTTTGATGGAGGCGACTGAGGGGTCGAAGGAGGAGAAATCTTCTACGAAATCCAAGTCTTCTAAAGCTGCAAGAAGCAAATCGACTAAGAGCAGGGCTAAGGCCAAGCGTCCCGGCTCTCGTCGGAGCGAGGATAAGGCATCTCAGACTCGCTCCAAGCGCCCGTACAAGAATCCGGTTCCGTCTGCGCGTAAGGCTGTGGACCCCAAGTCCCCCTGTTCGATCATGAAAGCTTGCGGTGGGTGTACGGCGCTCAATCGTCCTTATAAGAAGCAGCTCGCCGCCAAGCAGGCTGCTATGGAGGAGCTTTTTGCTTCGCTTTGTGAGCGTGAAGACATTGCTGTAGATCCTATTCGTGGCATGGGTGTCACCCTGGGCGACCCGGGCAAATATCCTGCGCCGCGCGGTTTTCGCCATAAGGCCGCCACTCCCTTTGCCCCCGGCAAAGAGGGCGCTGTCCGCTGCGGCTTTTTTGAGCGCGGCACGCACAGAATCGTTGCTGTTCCCGAATGCCCTGTCGAGGCACCGGGCGCTCGTCAGATTCTTAACGGCATCGCGCGTGAGGCTGAGCGCCTGCACATTCCCGCCTTTAACGAGGACAAGCACCTGGGCTTGCTTCGCTATGCCGTCGTTCGCTGCGGCTGGCGCACCGACCAGATCATGGTCACCCTCGTGACTGCCCAGCGCGACCTGCCGCATGAACAGGATTTCTTTGAGGCCGTCGCTGTACTCGATCCGCGCATCGTCACCGTCGCCCAAAACATCAACGGACGTCCCGGCAACGCCATCCTCGGCGAGGAAACCCGCATTGTATATGGCGCCGAGTGCATGCGCGACCAGCTGCTCGGCTGCGAGTTCGATATCTCCCCCACCGCGTTCTACCAGACCAACCCGCAGCAGACCGAGCTGCTCTATCAGCTCGCGATTGACGGCATGGACCTGCAGCAGGGCGACGTACTCATGGATGCCTATTGCGGTAGTGGAACTATCGGCCTGTGCGCAGCCAAAGCCGCCCAGGACAAGGGCGTCGGTATTATGCTGCTTGGCGTGGAGCGCAACCACGCCGGCATTGCCGACGCACGTCGTAATGCCGAGCTCAACGGCCTCACCCGCAGCGCTTGGTTTATGGCCGACGATGCCACCGACTACATCCTAGATGCCGCCAACAACAACGAGCGGGTCGATGTCCTTTCCATCGATCCGCCGCGCGCCGGCTCTACCCCCGAGTTCCTCGAAGCTGCCTGCGCGCTTAAGCCGCGCCGCATCACCTATATCAGCTGCAACCCCGTGACTCAAGAGCGCGACCTGCATCAGCTCCTCGACGAAGGCTATCGCCTGCTCAAGATCACGCCCGTCGACATGTTCCCTCACACCGACCACACCGAAACCGTAGCGGTCCTCGAACGCCGCTAACCAACCTCAGTAGATTTTTGGGACAAGAAAGGGGGCGACCCGCCTGGGCCGCCCCCTTCGCTTGGTTTATAAACTCCGCTACATCCCATTGCGCAGATCGCACACGCCGGCTGCCGCCATCTCGCGCAGCAGCGTCTCGCGGTCGCGCGTCACGATCAAATCCAGTGGGAAGTGAATCTCGTCGAGCATCTTGCGCGCGTGATCGAGCTTGCCAATGGCCATGCCAATGTGGGCATCGGTTGACACGCCAATGCCCACGCCCAGCTCGGCGCAGCGCTCGGCGATCTTGCGGCATACGGCCCAACGCTCAGTGTCAACACCGTGTTCAAGACTATGGTTGTTGATCTCGATAATCTTGTGCTTGGCCTTAGCCGCCAACAGCACCTCGTCGATATCGAACGGCACACCCGAACGCCCCGTGTGACCCAGCATGAACACCTTGGGGTGCTCCAGGGCATTGATATACATCTCGGTCGTCTGGGCCAGCGTCGCGCCCTCAGCAATCTGCGGATTATGCACGCTTGCAACCAAATAATCCAAATTACGCGTAACCAAATCGAACAGCGAATGCTGACGGCTGTACGAATCGCCGGCAATATCGAGCGTGACAGGAGTGTCCTCGCCAAACAGGCTTCCGTCCAGCGAAACGATATCGGCCTCGGCACCACGCAGCACCAGCACGCCGCTCCAAATGCGCGGCCAGATATCCTGGTTGATAAAGAACTGGTAACTGCGCAGGTCATTGGGGCAAGCCGTAACCATAGAGCTCAAATGGTCGGCAGATCCGAGCACCTGCAGACCACGCTCTGCCGCCCAGTACACATTCTCCTCAATGGTCGAATATGCATGCGCAGAGAACATCGTATGGGTATGAATGTCACAAGAAAGCAGGTAGGGCATCAGGTCTCCTTATCTGGCACGGCCGTCGCTTATATTCATTGTACGCATAGCCTCCGATAGTCGTAAAACCACTCCATCCCAAAGACACAACGTCCACGACAACGGGGTCCGGCTTAACACCAAACCCCGTTTCACGTAAAACATTGTAGGCAGAGCGCTTTACTTTTAACGATACTCGTCCGCCAACTGTTTCCAAGCGGGTAGCGAATTGATAATCGTTTCGTAACTCACGCAATAGCCCAGGCGGAACCAACCCGGCATACCAAAGCTGTCCGAGGGAACCGCAAGCAACTCATACTTCTTTGCACGCTCGCAAAACGCATTCGCATCGGGTTCCAGCGCCTTCACCCACAGGTAGAATGCACCATCCGGCTCAACATAGGTGTAGCCGTACTCCGCTAGTGCGTCGGTAAGCGCGGTGCGGTTGCGCGCATAGGCCTCGACATCGCTCGGCTCATCGATGCAATCGATAATCACGCGCTGGAAGAGTGCCGGTGCGCATACAAAACCTAGCGTACGGGCAGCACCCGCAACAGCCGGCATCAGACGGGCAGCCTGCGGATTGGTGTTGGGAACCAAGATCCACCCCACGCGCTCGCCCGGCAGCGACAGCGACTTGGAATACGAGTAGCACACGATGGTGTGCTCGTAGATCGAGGGCACCCAAGGCACCTCGGCACCGTACACGATTTCGCGGTACGGCTCATCCGAGATGAGCATAATCGGATTCTCGGGATCGCGCTGAGCGTTGGCCTCGCGCAGAACATTGGCCAGTCGCGTCAGCGTGTCGCATGTATATACGGCACCGGTCGGATTGTTGGGAGAGTCGATGATGACGGCCGCCGTCTTATCGCTGATCGCCTTGAGCACGTTGTCCACGCTCAGCTGGAACGTATCTTCATCGGCGAGCGCCTCAACACACGTACAGCCGGCCTTCTCAATCCACACGCGATACTCCGGAAAGTACGGGGCGATAACGATGACCTCGTCGCCCGGATTCGTAACGGCGTTAAGCGTACAGGTGAGCGAAGCCGCCGCGCCCACGGTCATAAAGACATCCTTGCCCTCATAGCTCGTGCCAAAGCGGCGGTTGAGCGATTCGGCCACAGCGGCACGACATTGCGGCAGGCCCGGTGCGGGCGTGTAGCCGTGCAGCTGGTCGCTCGGCAGCTCCAGGGCCTTCTTAATCGACTCAGCCACAGCAGCGGGCGCCGGAACGCTCGGATTGCCCAGCGAAAAATCGAATACGTTTTCCGCACCGATCTGCGCCTTGCGCTCAAGGCCATAGCTAAAAATCTCACGGATGATGGAGCTTTCCGCGCCGCGAGCATACATAGTTTCGTTGATCATCTGTTCCCCTTTCGCATAGGCGCTATTGTACGCTTTAGCCGAGCAAAGTGCCGCAGCAATGTTGATTGGGGACAGACTTAAATGCGTGAAAACGCTCATTTAAGTCTGTCCCCAATCAACAGACGGCCCCATATCGCTCAAAAGAAAAAGTCTCCGCAGGTTTCCCCGCGGAGGCTTTCGCCACAAAGACTATTTGTCGGCGTCGGCGTCGGCATCGACGACGGCATGGTCATCGCCAGCATCATCGGATGCGACTTCGGCATCCTCCTGCATGGCCGCCTGCGCAAAGGCCGCGGCATCAGCCGCCAGCTCTTCCTCGCTCATACGGGGCGTGCGCTTCTTGGTCGGCATGCCGGCCGCCTTGGCATTGCGCTCCTCCTTGGCCGCCAGGATATCGCCCTCGCGCTCAAGGTAGGCGTCCCACTCGTTGTCGAGCAGGGCGTTCACGGCGTCACCCTCGACGGTCTCGCGCTCGAGCAGCACCTTGGCCATCAGGTCGAGCTGATCGCGACGGGCATCCAGGATCTCGACCGCACGACGATGGGCCTCACGCATAATGCGCTGGACCTCGATATCGATGCGGCGCGCCGTCTCCTCGGAGTAATCCTGATGATCGGCATAGTCGCGGCCCAGGAACACTTGATGCTGCGCCTCGCCAAAGACCTGCGTTCCAAGCTCCTCGCTCATGCCCAGGCGCGTGACCATCTCGCGCGCCATCTTGGTCGCGCGCTCTAGATCGTTGCTCGCGCCCGATGTAATGTCATCGCACATGAGTTCCTCGGCAACGCGGCCACCCAAGAACACGGCGAGCTCGTCGAGCATCTCGTTCTTGGTCTTGAGGAAGTGATCCTCCTGCGGAAGCTGCAGTGTGTAACCCAAAGCCTGGCCGCGGCTGACGATCGAAATCTTGTGAACCGGATCGGAGTGCTCCAGGATGTGACCCACCAGGGCGTGACCGCTCTCGTGGTAGGCAATCGTGGTGCGCTCGGCCTCGGTCATCACGCGACCCTTGCGCTGCGGACCGGCAATCACGCGCTCCATCGATTCCTCGACCTCGTCCATCGAGATCACGGAACGATGGCGGCGGGCAGCCAGCAGCGCAGACTCGTTGAGCAGATTTGCCAGATCGGCGCCGGTGAAGCCAACGGTCATTTGGGCGAGCTTCTCAAACTTCACGTCCTCGTCCATCGGCTTGTTCTCGGCATGCACGCGCAAGATCTGCTCGCGGCCCTTCACATCCGGACGGTCGACCGTAACCTGGCGGTCAAAACGGCCGGGACGCAGCAATGCCGGATCCAGGATGTCAGGACGGTTGGTCGCGGCGATCAGGATGACCGACTCGCTCTCCTCAAAACCGTCCATCTCGACCAGCAGCTGGTTGAGCGTCTGCTCGCGCTCATCGTGACCGCCGCCCAAGCCAGCTCCGCGCTGACGTCCCACGGCATCGATCTCATCGATGAAGATGATCGACGGGGCCTGGGACTTGGCCTCCTTAAAGAGGTCACGCACACGGCTGGCGCCGACACCCACGAACATCTCGACAAAGTCGGAGCCCGAGATGCTAAAGAACGGCACGCCCGCCTCGCCGGCAACGGCCTTGGCCAGCAGCGTTTTACCAGTGCCCGGAGGGCCCACCAGCAACACGCCACGCGGGATCTTGGCGCCCAGCTTGCGATAGCGATCCGGATCGCTCAAAAAGTCACGGATCTCCTCGAGCTCCTCGACTGCCTCGTCCACGCCGGCAACGTCTTCAAACTTAACCTTGGGGCGTGTGGCCTCGTTGGTCTTGGCGTTGGTCTTGCCAAACTGCATGTTCCTGTTGTTGGCGCCCATCATCTGGCGCATAAAGTAGAACATGATGGCGATAAGGGCGATCGTCGGAAGCACACTCATCGCCAAGTCGCCCCAAAAATCGGGATCGTTGGTGTTGACGATGTACTTGGTATCGGGATGCTCCGCCATGAGCTCGGCAAGCGAATCGGAGCCGACATAGGTCGAGGAGAAGCTCTTGAGCTCGCTCGTATCGCCCTTGTCCTTCTTCGTCTTCCAGTAATGACCCGTCACGCTTCCGTCTTGAACCGTATAGGTCAGATCTTCGACGCGATCCTGCTTGATGGCGCTCACCATCTCGCTCGTCGCGAGCTTAACGGTATTGCTGGAATTGGCAAAGCCGGAACCCATGTTAAAGAAGGCGTAGCCCAGAAGCGCGCAAGCCAAAATAAAATACAGCCAGCCCGTACGCGTGGGCTTCTTGCCTCCGGGCATCCCCGGGATCTTTGGGTCCCGGGGAGTCTGGGAATTGTTGTCGTTACGGTCGTCGGGCATCTTACGAATAAACCTCCGGTTTCAAAATGCCCAGATACGGAAGGTTGCGATAGCGCTCGGCATAGTCGAGGCCGTAGCCCACCACAAAGGCATCGGGGCAATGGGTTCCAACATACTTGGGCGTGATGGCCGAGACGCGGTCCTCAACGTCCTTCCACAGGAAGGCGGCGACCTCCAGAGAAGCGGGCTTGCGGCTCTCGAGGTTCTTCATCAGATACTTGAGCGTCAGGCCCGAGTCCAGAATGTCCTCGACGATCAGCACGTCGCGACCGCGGATGTCGATATCCAGGTCCTTAATGATACGCACGATACCCGAGGACTTCACACCGTCGCCGTAGCTCGAAACAGCCATGAAATCGATGTTGGTCGGCAGCTCGATCTTACGCATCAGGTCGCCCATAAAGACCACGGCGCCGCGCAGGACCGCAATCAGCACCAGATCCTTACCCGCGTAGTCGCGAGTAATCTGCTCGCCTAGGCGAGAGACGATACCGTCGATATCCTCCTGCGTGAACAGAACCTTCTCGATATCCGGATGTTGAGAAGCCATGACAACCCTTTCTTGTGCCTATCGCCCACACACCGCCGTATGGACGCGAACTACACATTCTAGCAGCGCACGGGGTAAATTTACCAGCCCGTGCGCCATCAGCGCGGGAATACCGTCAACGTCGCACAGAATAGCAGGCGTGGGACGCTATTCCGCATCGACCACGCGGAGCAGATATGCCACGCGCGTCGCGGCCGTGCACTTAAAACGCTCGTCCGCGCGAACTCCGGCGACCCACACCACGGCACCCCCCGGCGCCGTCCTCACCATGGGCACGCCGGCGCGCTCGGAAACGGGAATGCGAGCCTCACCTAGCAAGTCGGATACTTTCTTGCTTCGGCCACTCATTCCTAACGGGCACATCACGTCTCCCGGTGCGGGACCGTCCACCCACAGGCGCGCCAATCGCGCCTCGGCAGGGATCTCGCCACGCGAGCCCGCCAGGATCCGCTCACTATCGCTGTCGGCAAAACCCAGGGCAGCCGCGTCTACCAAAGCTGTCACTTCCCCGGCAGCCGCAAGCTCACGGGCGCGGCGCACGATATCGCATCCCGGCTCAACGGCCATCGGTTCTGTGACCAGCATACGTCCCCCGCCCAACGGCAAACGACCGGGTACGGTAACCCAGTCCGCGACCAGGCCCTCGCGAGCCGCCGGCGCCTTAAACGCCAGCATGCCAAACTCAATGCGTGCGTCAATCCCCGCCGGAAGCGTGACCGAGCCGGCGCCCTCGGCAACGCAGGAAAGGACTCGCTCCACATGTCGCATCTCTGGACGAGCGTCCGGATCGATGCGCTTAATCGCCAGTCGCACGATGCGCCGCGCGATTACCACCTCGGCCGCAGCAAGGCGCCTGGCATCGAGCACCAGCGCGCCCGCCGCCTCCTTACGCAGGCAGCTTCGAAACGCCTGTGCCGAAAGCTGAGACAAAAACGCGTCCTCATCGCCTAAGATCTCGCAGGCGGCGCCAATCGTCTTGCAGACGCTCGCGTTGCGCTGCGCCACCACCGGCATCACTCGATGGCGCACGTAGTTTCGCAGATACGAGATATCCTCATTGCTCTCGTCTTCACGCCACGGCTGACCATGTACCTGTAGATAGCCCACGAGCTCGCCATGAGTTAGGTCGAGCAAGGGACGCACCACGATATTCCTCCGGCGAGGAATGCTCGATAGGCCAGCGGGCCCCGAACCCTTAATCGCGTTCATCAAAAACGTTTCCGCGCGATCCGAAGACGTGTGCGCGGTGCAGATACGAGCCGCCGTTCGCGGTGCCCCCGTCTGGGCGCAGAGCTCGCGAACATACCTCCGCGCCGCGGCATAGCGCACCTCGCGGGCCGCGGCCTCAATATTGCCCGACTCCCCATCAAAATAAGCGTGCTCCACGCACAGCGGTAAACCATATTTCGCGCAGAGCTCACGCACAAAGGCCTCGTCGCCATCGGACGCCTTGCCGCGCAGATGATGGTTTACATGCAGCACATGCAGGCGCTCGCGAGCAATGGGGGCAACACCGCGTCCGTCTTGGATATCCAACTTTGATGTGCACGCCATAAGAAGCAGTGCCGTCGAGTCCGCGCCGCCTGATACCATGAGCACGACAGGAGCAGCCTGCTGCCTCGTCCGGGTCTCATCGACTGCCCCAGGCACGGCATGGTGTCCATAATGCTGAGATACCGTAGGCATTTGCTTCCTCCTCTATTCGTCCGCACCCATTGTATCCTTTGGAATCTTATGTCTCGTCTGCACCTTCATATCCTCGGCAGTGGCTCTAAAGGCAACTGCGCACTCATCGAGGGCCCGCAGGGGCTCATTATGGTCGATGACGGACTGTCTCGCCGCGAGACATTAAAGCGCATGGCAGAACTGGGGCTCTCGACAGACAACGTCTCGGCTCTTCTCATTACTCATGAGCACAGCGATCACATCAAGGGCCTCGATGTCTGGTGCAAGCACTGGCACGGCCCCCTCTTTGCCAGCAGGGGCACTCTTTCGAGCAAAGAAAATCTTTCGCATCTGCCTGTCGAGGAATTCGACCCCGGTGACACCCTATCCATTGCCGGCATCCACGTGCAAACCTACTCCACATCACACGATGTCATAAATCCAATCGGCTTTCGATTCGACGCCCTCGATGATTCCATCGGCTTTGCTACCGACACCGGAGAGCTATCGAGCCAAGCCATGAACACCCTCAAAGATTGTCGAGTCCTCGCGCTCGAAAGCAACCACGATGTGACCATGCTGCGCGAGGGAGAATATCCCCGCTTTCTTCAGGAGCGCATCCTGTCTGCAAGGGGACACCTCTCCAACGACCAAGCCGCCGAAGCCGCGCGCGAACTTGTTACCGATCGCACCGAACAGCTCATTGCCATGCATATCAGCCAAGACAACAATCGTCCGAGCCTTACCGTCAAAAGCTATGCCAAAGCTCTAGCCGCAACCCTGGATGACGAGCTCGGCAGCTCCGCCACCCTTCTCCAAGGATCGCGAAAACTCTCGATACACCCCGCAAGCCAGTATCGGCCAGCAACCATTCAATAGACTGTCCTAAACAGCAAAAGGGGCCGGGAATCGCTTCCCAGCCCCTTTTATTGTCTTTTAATAGCGAAGAACACCAACGAAGTTATTCGATGGAGATCTTCGTAACGTTCTTCTTCTCGACGATCTTGGGAACCGTAACGGTCAGGATGCCGTCAGCGTACTTAGCCGAGAGGCCCTCGCTCGAAGCGTCCTTAAGATACACGCCACGCGTCGCGCTGTACGAGCTGAACTCCTTCTGCAGGAAGTTCTTGCCCTCGTTCTCCTCGTCTTCCTCGACATTCACGCTAATGGACAGACGGCCCTCGTTAAGCTCGACATCGATATCGTCCTTGGCGACGCCGGTCAGATAAGCCTTGACCTCATAGCCATCGCCCTTATCCTCAACGTCAACGGGGAACGCCTTAGAGGCAATCGAGCTGTTCGCAAGGTCGCTCATATCATCAAACAGATCGAACAGCGAGCTTGCAGAGGGACGAACGCCAAAAACCGAACGATAAGGAACCATGCTTGCCATGTTTACCACTCCTTTATAGGACTGCCGAGTCATCTTCCAGGTGACTGGGACTTCTTTTGACGCTCTTATATATGCCCACCCAGTGCTCATATATACATCGACTATAAAGTTTTTTGAGTCCAGTACTATAAGCATATCTAAGTGCGTATGACTCAGGTTTTAGGAAGGTTAAGGTTCTTTGAACCAGAGCTTAAATACCGAGTATGTCCCCAGCTACAAATAACAAGGGGCTTACAATGAGCGCGTACACGTTGTTGGTAACGAGCTAAAGGGCATCATGGACGACCAAAACCAGAACAAAATGTTTATGCCGACGCAGGGCGAAGATACTTCTACGCAGCCGCCACGGTTCCATCGCCCCCACATCTCGCAAGAGCCCATTAATGACCCAGAGCCCGAGTATGTGACGAGAAATCGATATCAAACGCTCGAGGATGCCAAAACGGGACGTAAGCATATGGGCGTCGCATCGGGCGATCCCATATATCTGAAAGACGCACCATTATCTAAAAACAGCGCAGCTAGTGATGAGCCGATGAAAGCATCCACCACTCACCAACAAAGAGGTCCTCGACCAAAGCAAACCTTGACGCATTCGGCTCGCTATCTCGAAACGCCAAAACAGGGAAAATCAATCTTCGTTTCTTCAAGCAAACGGCGCAAGCAACATCGACTGGCAATCCTGCTTTTGATCATTGCGGCCATAGCAGTTGCCCTTGTTATTCGATTTATTTTCTTTAAATAAAGGCTCAATACCAAAAACGATAAGATCGTCTGGTGTAATTGAGTCATTTACGCCCCGTAAACGCAAAAAAAGGGGGAGGCCGCGAGGCCTCCCCCTTCCAAGTTCGATGACGGCTCGGTGCCGTCCACCGGTCAGCGGCGCCCTGGCCTCCCACGGGCTGACCCCGCAGTACTCTC
>CABUXM010000047.1 GCA_902495545.1 uncultured Collinsella sp. | reverse complement strand
TCGATCCCCCTCGTCTCCACCCGAGCATTGAATGAGGCTCCAACGCAAGTTGGGGCCTTTTTTCATATAGGCACACAAGGTCAAAGGCGGCACCATGATCCTCCTGGTCGACAAGATCGAAAAAAGCTTCGGCGCACGCGTCCTCTTTAGCGGCGCGTCCTTCCAGATCAACCCCGGCGAGCGCTTCGCGCTCGTGGGCCCCAACGGCGCCGGCAAAACCACCATGCTCAAAATCATCATGGGCATCGACAG
Organism: uncultured Collinsella sp.; assembly: GCA_902495545.1. Classification (GTDB taxonomy): domain Bacteria; phylum Actinomycetota; class Coriobacteriia; order Coriobacteriales; family Coriobacteriaceae; genus Collinsella. The sequence continues at coordinate 15,780 of CABUXM010000047.1, read as the reverse complement.
TCCCGACTCCGGCCAGGTCCAGTACGCAAAGGACTGCCAGGTGGGCTACCTAGAGCAGGAAACTAATCTGGAACAAAAGGACACCACCATCCTCGCCGAGGTCATGGCCGCCGCCAAGGAAATCCGCCGCATGGGCGAGCGCGCTAACGAGCTGCAGGCCCAAATCACCGAGCTCTCCGAGCAGGGCAAGGACGTCGACGCGCTCCTTAACGAGTACGGCCAGGTCCAGGACCGCTTTGAGCACCTGGGCGGCTACGAGCTCGAGAGCAACGCCCGCAAAATCCTGTCCGGCTTGGGCTTTAAGGTCACCGACTTTGAGCGCGCGTGCTCCGAGTTCTCGGGCGGCTGGCAGATGCGCATCGCGCTCGCCAAGCTCTTCCTGCGCCACCCCGACCTGCTACTTCTGGACGAGCCCACCAACCACCTGGACCTCGAGAGCGTCCAGTGGCTGCGCGGCTTTATCGCGAACTACGACGGCGCCGTGCTCATTGTCAGCCACGACCGCGCCTTCATGGACGCTTGCGTCGACCACGTCGCCGCCCTCGAAAACCGTCGCGTGACCACCTACACCGGCAACTACAGCAGCTACCTCAAGCAGCGCGAGGACAACCTTGAGCAGATGCGCGCCAAGCGCGCCGCCCAGGAGCGCGACATCGCCCATATGCAGGTCTTCGTCGACAAGTTCCGCTACAAGCCCACCAAGGCTGCCCAGGCCCAGGAGCGCATCCGCAAGATCGAGCAGATCAAAAAGGAACTCGTCATCCTGCCCGAGGGCCACAAGCACATCGACTTTAAGTTCCCCGATCCGCCGCGCTCCGGCGACATGGTCGTGGGGCTCGAGGGCGTCTCCAAGTCCTACGGCGACAAGCACATCTACAGCGACATCGACCTCAAGCTTTACCGCGGCGAGCACGTGGCACTCGTCGGCCCCAACGGCGCCGGCAAGTCCACCCTCATGAAGATCCTCGCCGGCCTGGAGCCGCCCACCACCGGCACCCGGGACCTGGGCACCAACGTGGGCGTGGCCTACTACGCCCAGCACGCACTCGAGGGCATGACCGAGTCCAATACCGTCCTGCAAGAGATCGACACCGTCACGCCCAAGTGGACCGTGCCGCAGCAGCGCAGCCTGCTGGGCGCCTTCCTGTTTAGCGACAACGATTCCATCGAGAAGCAGGTTCGCGTCCTCTCCGGCGGCGAAAAAGCGCGTCTGGCCCTGGCCAAGATGCTCGTGGCCCCCGAGGCGCTCCTGTGCCTAGACGAGCCCACCAACCACCTAGACATCGACTCGGTGGACATGCTCGAGAACGCCCTGCAAAACTTCCCCGGCACCATCGTGCTGATCAGCCACGACGAACACCTGGTGCGCGCCGTGGCCAACCGCGTCATCGACATCCGCGACGGCCAAGTCACGGTCTACGACGGCGACTACGACTACTACCTCTACAAGCGCGAGGACCTCGCAGCCCGCGCCGCCGCCGAGGCGGCAGGGGAGAGCGCGCCGGCCACGACCAAGTCCACCAAGGCCAGCGCCGCCCAGGCCGACACCCCCGTCGCCGCCCCCAAGCCTGCCGAGGGCAAAAAGACCAAGGAGCAAAAGCGCGCCGAGGCCCAAGCCCGCGCTGCGCTCAACAAAAAGCTCAAGGGCGTGCGTAACCAGCTCAAGAAGATCGAGACGGAGCTCGACAAAAAGCGCGCCCGCTATGACGAGCTTATGGAATTGATGGCGAGCGAAGAGCTTTATGCCGATCAGGATAAGTTCAACACCGCGCTGGGGGAATATAACGGCCTTAAGCAAGAGCTGCCCAAGCTCGAGGACGAATGGCTGGAGCTTTCCACCCAGATCGAAGAGGAGACCGCGCGTGAACTCTCGTAAGGCCACTGCCGTGGCGATGAGCATCATCGCCATCGCCTGTCGCATCTGCGGCATTTTTATGAGCGCGATGACCGTGCTGCTGTGTTTTAGCGGCCTCACCGCCAAGCTGCAGATCGTGGGCTTTGTCGTCGAGCTTTCGCGCGCCCTGCCGAGCGCCATCGCCGGCTACGGCGTCATCACTTCTCCCTTTGGCGGCGTGTTCCGCCTGGATTACGCCATCGTCGCCGTGATCCTGTTTGTGATCGACCACCTGCTCACGCGCGCCTCGCGCCGCGTCCGCTAGGAGATCGTCATGTCCAGCAGCTATCTCATGAACCTGCTCGCCAGCGCCGTCGCCGTCATCATAGGTATCGTGATCCACGAGAGCGCACACGCCGCCGCAGCCTGGGCACTCGGCGATAAGACGGCCCGTTCGCGCGGCCGCGTCTCGCTCAACCCGCTCAACCATATCGACCCGTTTGGCACCATCATCCTGCCGCTGCTCATGCTTGCCGCCGGCGGCCCGGTGTTCGCCTTCGCCAAACCCGTGCCGGTCTACCTCAACAACCTCAAGCACCCCAAGCGTGACGAAGTCCTGGTGAGCGTGGCCGGCCCCGCGTCGAACATCGCACTCGCGTGCCTCGCGGCCGCCCTCATGCACGCAACGTACGGCAGCCTCTACACCAGCATGTCCTTTGCCCTGGCGACACAGATCATGAACTTTGGCGCCACGTTTATCGTGGTCAACCTGTCACTCGCGTTCTTTAACCTCATCCCGATCCCGCCGCTCGACGGCTCGTCGATCATCGTGCCCTTCCTCAAGGGCAAGGCGCTCAACAACTATTACCGTCTGCAGCAATACGCTATGCCTATCCTCATCCTGGTACTGTACCTGCTGCCCATGTGGACCGGCATCGATGTGATCGGCCGCTATTTCGACGTTACCGTGTATCCGCTTGCTGAGCAGCTGCTCAACTTCGCAATCGCCGGCATCTAAGGTAAACTTACAGGTCGACCGTGCAAAACGGTCGCAACATGCACCCAAACCGCGCCGCGAAGGCGCCGTCAAAGGAGGTCGAAAATGTCGTATCGCGTGTCGACGCAGGTCTACAGCGGACCGTTCGACCTGCTGCTGCAGCTGGTAACACGCCAAAAAGTAGATATCGGCGCTATCTCCATCAGCGAGGTGGCCGAGCAGTACCTTGCCGAGGCCGAACGCATCGAGGCACTGGACCTGGACGTGGCGAGCGACTTTTTGCTGGTCGCAGCAACCCTTTTGGACATCAAGGCCGCCTCTCTGGTGCCGCAGGAGGCCCCGCGCAAAGTCGATGACGACGATGACGAGTTCGACGAAGACCTCGAGGAGCTCAGCACGCTCGACGGCGACGCCTTGCGCGAAGTCCTGATCCAGCGCCTGATTGCCTACAAGCAGTTTAAAGGCGCGGCTGCGGCCCTTGGCGCGCGGATGCAGGCCGAGAGCCGCATGCATCCGCGCGTGGCCGGCCCCGACCCCGAGTTCCTAGGCCTTATGCCCGACTACCTTGCCGGCATTACCCTGCGCGGCCTCGCCGTCATCTGCGCCGACCTGGACGGCAAGCGCCAGACCTTCCTGCTGGAGGCCGAGCACGTGGCGCCGCATCGCGTGCCGCTCGACCTGACGGTGGCCTCCGTCGACCGCTTTACCATGGCGCACCAAACCTGCACCTTCCGCGAGCTGTTGGACGGCGATGCCACCACCGAGCAGCTCGTCGTTACCTTCCTGGCCATGCTCGAGCTCGCCAAGCGCGGCTCGCTTACGCTGAGCCAGGACGAGATCTTCGGAACCATCTGCATCAACCGAGTCGAGGGCGCCGAGGCATACGTGCCCGGCGAGGGCCCCGAGCTCACCGAATAGGAGCCGCAACCATGTCAACCCTTTCCACGCTGGAGGCAAACAGCCTCAAAGGCGCCCTCGAGGCGCTGTTGCTGGTGTCGAGCGACCCGGTGAGCGCGCCCGCGCTGGCAGGTGCGCTGGATATCGCCCCGGGCGAGTGCGCATCGCTGCTCGCCGAGCTCAAGGTTGAGTACGAGGAGGCTAACCGCGGCTTTCAGCTGCGCGAGGTCGCCGGCGGCTGGCGCCTGTTTACGCATCCCGCCTACCACGACGTGGTCGAGGCCTACGTGCTGAGCTGGGACACGCAAAAGCTGTCGCAGGCGGCGCTCGAAACCCTGGCCGTCATCGCATACCACCAGCCCGTGACGCGCGAAGTGGTCAAGGGCATCCGCGGCGTCAACTCCGACGGCGTCATCGCGTCGCTCGTGGACAAGGGCCTGGTGCGCGAGCTCGGCCGCGACCCCCAGCGAGGTCAGGCCATCATCTACGGCACGACCAACGCCTTCTTGGAAAAGTTCGGTCTGCGTTCCACCCGCGACCTGCCCGACCTGGAGCAGTTTGCCCCCGACGAGCAGTCGCGTCAGTTTATCCGCGAGCGCCTGAGCGGCCGCAGCATTCAGTCCACGCTCGAGGAGCAGGCCGATGACCTGGACGAAGAGCGCGAACTGCTCGATACCGATGTTGACGATGTTGAGGCAGTCGAGGACTTGGAAACCGTGGTCGTCGACGAAACCTCGGAGGATTTGCATGACGAGGACTAACGAAGTAGGGGAGACGCGCGCCATGGGCAACGCAGTACCCGCAACCGACGCCCAGCCCATCTATCCGCACACCATGCGCCTGCAGCGCTTTTTGGCGCGCGCGGGCGTGGCGAGCCGCCGCGGCTCGGAGGACCTGATGACCGCCGGCCGCGTGACCGTTAACGGCGAGGTCGCGACCGAGCTGGGCACCAAAGTCGACGTCGACCGCGATCGCATCGAGGTCGACGGCATGCCCGTCAAGCTCAACCAGGGCGCCGTGTACCTGATGCTCTACAAGCCGACCGGCTACCTCACCACCATGAGCGACCCGCAGGAGCGCCCTTGCGTGGCCGATCTGGTCCCGCGCGACCGATTTCCGGGCCTGTTTCCGGTGGGCCGCCTGGACCGCGACACCACAGGCCTTTTGCTCTTTACCACCGATGGCGACCTGTCGCAGGATCTGCTGCACCCCAGCAAGCACGTCTACAAGACCTACCAGGCACTCGTGGACGGGCAGCTGACCGATCGCGACTTGGAACCGCTCCGCCGCGGCATCGAACTCGACGACGGCCTGTGCCAGCCGGCAATCTGCCGCGTCATCACCGCACGCGAGGCCGAGGCCGTAGCTCCCCAGGGCGTCAAGCCCGGTACCACCGCCGTGGAGGTCATCATCCGCGAGGGCCGCAAGAACCAGGTCAAGCGCATGCTGAGCAAGATTCACCATCCTGTGATCCGCCTGCACCGCTGCAACTTTGCCGGCCTTGAGCTCGAGGGCGTGGCCAAGGGCTCATGGCGCGAGCTCACCGACCGCGAGGTGCAGATCCTCAAAAGCGGCGGCATCCCGGCCAAGCAGGCGAGCGCCAAGCGCAACGGCGGCAAGCCCCAAGATACGCCCGCCAGCCGCACGCGTCACCACGGCAGCCACGGCTCCGCACCCAAGCGCAACACCTACCGCGAGCGCTACACAGGCTAGCCAGTCCGCCAAGCCCCAGCGCCCGCGTCCCATACCAGCACGTCAACCACCGAAAGGAAGCATTGCATGATCGTTGCCATCGACGGCCCCGCCGGTTCCGGCAAGTCCACTATCGCCAAGGAGATCGCCCGCCAGTTGGGCTTTAACAAGCTCGACACAGGTGCCATGTATCGTGCCGTCACCTTCGCCGCCCTCGACCGCGGCATCGATCTGGACGACGAGGCAGCCATCGATGCCCTCGCCGAGCAGATCGAGATTCGCTTTACCAACGGCACCGGCGAGGATACACGTTTGACCATTGACGGCCAGGACGCTTCGGCCGCCATTCGTACCCCGCAGGTCGACGCAAACGTGTCCAAGGTCTCGGCCTATCCGGGCGTGCGCGCCGCCATGCTCATCCATCAGCGCCGCGCCGCCGAGGACCGCGATATCGTGGCCGAGGGTCGCGACATCGGAACCGTCGTGTTCCCTAACGCGCAGGTCAAGGTCTTCCTGACCGCCGACCCGCGCGAGCGCGCCCGCCGCCGCGTGCTGCAGCGTCACCAAAACGACGCCCAGCCGCTCACGCCCGCGCAACTCGAGGCCGAAGTCGACGAGACCCTCGACGCCCTCAAGCAGCGCGACAAGCTCGACAGCAGCCGCGAGGTCGCCCCGCTCGTGCCCGCCGAGGACGCCGTGCACGTCGACTCCACCGCCCACACCATCGACGAGGTCGTCCGCATTATCGAGGGCCTCATCAACCAAAGGAGGTAGCCCATGCGCCTGTTTAAGCAGACGCCCGAGGACTATTACAACGCCCCCTACGCCGAGTTCCCGGCACTCATCCGCGGTACCGTCGTCGTAGTCATGGCCATCCTTTGGGCCTTCTCCAAGCTCATGTGGCGTTGGAAGGTCGAGGACGCTGACCTGCTGTTTGAGCGCCAGGAAGGCCGCGGCAGTGTGGTTATCTGTAACCACACCTCGATGGCCGAGCTGCTGGCCGTGGAGACGGCGCTGTTCTTTGGGGGCCGCCGCATTCGTCCCATCTTTAAGTCCGAGTTCGCCAAGAGCAAGATTGTGCGCTGGGCCTTTAGCCGCGTTGGCGGCATTCCCGTGGAGCGTGGTACTGCCGATATGAAGTGCCTGCGCGCCGCCCAGCATGCGCTGCAGCGCGGCGAGGACGTCCTGATCTTCCCCGAGGGCACGCGCATCCGCTCGCGCGAGATCAAGCCCGAGGTCCACGGCGGCTTTGCGCTCATCGCTCAGATGGGCAAGGCGCCCGTCAACCCGCTCGCCATCTGCGGCTGGTCCGACATCACGCCCGCGGGCAAAAAGCTCATGCGTCCCAAGAAATGCTGGATTCGTGCCGGCAAGGCCGTCTCGCTTTCCGATGCACCGGCCGGACTTAAGCGCACGGAGCGCTTGGCCTGGTTTGAGTCCGAGGCTATGGACCGTGTCTATAAGATGCGCGACGACCTGTGCGCTGAGCACCCGGGCAGGTTCTAGCCATGAGCGAGAACGTGACGAACACTGCCGCGACTGCGTCCGACCAGGCCACCGCGCCTTCCATCGAGATCGCCGCCCACGCCGGCACTTGCTATGGCGTACAGCGTGCGCTCGATATGGCGCTGGCCGCCGCGCCGCAGGCAGGGGAGTGCACTCAGGTTCATACCTTGGGTCCGCTTATCCATAACCCCATCGTGGTGCGCGAGCTCGCTGAGGCAGGCGTTGGCTTGGCCGAGAACTTGGATAATGCCACAACCGGCACCGTGATCATCCGCGCCCACGGCGTGGTGCCGCAGGTGATCGATGCCGCTCGCGAGCGTGGCCTAAACGTCATAGACGCCACCTGCCCCTACGTGAAGAAGGTCCATGTGGCGGCCGAGCGCCTGGTGCGCGAAGGCTACCGCGTGATCGTCGTGGGCGAGCCGGGCCACCCCGAAGTCGAGGGTATTCTGGGCCACGCCGGCAATGACGCGCAGGTCGTGAGCTGTGCCGCCGACGCCGATGCCCTATCGCTCAAGGGCAAGGTGGGTCTGGTTGTGCAGACCACCCAGACCGCGCAGAACCTCGCCGAGGTCGTGGCCGCTATCACCCCGCGCGTGCAGGAGCTGCGTGTGATCAACACCATCTGCGCCGCCACGAGCGAGCGCCAGCAGGCAGCCGCATCACTTGCCAAACGCTGTGATTGCATGGTCGTCGTGGGTGGCAAGAACTCGGGCAACACCCGCCGCCTGGCGCAGATTTGTGCCGATGCCTGCGAGCGCACGTATCACATCGAGGAAGCTTCCGAGCTCCAGGCCGCGTGGTTTACCGACGCTCATCACATCGGCATCACCGCTGGAGCCTCCACCCCGCAAGAACACATCGAGCGCGCCGTCGAGCGCATCAAGGAGCTTTGCCGCTAATCATGGACCAGACCGTACCCGCATACGCCGCCGAGGTGGCCGATTACGGGCGCAGCCGCGACCCCGAGCCGGGTGAGGGCGCGCTCGTTAAGAACGTGCGTCCCGAATCGCCCGCGTGGGATGTGGGTATCGAGCCGGGCATGCGCGTGCTCACGGTCAACGGCGAGCAGCTGACCGATATGATCGTGTGGCTCTGGGAGGCCGACGATGATACCGTCGACCTGGAGGTTTTCGATCCGCGCGACAACACCGTCACCTCCGTCGAGCTCGACCGCTTCCCGGGAGAGGACTGGGGCCTTGAGTTCGATGGCCCTATCTTCGATGGCATGCGCACCTGTGTGAACGCCTGCGTGTTCTGCTTTATGACGATGCTCCCCAAGGGCGGCCGCTCCACGCTCTATATTCGCGACGACGACTATCGCCTGAGCTTTTTGCAGGGCAACTTTGTCACGCTCACGAACCTCACCGACGAGGACGTGCAAAACGTCATCCAGCGCAACATGAGCCCCATGAACGTGTCAGTCCACGCCGTGAGCCCCGACGTCCGCCGCCGCATGATGGGCCGCAACGCCCAGCGAGGCATGGACGTGCTCGAGACCATCATGGCCGCCGGCATCGAGATTCATGCGCAGATCGTGTTGTGCCCCGGCATGAACGACGGCGAGGAGCTGGAAAAGACCCTGCGCTTTTGCGAGGAGCACGAGCAAATCACCAGCCTGGGCATTGTGCCGCTCGGTTTTACCAAGCATCAAAACCGCTTTAGCTGGTCCTACAGCGACAAGCCCGAGCTGGCGCGCGAGACCATCGCGATGATCAGGCCCTTCCAGGACCGCGCCTATGAGCGCTTTGGCCGCCACACCTTCCAGATGAGCGACGAGTTCTATCTGGACGCTGGCATCGATCCTCCCGAGGCTGACTTTTACGACGGCTACCCGCAGTACTACGACGGCATCGGCATGATCCGCTCATATCTGGACGAGACCGACGACGTGCTTGCAACCGACGCCGAGCGTCTGGCCCGCGTCCGCGAGGCCATCGCCGAGCGTAACCAGCGCCTTCTGTGCCTCTCCGGCGCCAGCGCGCGCGACACCGTGGCGCGCTTTGTGGAGTCGCCGCATGGTCTCGGCGGCACCGTCACAGCCATCAAGAACCGCTACTTTGGCGGCAACGTGGACGTGACCGGCCTCATCGTCGCGTGTGACATTCTGGAGCAGCTGCCCCAAGACCTGTCGGGGGTTATGCTCTTTGTGCCTAAGCTCATGTTCAACGCTGACGGCATGACGCTTGACGAGTATCATCGTGACGATTTACTCGCAAGCCTTACCAGTCGCGGCGCCGAGGTTCATGTGGTGTCGACCATGCCGCATGAGCTGCTCGATACCCTAGAGCACATCCTTGGCATTGTGCCTGCCGACTCTACTAATTCCACTGACCCTACCCATTAAAGGAGAGCAGATGAAACCTATCGTCGCCGTCGTCGGACGCCCCAACGTGGGCAAGTCCACGCTCGTTAACCGCCTGGCCCAGACCTCGGACGCCATCGTCCACGAGTCCCGCGGCGTCACGCGCGACCGCTCGTATCACACGGCCGATTGGAACGGTCGTGAGTTCACCATCGTCGACACGGGCGGTATCGAGCCGCTCAAGAGCGACGACGTCTTTGCCACGTCCATCCGCGACCAGGCGCTCGCCGCCGCCGAGGAAGCCGCAGTCATCCTGTTTGTGGTCGATGGCCGCACCGGCGTCACCGAGGAGGACGAGTCGGTCGCCCGCATGCTCAAGCGCTGCGACAAGCCGGTCTTTCTGCTGGTGAACAAGCTCGACAACCCCGATCGCGAAAACGACAGCATCTGGGAGTTCTATTCGCTCGGCATCGGTGAGCCCACGCCGCTCTCGGCCCTGCATGGCCATGGCACGGGCGACCTGCTCGATGACATCGTGGCCCTGCTTCCTGAGGAAGAGGACGAAGTCGCCGACGAGTTCCCCGACGCGCTGAACGTCGCCATCATCGGCCGTCCCAACGCCGGTAAGTCGTCGCTGTTCAACCGCATCCTGGGCGCCGACCGCTCTGTCGTGTCCAACATTGCCGGCACGACGCGCGACGCCATCGACACCGTCGTGGAGCGCAACGGCAAGCACTACCGCATGGTCGACACCGCGGGCATTCGCAAGAAGAGCACCGTGTACGAGAACATCGAGTACTACTCCATGGTCCGCGGCCTGCGCGCCATCGACCGCGCCGACGTGGCGCTGCTCGTCGTCGACGCCTCCGTGGGCGTTACCGAGCAGGACCAGAAGGTCATGGGTCTTGCCATCGAGCGCGGCTGCGCCATCGTGGTGCTGCTCAACAAGTGGGACCTGCTCGACGATGACCGCAAGCGCGAGGCCTGCATGGAGACCGTCGACCGCCGTCTGGGCGTCATGGCTCCCTGGGCCCAGTACCTGCGCATCTCAGCCCTGACTGGCCGTAGCGTCGAGAAGATCTGGTCGATGGTCGACGCGGCCGAAAAGACGCGCTCGCAAAAGATCAGTACCTCACGCCTCAACACGTTCCTCACCGACCTGCGCGAGTTCGGTCATACCGTGGTGGACGGCAAGCGCCGCCTGCGTATGCACTACGTGACCCAGACGGGCGTCAACCCGCCGACGTTCACGTTCTTCGTCAACCACAGTGACCTGGTCAACGACACCTACCAGCGCTACGTGGAGAACCGCATGCGCTCGACCTTCGACTTTGCCGGCACGCCCATTCGACTCTTCTTTAGGAAGAAGGAGCAAAAGGATGCATAATCCGATTCTTCTGACCGCCATCTGCGCCGTGGTCTCGTTCTTTATCGGGGCGATTCCGTTTGGTCTGATCCTGGGCCGCGTGTTCAACCACACGGACATTCGTAAGGCGGGCTCCGGCAACATCGGCACCACCAACGCCCTGCGTGTGGCCGGCCCCAAGGTGGCCGCGCTCACGCTGCTGCTCGACTGCCTGAAGGGCGCCATCTGCGTCCTTATCGCACGCCCGTTCATTGCGAGCGTGGGCTATGGCTTCCCTGTAAGCATCATGGCTCCGGGTGCCGCCGGCGATTGGATGCTCGGCGTCATTTGCCTGGCTGCCGTGTGGGGACACATCTTCTCGCCCTACCTCAACTTCCACGGCGGCAAGGGTATCGCCGTTGGTCTGGGTGTCATCCTCGCCTGGTACTGGCCTATTGGCCTGTCGCTGCTGGGCATGTTTATCGTGGCCGTCGCCATCACCAAATTTGTGTCGGTGGGCTCACTCGCCGCTGCCATCGGTCTTCCCATCGCTGCTTGCGCGGTCTTTCCGTACAGCAGCCTGGGACTCAAGTTCTGCATGGCGATGATCGGCATCACCGTGGTATGGGCCCATCGCTCGAATATCCAAAAGCTCATGACGGGTAAGGAGTCCAAGCTCTCGTTTACCAAGCGCGTCACCGAGCCCGACGATAAGTAGGAGAGAGTCATGAATGTTGCGCTGATTGGCTCCGGCTCCTGGGGAACCGCCGTCGCGGGCCTTGCTGCAGCGCGAGCCGAGCGCGTGACCATGTGGGCCCATAGCGAGCAGACGGCCGCCGGCATCAATGGCGAGCACCGCAATCCCCGGTATCTGGTGGACTACGAGCTGCCCGGCAACGTTGTCGCCACCACGGACCTGTCGCAGGCGCTCGACGGCGCCGAGGCCATCATCTTTGCCGTTCCTTCGACGCACCTTCGCAGCGTGTGCCACCAGGCGGCGCCCTTTATCGCCGCCGATACCCCGGTGCTCTGCCTCACCAAGGGCATTGAGCCCGAGTCCGGTCTACTCATGAGCGAGGTCATCGCCAGCGAGATCGGCAACGAGGCGCGTGTGGCGGCGCTCTCGGGCCCCAACCATGCTGAAGAAATCTGCCGCGGCGGACTTTCCGCTGCCGTCATCGCCAGCGAGGTCCAGCAGGTGGGGGAGACCTTTAAGGAGCTGCTGCTGTCCACGGCCTTCCGCATCTACCTGTCGCAGGATATGACCGGCGTCGAGGTATGCGGCGCCATGAAGAACGTTATCGCCATCGTGTGCGGCATCTCCGCCGGCTCGGGCGCGGGCGACAACACGCTCGCCCTCATCATGACGCGCGGCCTAGCCGAGATCAGCCGTCTGGTGCACGCCCGCGGCGGTCAAGCTATGACCTGCATGGGACTTGCCGGCATGGGCGACCTCATTGCCACCTGCACCTCGGAGCATTCGCGTAACCGCACCTTTGGCTACGAGTTTGCCCATGGCGTGTCGCTCGACGAGTACCAGGCGCGCACGCATATGGTGGTCGAGGGCGCCGTCGCGGCCCGCAGCGTCAGCGAACTTGCCCGTTCACTGGGCGTAGACATTCCGCTCACCTTTGCCGTGGAGCAAACGCTCTACAACGGTGTTACTTTGGATAGGGCGCTCGAGATTCTTACCGACCGCGTACCCTCCCAAGAGTTCTACGGACTCACCGACTAGCGCAGAAAGGCTTCTACCATGGGTTCCATCAAAATCGCTCCGTCCATCCTTTCGGCCGACATGGCCAACCTCAAGGGCGAACTCGACAAGATCGCCGGGGCCGACTACGTGCACTTTGACGTTATGGACGGCCACTTTACCGGTAACCTCACCTTTGGCGTCGACATCCTCAAGGCCGTCAAGCGCTCCACCAACGTGCCGGTCGACGCGCACCTGATGGTGTCGAACCCCGACGAGACGGTCGATTGGTACGCCGACGCCGGTGCCGACATGATCACCGTGCACTACGAGGCCTCCACGCACCTGCACCGCACGCTTACCCATCTGCAGCAGCGCGGCGTCAAGGCCGGCGTGGTGCTCAACCCCGCTACCCCCGTCTGCGTACTCGAGAGCATCATCGATGTCGTAGATATGGTGTTGCTGATGAGCGTGAACCCTGGCTTTGGCGGCCAGAGCTTTATCCCGGGCACGCTGCCTAAGCTGCACGAGCTCAAGGCCATGTGCGAGCGTCACGGCGCGTCGCCCCTCATCGAGGTCGATGGCGGTATCTCTTCCAAGAACATCGCCGAGGTCGTCAAGGCCGGCGCCAACGTGCTCGTAGCCGGCTCCGCCGTATTTAAGTCCGAAGATCCCGCTGCCGAGGTTGCGCTGCTGCAGAAGCTGGGCAACGAGGCCGCACAGGAGGCATAAACCCTTATGACCGCAGGTCAAAACCGCATACCCGTTAATCTTGACTATGCCGCCTCGACGCCCATGCGCGCCGAGGCGCTCCTTGCGCAGCGCGAGTACGACGACAGCGAGCTTGCCGGCGTCAACCCCAACTCGCTACACTCGCTTGGCCGCAAAGCCGCCGCGCGTCTGGAGGTTGCACGTCGCGAGATTGCCCGCAGCTTTGGCGCGCGCGTCCGCCCGTCCGAGATTGTCCTGACCAACGGCGGCACCGAAGCCAACCAGCTGGCGCTGCTCGGTCTTGCCGAGGGCGCTCGTCAGCGCGATCGCAAGCGCGATCGTGTAATCGTGTCGGCCATCGAGCACGATTCGATTCTGGACAACCTGCCGCTGCTGCGTGCCGCCGGATTTACCGTCGACCTGGTGCAGCCCTGCCGCATGGGCTACATTGAGCCTGCCGCGCTTGTCGAGCTGCTAGGCGACGACGTGGCGCTCGTGAGCATTATGGTTGCCAACAACGAGACCGGCGTGGTGCAGCCCATCCGGGAGCTTGCCGCTGCCGCACACGCCGCCGGCGCCCTGATCCACACCGATGCCATCCAGGGCTATCTGCATATTCCGCTCGATGTCACCGAGCTGGGCGTCGATGCCATGTCCGTCGCGGCCCACAAAATTGGCGGTCCTGTGGCATCCGGTGCGCTCTACCTTAAGACCCGCACCCCACTGCGTCCCCGCATCTTTGGCGGAGGACAGGAAGCCGGACGACGTGCCGGCACGCAGGACCTGCGCACGCAGCTGGCCTTTGCCGCTGCCGCCTCGTCTCTGGCGCCCCATGTGGCTCAGGAGCGGGCGACGCTGCAAGCCCTTTCCGACAAGCTCTACGCCACGCTAACGGCCCACCCGCGCATTCACGCCACCATGGGCGACTACGCACAGGCCGATCGTCTGCCGGGCATGGTTTCCATCTACGTCAACGGCATGGACTCCGAGGAGCTCATCGTCAAGCTCGACGCCGCCGGCTTTGAGGTATCGGCAGGCTCGGCGTGCTCGAGCGGCAGCATGGACCCGAGCCATGTTTTAAGCGCGATGGGCATCGGTCGCGAGCAGGCATTGGGCGCACTGCGCATTTCCTTTGACGACCGCGTGAATCCGGACGATCTGGACGAGTTTGCCCAGACGCTGCTCTCGATCGTAGGCGCCGCATGATCGTCGCCGAACTCGAGCGCGCCCTGCTTGCGCGCTATCCCAAGGCGGACGCCGAGGGCTGGGATCACGTTGGGTTATCAGTGGGAGATCCCGCTGCTGAGATCACCGGTGTTGCCTGCGCACTCGACGCGACCGAGGCCAACGTGCACCGTGCTCTTGGGGCCGGCGTCAACGTGCTGCTGACGCATCATCCTATCTACATCAAGGCACCCGAGGCCTTTTGTCCGGCGGATGCCGCACGCCCCCAATGCAGCGCGGCGTTCTACGAGGCAGCGCGTTGCGGCGTGAGCATCATATCGCTCCACACCAACTTGGACCGCTCGCACGAAGCCCGTGTCTGCCTGAGCAAGCTGCTGCGTTCTGCAGCCGTGAGCTCACTGGAGCACGTGGACGACCCCGAGGCCACCGGCCTGGGCGCGCTTGCAACGCTCAACGACCCGTGCACGCTGCGCGATCTTGCCACCCGTGCTGCCACGGCCTTCGGCAGCGACCCGCGCGTGTGGGGCGAAGCCGAACACGCATGCCGAACCGTCGCTATTTTGGGCGGCTCCCTGGGCGACTTTGGAGAGCTTGCCATCGCCGCGGGCGCGGAAGTTGTCGTGACGGGCGAGGCGGGCTACCACGTGGCGCAAGACCTTGCCTTACGCGGGCTGCCGGTGATCTTGCTCGGACACGATCGCTCCGAGGAGCCGTTCGTTGATATATTGATGAACTCTGCAGTTGACGCCGGGGTCGACCCCCGTCATGCGATTAAAATACTGAACCCTTGCCAATGGTGGACTGTGACAAAAGGAGAGAACTTATGAGCGCCGGCGCTACGCTACTCAAGCTGCAACAGATCGATTTGGAGCTCGCCCGCAACAAGAGCGAACTTGCCAATATGCCGGAGCTCAAGGAGCTCGCTTCCAAGCGCAAGACCTATGTGAAACTCAAGGCCGAGATGACCAAGCTCTACGCCCAGCGCAAGGACCTGGACATTGAGCTCGACGATCTCAACACCACCGAGATCCAGACCAACAACGCCATCGAGGCCGCCAAGAAGCGCCACGTCGACGGCTCCGACTACCGCGAGGTTCAGGACCTGGAGAACGAGCTCGCCACCCTGGCCAAGCGTCTGGACAAGATCGAGCACACCCGCAAGGACGTCGTCATCGCCCATAAGGAGGCGCTCGACCGCGAGGCCCGCGCGCAGGCAATCATCACCAAATTCGAGGAAGGCGTGAAGGCCGATACCAAGGCCGCCCGCGCCAAGGCTGCCGACCTGCAGGCTCAGATTGACGCCGCTACTAAGGAGCGCACCGCGCTTGCTGCCACGCTGCCGGCCGACGTGCTCACCGACTACGAGCGTCTGCTCAAGCAGTTCCGCGGACTGGCCGTCGAGACCATCCAGGGCAACATCCCCACGGTCTGCCACACCGCGCTGCAGGCATCGTCCATGAGCGACCTCAACCACGACGGTAGCGAGATCACGCACTGCCCGTACTGCCACCGCCTGCTCGTGCTCCCCAGCAAGGAAGCCTAACGATGACGGCGGCACCCAACAATTCAATGCAACTTGAGGGAAAAACGATCCTGCTGGGCATTACCGGCGGGA
>CABUXM010000046.1 GCA_902495545.1 uncultured Collinsella sp. | reverse complement strand
GCGCGCCGCGCCGATGTAGCGTTTGCCCAGCATGCGGCGCCGTTCCTATCGCGCTTACTGCCCTGTCGCACGCCGATCCATATCGCTGTCGACCAGGTGGGGGAGTTCTGTCGTATGGCGCTGCCCATTTTGCGCGACTATACCGACCTTACCGCGCCCGCCGCGCTCGATACCGTGGCACCCGAGCCGAGCTTTGCCATGGCAATCGGCGTCGACGATGGGCTCGTGACCTGCAAGATTACGGTTACCTACGGCGATTGGTCGGCGGATCTCTTTAGCCTGGGCGCTCCGGGCAGTCCCTTCGAAGAGCAACGCCCCGGCGTGCCGCCCCGCGACGAGATAGCGGAGTTTCGCGTTATGGATACAGCGGCTCTGTACTTCGATTTCTACGAGGGCGGTCTGGCGTTTGAGGAGCGCGATGATGAGAGCTTGTTCTGCCTGCTGACCGAGGGTCTGTCCGCCCTGTCCGAGCTGGGTGAGGTCATGCTCAGCGACCGTCTGCGCCAGATTTCGGTGCGTCCCGCGCCCAAACTCTCGGTTCGTGCGACCGTCAAGAGCAATCTGCTCGATGTCGAGCTGGGCGCGAGCGGGCTTTCGGCGGCAGATCTTGCCATCTATCTGGACTCGTACAAGCGCCACCAGACGTTTGCGCGCCTGACGTCCGGCGACATCGTGCGCCTGGATGAGGGAGCGCGCGCCGCGTTTGGCCTTGCCGAAGATCTGGGTGTCGATGCCGTCGACCTGCTCGACGGCGTGTCGCTTCCCGCGTCGAGCACTCTTTTTGTCGATAGCATGCTCGCACGCACGCCGGCGCTTGAGGCCGATCGCGACGCCGCGTTCCGCCGCACCGTCGAGCGCCTGGACACGCTCGGCAAGATGGACTTTACGGTGCCGGCATCGCTCAAGGCAACGATGCGCGGTTACCAGGTCGACGGATACCAGTGGCTCGGCTCGCTCGAACACCTGGGCCTTGGCGGCATCTTGGCCGACGACATGGGCCTGGGCAAGACGCTCCAGATGATCGCGCATATCCTGGCGCGCGTGGAGGCGGGGGACACCAAGCCCACGCTCGTGGTATGCCCGGCCTCACTCGTGTACAACTGGACTGCCGAGCTGGAGCGCTTTGCCCCGTCGCTCGATGTGTGCGCCATTGTGGGCGCCAAGGCTCAACGTCGTGTACAGATTGCCGGCGTGGCCGAGCATAACGTGGTTGTGACGTCGTATGACCTTATGCGGCGCGATATCGACGAGTACGTCGAGCAGGATTTTGCCCGCGTGGTGCTCGATGAGGCCCAGTACATTAAAAACCCGCTCACGCAGGTGGCGCGCGCCGCAAAGCGCCTGCCTGCCGGCGTGCGCTTTGCCCTGACGGGCACGCCCATCGAAAACCGCTTGTCCGAGCTCTGGAGCATCTTCGACTTTTTGATGCCGGGCCTGCTGGGCACGCGCGAGTCGTTTGCCAAGCGCTTCGAAAGTCCGGTCGAGCATGCCGAGGGCGATAGCGCCGCTCGCCTGCAGGCGCTCGTGTCGCCGTTTGTGCTGCGCCGTGTCAAGGAAGACGTGGTGGCCGACCTGCCCGAGAAGATCGAGGACACCGTCATGGCACAGCTTACCGGCGAGCAACGCAAGCTCTACCTGGCCAACCAGGACCGCATCGCCCAGCAGGTACAGCACCGCGAGGCTGGGGAGTTTAAGAAGGACAAGCTCAAGGTGCTCGCCGAGCTCACCAAGCTGCGCCAGATCTGCTGCGACCCGCGTCTACACTACGAGGATTACAAGGCGGGGAGCGCCAAACTCGATACGTGCATGGAGCTCGTGCACGGCGCACTCGACGGCGGGCATCGCATCCTGTTGTTCAGCCAGTTTACGGGTATGCTCGATATCATCGGTAAGCGCTTGGCCAAGGAGGACATCGCCTTCCTTAAGCTCATGGGCGCTTCGTCTAAGGAGAGCCGCGCCAAGATGGTCGCGCAGTTCCAAGCGGGCGAGGTTCCGGTCTTTTTGATTTCGCTCAAGGCGGGCGGCGTGGGCCTTAACCTGACGGCGGCCGACGTGGTCATCCACTACGACCCGTGGTGGAACGTGGCAGCGCAGGACCAGGCGACCGACCGCGCGCACCGTATTGGCCAGCAACATACCGTGACCGTGTACAAGCTCATCGCCAAGGACACGATCGAGGAGCGCATTATGCAGATGCAGGAGTCCAAGCGCGACCTGGTCAACAGCGTGCTCGGCGGCGACGGCATCTCGTCGGCGCTGTTTACCCGCGAAGATGTTCTGGCGCTGCTGGGCGGCGACAGGCGCTAACCCGCTCGGGTGGGGCCGCCAGGGCGGATAGCGCGCGCTGCCCCATCGTCCCCGCCCGTTATGTGTTCATTTGCAATGCCGTGGATGGTTTGTCTGCCTTTGGGCATAAGAACCATCAAGAACATTGGCACGTCAGCAAAGGAGAACATCATGGCGAAATTCTTTAAGGACCCCAATGGCAAGCTCATTGCCGCCCTGGGCAACGACGTTGCAACCCCTGCCGGTTGCACGGAACTGACCGCGAACACTGAGGACGCGGCGCACGAGAAGCACGTGCCTGTTGTCGAGACCGAGCGCGACGGTCACGTGATTCGCGCACGCGTTGGCTCGGTCGAGCACCCCAGCCTGCCCGAGCACTATATTGAGTGGATCGCCCTTGAGGCCGAGGGCCGCTTAGAGGTCCATTACCTTGAGCCCGGCATGAAACCCGCGACGTTTTTTGCCGGCGGCTCCAAGACCGGTACCGTCTATGCCTACTGCAACCTGCACGGGCTGTGGTCCGCGACATTCTAGGAGCGCGCCCCCGCTCGGGGTATCATAGCTAGCATATGCACATGCAAGCGCCGACTGCATTATGCGGCCGGCGCTTTTACTACGATTTCGATGGTTTACGACGGAAAGGGCTGAGCCATGAAGCTCGCGCTTGCACAGATCGATATGCGCCTGGGTGATATTGAGGGCATTTGCGGCCGCATCGAGGACCAGGCTCGTCTGGCCCACGAGCGCGGGGCGCGCGTGCTGTGCGTTCCGGCTCCGCTCTTTATGGGCGCCATGCCCGGGGGCCTGGTGGGCGCTGCCGACTTTGAGCACGACATGCTTGCCGGCTTGACTGGTGTCGCCGAGCGTATCCAAGAGCTTGACATGATCTGCATCGTGCCCGCGGCGGTTTCGTTTGAGGGCCAGCCGCTGCTCGACTACATGATGCTCAAGGACGGTCATGTGGTGCCGGCGCGTTCGAGCATTGCCCTGCAGCGTGGTGAGAACAACGACACGCGTTGGGCGCCGCCGGTGTTCGACGTGGACGGCGTGCGCATTGCCGTGATTTTTGACTTGGACCGCGAACTCGAGATGTTGCCGACCGGTGTTGACCTCATTGCGTATTTCCAATTCAACGCGTTTGACATGACCGACCGCGAGACTGCTGCCATTGCCGCCGTACGCAGCGGCGCCTACCGCAAGATCGCATCCAAGCGCAGCGTGTGGTTTGCCTGCATGGCGCCGGTCGGTGCCTATGACGAGTCGGTGTATACCGGCGGTTCGTTTGTGCTCGACGACTGTGGTCGCGTGGTGGCCCAGGCGCCGTGTTTTGAGGAGAGCCTGCTGGTTCAGGAGATTCAGCGCGGCGTGATGCTCGATGCCCTGGAAGATCACGAACTGCCCGAGTTCCGTTCCGAGGAGTGGCTGTGGCAGGCGCTGGTGCTCGCCGTGCGCGACAACGCCCGAGCCCACGGTGCGTCGCGTGCTGTGGTGGCACTCGAGGGCGACTTGCCGTCGTCCCTGCTGGCGGCGCTGGCCGTCGACGCTCTGGGCCCGCGTAATGTGATTGGCCTGGTGCTGGGGCGTAACCGTATCTTTACGCCGGCGCAGGAAGAGGCCGAGGCTGCCCGCTGTGCCGCCGTCCGCGCCATCGCTGAGCGTCTGCACATTCGCATCGTCGAGCGCGATGCGCCGGATGCGGCGCGTGTGCTCGATCGCGACGTGTCGGCGGGCGATGCCGAGCGTCTGCGCTCGCGTACGCTGGGCCTCATGCTGGAGGACACGGCGCTCGAGTTGGGTGCGATGGCGCTGAGCCCGCTGTCCAAAACCGAGTACGCGCTGGCGGCGCCGGCGCTTTGCGGCGGCTACCAGGGCGATTATGCGCCCTTTGGCGATGTGTACCTGTCGACGCTTGAGTTTGTGGCGCGCGTGCGCAACCGCACGTCTGCCGTGGTGCCCCAAGAGCTCGTGACGCTCAACGCGGTGGAAGATTGTATGGAGCGAGTGCTGGCGCAGGCGCTCTCGACGCTCGACGGTCCGGTCGATATGCTCGACCGCGCGGCACAGCTGCTCGGCGGGCTTGAGCCGGGTGAGGTCGATGGTGCGCTCGAGTCGCACGTGGACCGCAATCGATCTTTCGACGACATCCCGATGGCCGCTGGCAAGCCTGAGGCCTGCTCGCTGCTGCTGATGCTCGTGCGTCAGGGCGAGGCCGCCCGCCGCATGCTGCCGACGGTGCCGATCGTCTCGGCCCGTTCGTTTGCCGAGCGCTCCTGGCCGTATATGCTCGCGTGGTCCGATCTGGGGCTCAACGGCAAGGAGCGCATGACGGTTGATTCGCTGGCGCGCGCCGAGGTGCGTCGCTTTGCCGACGACGATACGAGTGACCGTATGCGCGGTGAGATGATGGGCATTTTGGGTGAGCTGCTGGGTATTTCGCCCGAGCAGATGGAGGAGCTGCGCTCCGAGGACGGCCAGCGCCGCCTGCACGAGGGCATGAAGAAGTTTGAGGGCGAGGTCCAGGACGCCATCGATAAGATGATGGGCGGCCAGGGTGGCCCGCAGGGTGGACCCCAGGGCACGCCGATGCCGCATCCGCCGGTGGATCCCCGTCAGTTTCCTTTTTTCTCGCAGAACTAACTATGGGATAGGGGCAAGGTTACGCGGTTTTGCCAAACCGCGTAACGAGTCGACGCTGCGCGAGCCCCTGCCGGGCAATCTGCCGCTCAAACCGTCGCTTGCGTACAGAAGTACGCGGCGCTCCTCTTTCGCGACACCTTGCCACGGCAGGGACTCGCTCGCTGACTTATGCTCAACCTATGGTTCAACCTTGCTTGCTAGATACGGTCGCTGTTGTGTTATTCTAGAACAGACGTTCGTGAATGATGCGCGGGGCCTTGTCTTGCGCTGCGCTTGTGGCGAGGGGAGGTTGGCTTGGTTATCTTGGGCATTGACCCCGGTTTGGCCCATACGGGTTGGGGGATTATCGAGGAGCGGCGCGGTGAGGTTCGCTGCCGTGCCTACGGCTGCATCGAGACCAGCGCGGGTAGTCCGCTCGCGGTGCGCCTGTCGCATATCGCCCGCGACCTCAAGGGTGTCGTGGAGCGTTATCGACCCGATACCGCTGCCATCGAGAGCATCTACTTTGGCGCCAACGTTCGCTCGGCCATCCCTACGGCGCATGCCCGCGGCGCTGCACTCGTGGCTCTTTCGGAATGCGCACTCGAGATCGGCGAGTACACGCCTATGCAGATTAAGCAGGCTGTGGTGGGTACCGGTGCGGCAGATAAGCGGCAGGTCGCCTACATGGTGCGCACGCTCACGCAGCTCGATCACGACCCGCATCCCGACCATGCCGCCGATGCCTTGGCCTGCGCCATCTGCCACGTTAACCTCAGCCGCACCCGGGCGCTTACCGGCGGCGAGTTCTATCAACAGAGAGGAACCGGATACTGATGATTTCCCAGCTCCACGGAACGCTTGTCGAGTCCACGATGAGCTCTGCTGTCGTCGACGTGTCGGGCGTTGGCTTTGAACTCGGCATCTCGGGCAGCACTGCGGCCACGTTGCCGACGCCCGGCGGCGAGGTCCGCCTCTACACACGCATGCAGGTGCGCGAGGACGCCATGACACTTTTCGGTTTTTCCTCTAAGGATGAGCGCACGATGTTCGACCGGCTCGTGTCCGTCTCGGGCGTCGGTCCGCGCCTGGCGCTTGCCGTGCTCTCCACCTATACCGTGGGCCAGTTGTATTCGCTGGTGATGGCCGAGGACGACAAGGGCATGGCCAAGGTGCCCGGTGTGGGCAAAAAGACCGCGCAGCGTCTGATCCTGGAGCTCAAGAGCACCTTTGCAAAGGATAAGGGCTTTGTGCCGGTCGACGTGATTCCCGGACAGGTTGCGATGCCCGTGCCCGCTGCCGCTCCCTCGGCCATTGATGATGCCCGTGCGGCACTCCTTTCCATGGGCTTTAGCCCGCAGGAGACCGATGTCGCTCTGAGCGGGTATGATGGGCAGGATATGCGTGTCGAGGATTTGCTCGGCGCGGCGCTTAAGCGACTCGGAATGGATGCGTGATGTGGGAAGCCGATGACTCTCAGGACCTGTGGGCGACGCCCGGCAACTCGCCGGCGGCATCCATGGCGCACGGCGAGCGCATGGTGGGCTCGGAGCTGACGGCCGAGGACCTCGATGTCGATCGCACTTTGCGCCCCCAGCGCCTGGACGATTACTGCGGCCAGGAGCATATCAAGCAGAGCCTGCGCGTGTTGATCGAAGCGGCGCAGAGCCGTGGCGAGACGCTCGACCACGTGATCTTCTCGGGCCCTCCGGGTCTGGGCAAGACCACGCTGGCTACGGTTATCGCCAACGAGCTGGGCGCTCAGATAAAAACGACGAGCGGCCCCGCTATTGCGCGCACCGGCGACCTGGCAGCCATCCTTACTAACTTGCAGCCGGGTGATGTGCTGTTTATCGACGAGATCCACCGCCTCAACCGTTCGGTCGAGGAGGTCCTGTACCCCGCGATGGAGGACTTTGCCCTCGATATCGTGATTGGCAAGGGTCCGGCGGCGCGCTCGATTCGCCTGGATATTCCCAAGTTTACGCTGGTAGCGGCAACGACCCGCTCAGGCATGTTGACCGGCCCGTTGCGCGACCGCTTTGGCATTTCATATCGCCTGGATTACTACACGGTCGAGGAGCTCGCGCAGATTGTGACGCGCTCGGCGACTATCCTGGGCGTGACGATCGACCATCCCAGTGCACTCGAGATCGGCTCGCGTTCGCGCGGCACGCCACGTCTTGCCAACCGCCTGCTCAAGCGCGTGCGCGATTACGCACAGGTGCGCGGCAACGGTCCCATCGAGCTCGATATCTGTCGCCAGGCGCTCGAGTTCTTCGAGATCGATGAGCTCGGTCTGGACTGGATGGATATTCGCATTTTGGAGACGCTCGCTAAGACGTTCTCCGGTCGTGCCGTGGGACTTACGACCCTTGCCAGCGCGGTGGGCGAGGACCCGGGCACGCTCGAGGATGTCTATGAGCCCTATCTGCTGCAGTGCGGGTTGATGATTCGTACGCCGCAGGGCCGTCAGGCAACCCTTCGCACCTTTGAGCACTTAGGAATTGAGCCGACCGTCTAGGACGGGTTTGTAGGCTATCGCTGGGCATCGGGTAAACATATCGCCGTTCGTCGGTTACGGGTGTTTTACTATTGCGCGCCCGTGCTATGCTGGATTGGTCTTTTTCTCATCCGGTAACGAAAGGACCGCCCATGCCTACTGACATCGAAATCGCACGTTCTGTTACGCCGCTGCCCATTACCGAGGTGGCCAAGAACGCCGGCGTCGACGTTAAGCATCTGATTCCGTACGGCTTTGACAAGGCAAAGGTCGACTATTCCCTGCTCAACGAGCCAACTGATCACCAGGCCAAGCTTGTCCTCGTGACCGCTATCAATCCTACACCCGCAGGCGAGGGCAAGACCACCACGACCATCGGCCTGGCTGACGGTCTGCGCCGTCGCGGCGTCAAGAGCGCCGTGGCCCTGCGCGAGCCTTCGCTCGGCCCCGTCTTTGGCGTCAAGGGCGGTGCTGCCGGCGGCGGCTGGGCTCAGGTCATCCCCATGGAGGACATCAACCTGCACTTTACCGGCGACTTCCATGCCATCGGTGCCGCCAACAACCTGCTGGCAGCCATGCTCGACAACCATATTCAGCAGGGCAACCAGCTCGGCATCGACGTTAAGCGCATCACCTGGAAGCGCGTCGTCGACATGAACGACCGTCAGCTGCGCCATGTTATCGACGGCATTGGCGGCAAGGCCCAGGGAGTGCCTCGCGAGGACGGCTTCGACATCACTGTTGCCTCCGAGGTCATGGCAATCCTGTGCCTGTCCACGAGCATCAATGACCTCAAGGAGCGCTTGGGCGAGATCGTTGTCGGCTACAGCTATGCCGGCGAGCCCGTCCGCGCACGCGACCTTAAGGCCCAGGGAGCTATGGCCGCGTTGCTTAAGGACGCGCTCAAGCCCAACTTGGTGCAAACGCTCGAGGGCACGCCCGCGTTTGTCCACGGCGGCCCCTTCGCCAACATTGCCCACGGCTGCAACTCTATAATGGCCACGCGTATGGCGATGCACTTTGGCGATGTCGCCATTACCGAGGCCGGCTTCGGTGCCGATCTGGGTGCCGAGAAGTTCCTCGACATCAAGTGCCGCATGACGGGCGTTCGCCCCAGCGCCGTCGTGGTCGTCGCGACCGCTCGTGCGCTGAAGTACAACGGTGGCGTCGCCAAGGCCGACCTCAACGAGGAGAACCTCGAGGCGCTCAAGGCCGGCATGCCCAACCTGCTGCGTCACGTCGACAACATCCAGAACGTTTATGGTCTGCCCTGCGTGGTCGCCATCAACCGCTTCCCGACGGACACCGAGGCCGAGCTTGCGCTCATCGAGTCCGAGTGCCAGAAGCTCGGCGTCAACGTTAAGCTTTCCGAGGTCTGGGCCAAGGGCGGCGAGGGCGCGCTCGAGCTGGCCGATGAGGTCATGCGTCTGATTGAGCAGCCGAGCGAGCTCAAGTTTGCCTATGAGGACGGCGTCGATGTTGCTGACGCCCTCGAGGCCGTTGCCACCAAGGTCTACCGCGCCGATGGCGTCGACTTTACCCCGGCCGCCAAGCGCCAGCTCGCCGAGCTGCGCGAGAACGGCTTTGGCAACCTGCCGGTGTGCGTCGCCAAGACCCAGTACAGCTTTAGCGATAACGCCAAGGCTCTGGGCGCGCCCGAGAACTTCCGCATCACCGTGCGCGAGCTCAAGGTTTCCGCCGGTGCCCACTTTGTGGTCGCGTTGACTGGCAACGTTCTGACCATGCCGGGCCTGCCCAAGGTGCCCGCGGCCGAAAACATCGACGTCGATAACGACGGCAACATCACCGGCCTGTTCTAGGCCTGTTGCCCCTAGCTGCCTGCCCGCCCCGCCGTGCCCCCAAGGCCCGGCGGGGCTTTTGTTTTCTAGCCGCGCTTGTCTTGTAGATATGGACGGGCTCTGTACGTCACGGGCTTTTGCGCGGGTAGAATGCATGGATAACTTGATGCTTAAGGGCGACGGAAAGGAATCGTTGCATGGACCAGGATAAGACGACCGTAATGGGTGGCTACGGTTCCGCGCAGGCTGGCGATAGCGCCGATGCGACCCGCGTTGTTCCCAACCCCGGTTATACCGACCCCGCCGCGACGCAGCCTTCTGCCGAGCCCACCCGGGTTATGGGCTATGGCGACACGGCGCAGGATTCTTATGCCGCCTCGACGCCGAATCCCTATGATGACCTGCCGCAAAATCCCATTCCGCAGCCTCAGCAGACGACGTATATGCCTCGCACGGCGCAGTCTCGCTACGAGTCGCGCGAGCCGTATCGCGAGTACCCTAAGTCGATTCCGCAATATGGCGAGGACGAGGAGAAGAAGCCATCGCGTTCGTCGAGCGTGATCAAGAAGATCCTCATCGTACTGGCGATCTTCTTTGCGCTGTCGGTTGTGTTTGCCATCGTGTCGGGCATGCTTAACAAACGAGGGAGTTCAACGGCCGATGCCACTGCCGAGCAAACCGAGTCCGCCTCGTCTAGCACCGTCGATCTGAGCGATATCCCGGGGCAGTACTGGTCCAACGCCAAGAAGATCCTCAAGTCGCGCGGCGCCGATCTTTCGAATGCCGTGGTCCTGACTGATGATGGCTCAACGCCCGTCGTCGATGCCAACTGGGTCGTTACTTCTGCCTACTATAACGACAACGGCAACCTCGAAATTCAACTCACGCACAAGAACAGCTCGGGCAACTCGTCCGACGGCCAAAGCGGTACCGACAGCTCGAGCTCCAATACGCTGGAGGACTTGAGCAACAAGGCACAGGAGTTGGGAGACAAGGCCCAAGAGCTGGGCGACACGGCCCAGAACCTGGGCGACACCGCTCAGAACCTGGGTGATATGGCGACGGATGCCTGGAACGCGCTGCAAAACGGCATCTCGGGCGCTCAGGGAAACTAGCTGTTAAGCGGGCTACAGCTGCTCGGCCGGACGCTCGGGCGAGCTGAAGCCCGAGTCAAATGTGACGACGCACGAGGCATTGGGTCGGCGCTCGTGCACGATGCGTGTCACGCGCTCCAGCAGCTCCTCGTCGGATATGTCAAAGCCGTCGGGACGCACCAGGTCAAACGAAACGAACCCGTCGTGCTCGTGCAGGTCGTGGATGGAAAGCGTGGGGTCGATCTGCGCTACGCCGCGCTTGACCCAGCCGCGCAGGTCATCACCGGTTGTTGCGATGGGGTCGCAGTGCAGCGTGATACCGATGCCCATCTGCCGTTTGATATCGTGCTCGATGGTGTCCAGAATCTCGTGGTGCTCAAAGGCATCACCCTCGCCGGGCATTTCCACGTGCGCGCTGGCAAATTGCCGACCGGGGCCGTAGTCGTGCACCATCAGGTCGTGCGTGCCTAGGACCTGGGGGTATGACATGATCCTGTCGCGGATTTCCTGGACGAGCTTGGGGTCGGGCGCTTGTCCCAGCAGCGGGCTGATGGCGTCGCGCACTAGGCCCATGCCGCTGATGCAAATAAAGATACCCACGCCCAGGCCCGCCCAGCCATCGAGGTCAAAGCCGGTCATCTGCGAAATAAGCGCTGCGGCCAGGACCGAGGCCGAGGTGATGACGTCGTTTTTGGAGTCCTGCGCCGTGGCGATGAGCGTCTCCGAGTCGATGCGGTTGCCCAGCGTGCGGTTGAACGCCGCCATCCAGAGCTTAACGAGCATGGACGTAGCCAGTGCCGCAAGGGAAACGAGCGTGTAAGCGGTGGGGGAGGGTTTGATGATCTTGGTAACGGATTCGAGCACCAGGTTGATGCCGACGGCGCAAACCAGAACGGCGACAAACAGGCCGGCGAGGTATTCGTAGCGGCCGTGGCCATAGGGGTGGCCTTCGTCTGCCGGGCGGCTGGCAAGGCGGAATCCGAGCAGGCTCACGATGTTGCTCGAGGCGTCTGAGAGGTTGTTGAAGGCGTCGGCGATGAGCGAGACGGAGCCGGCGAGCAGGCCCGCGATGCCCTTGGCCAGACACAGGGTGATGTTGAGGCCAATGCAAATGAGGCTTGCGGCAAAGCCCGCGTTGGTGCGACAAGTTGTATCGACCGGCTCGCCGTCGCTGCCGGGAACAAGTTTATGCACCAACCGATTTACTAATAGCATGGCGATCGTCCTCACAATCATGATTAAGGGGATAGTGTAGCTCGCATGGGCGCGCCGTGCGCCGATGCTCAGAAAATGCAGCAATGGTCTGCTGGAGCTAACGAGCGGCCCTTCTTGTCCGACCGGGTGCTCCATTTTGGGCCACATGGGTATGGGCATGTGCTTACCTGCCCGACATACTTAATGTCGACAGCCCCTGTGCAAAGGAGGACGTATCCATGGACGAGATGTTTGCCATTAAATGCCAAAACTGCGGCGGCCCTATGTACTCACACCAGGCTAAACGCAGCTTTGAGTGCGCCTATTGCGGCACGGTCGTTCCGTGGCAGGCCGATGTGGGGGAGCCCAAGAGCGCCCTGGGCATTCGCCATACGCCGCTGACGGTTGTCGATGGACTGCTTAAGCTCACCCATGTGTCGCAGCTCGAGCGCCCGGTGGACCCCGACTGGTATTTCTTCAATGCGTACTGGCGCAACCAGTCGGTTCTGGAGCATCTGCTGTGGGAGGACCGCGGCACGGCTCAGGAGTTCCAAGAAGCCATGCACGTGAGCATTTCCTGCCCCTTCTGCGGTGCGTCCTTTGAGGGGTCATCGACCCAGCGCGTGTTTGAGTGCCCGTCCTGCGGCAATAAGATCGGCGTTGCCGACCTGCTCAAGCCCGGTACCTTTAGCAAGCGTCTGACCATGGGCGTTGGTGCGGAGTATGTACCTGAGCAGGGCATTCCCTGTGAAATCTCGCCGCAGCAGGCACGTGCCAACGCGTTGCAGCTGGTGCGCCAGTACTCCGATGCCTTTGCCGGGCACGATGTGGAAGACGCGATCCAAAACGACATGATGCTCTTCTACTTTCCCATGGCGCTCGCGGATCTGCGCATGATGGCGTCCTTCCCGGGCAAGGGCCTGAGCAAGGAGACCTTGGTGTACTACGAGGTGCTCGACTGGGCGTATCCGCGGGCAAACTACCTGGATGTTCGCCTTATGGGCATTTTGGAGCCGTGGGACTTTGCCAAGGTTGGGCCGTTTGACCCGGCCATGCAGGAAGGTGACTTCCGCGTTGTCTCCGTCGATGCGTCTACCAAGGACCAGGTGGTCATTGATAAGTTGGCGCTCGACATTGCAGGCAACGATGTCGAAGCGGTACTGGGGCTCAATAAAAAGAGCATCCGAACCTGGGCGCGCAAGGCCCGCAAGCATAAGGACGGCCTGGTGATGGTGCCGGTCTACTTTGTCGATCGTCCGGCGACGGACAGCCGCGATGGCGAGCAGGTGCGCATCGCTGTGAACGGCCAGACGGGTCGTGCAGCCGCGGTAGCGTTTAGTGACAAGCGCGAAACGCATATCGTGGCACCGCTCAACCCGAGCTTGCATCTGTCCGGCGAGAGCACCGTGCACGCCACGCCCATCGAGGTCAAATACGTTAAATCGCCCTTCCTATACCAGATCGTGCGCCGTGGAGGCGGCGAACAGCCGCGGCAGGTGGCAGCGGCCGTCGAGGGTTCCTACCGAGAGGAAAAGCCCAAACGCAAGGGATTGCTCGCTGCGATTTTTGGTAAGTAGGGGAGTGGTGCTGGTTGGGGCCGTGATGTGATAACCAGCGACACGGGGCAGCTCGCAGGAGTGCGGGTTGCCCCGTTTTTGTGTTGCGGGGAAGTGCCGGGCACTCCATTAAAAGTCCTCGTGCGGACTCGAATTTCAATGTCGCCTAGCGCCTTCGTGCAGGATTCCCGAAGTGACTAAAATGTGACCATAGAGGCAGTTTTAGCGAACCCCACGGGAGTGACGCGTATGGACAACAACACGCTGTTATTCCAGGACAAAGGTTCGGGTAGGTTTAAAGACGTCAAGATCTACCCTAACCGTATTGAGGTGCTCAAGAAGGGTACGTTTGGTGGCAAGCACACCGAGATTGTCTATCTTAAGGACATCACGGGGGTCAACAGGATCAAGGGCCGCGACGTTTTTCTGCGCAACAGGCTGTTGACTGCCTGTGTCTTTAGTCTGAGCAGCCGTGCGAAGGCCCAGGAGTTTGTTAACGCGCTGAACATGGTGATGTAGCCGATAGCGGCGTTCGGGCCAAGGTAAAAATCGGGGGCACAGAACGGTGTCCTGCGCCCCTCATTAAATCGATGTGTCCAAAAGGGCCGGCTGGCCTAATCGTCAACGTCTCCGTTGTCTTCGCGGTCATTTGCAAGCATTGCTGCGCCGGCGACCGTCGTCGCCACGGCGGCAGCGGCGAGCCCGGCGGCAATGCCGGAGCCGTCGCCCGTGTCGGCGAGTTTTCCGCCCGAGTTCTTGCCCTTGTTGCCCTTACCGTTCTTATCAGCGCTGCCTGCGTTGGAACCCGTGCCACCGTCGGTGCCGGTGCCGCCTGCACTGCTCGAGGCCGCTACGGTAAAGCTCACGGCTCCGTCATTAGCAAGCTTGTAGTTTTGCGCCGCGTCGCCCAAAAGACCGTTCGCGCGCACCCAGTACGTTCCCGCGGTAAATGCCTCGCCCTCGACCATTGCCGTGCCCGGAGCGCCGTTCGCATCGTGCATAAACTCGAGCTGGGCCGTGCAGACATCGTTTTCGAGCTTGCCGTCGAGCAGCGCCGTGATCTTGGCGCGCACGTCCTCGCCGGCCTTAAGGCCTTCGAGTCCCTCAAAATGGGGCGTCAGCGCGCGTGGATCGATATCGATGGGCACAGAGCCCTGCAGCCCCGTAACGGTCTCGTTGCCCAGGGCGTCGACATCCACATATTCGATGGCAAACGCATGGCCCGAAGCCGCCACGTTGAGTACGTTGCTGCTGTCGACAAGGCGGAAATGGCCCTCGCCAACGGTCTTGCCGTCCTGGAGCGAGGCGTCGCTCAGCGAGTTGCCATATGTCATGTGCATGCGGGCTGGGAGGTAGCACGAAGCTGTCTGCTTGTGCTGCGTATCGTAATTGCGCTGGTAGATGCTCCGGGCCAGCGCCGCATCAACAAAGTCGGATGCGATGATGCCAATGTGCTTGAGGTAATCTGACTTTGTTTTCTCGTTGCCGCTGGGGTTGATGTACGGGCTCTTATACAGATGCTCATTGACTACTCGTGCCGAGGTAAAAGGATTGCCTCCATGCGACAAGCCCGTGCAGCTGGTGTAGTTGATAGACCAGCAACGCTCCTGGACTTGCACCGTGGCCCCGGCATCGTCCACGACGTCCACCTTGTTGCGCGTGCGCCCGGTCGTTTCCTTCAGCGCATTATCGACCCAACTGAGCTTGTCGGTTCCCGTGAGTTTGTACTTGTCCTGGGCATATACCTTGGTGCAATAGGGCTCTTCATTGCCCGTTTCCCCTATGGCTTCAAATCCCCGCGCGTCTTGGACGAGACACATCGACTGCCCGGAATGCGCCTTGATTTTGTCATCCCATTGGGTGAGGTCGAGGCCCCACGTGTGGCCGCTTACGCTGTTGCCGGCGAGCCCAAATCGACGCAGCAGGACAATCTTTCCGCGCACCTCGCCCAGCGTGGGGACGTGGCCCGATGTGTAGAACAGGTTGGGGTTATCGGCCATAACCTTGGCGAAGGCCGTCGTTATGCTTTCGTCGGTAGCCTCATCGTTGCCGCGCGATGCGAGCATGATAAGCGCTTCTGACGGGTTTTCGTTCAAAAACTTTTTGAAGTACCTGATGACATCGGAAAGATGCAAAAAGTGCCCGTCTTTTTTAAGCAGATAGAAAATTCCGTGGTCGATGCCGGGGTCATCGCCCTTTCCGAGCCGGATATCAAAATAGCGGATTCCCTCGAGCAACTGCGTGGGAATGTAATCCTGCTGGCATTTTACTTGCGAGGATTGGGGCTCAGTGTCGTTGTCCACGCTGCAGGTGCCCGAATCGTGCGTACCCGGGATGCTCAGCTCGTCGAGGAACTTGTTGTCGGCGACGTATTTCATCCAACATGGCCCATCGACGTAGCTGCTGTACGTGATCCAGTCGAGGCTGCTAACCGTGGCATCGTTCTTTTTCATGTCGTAACCGATAAGTTCGAGCTCCCACGGAATGCTCTTACTCTTATGGCAGATCTTATTGTTGTCCTGGTCTTTGCCGTTCGATTCTATTGCCAGGTACTTAATGTCTTTTTTCTCGGTTTCTTTCTCGACCGTGCGGTCTCGGATGATGTAGGTTCCGTTTGATTGACGCTCGAACGCAAAAGCGCGGCTGGGCTTGTTGTCATACTCGCCACCCCATACGTGGATGACCTTTCCATCTTTGTCCGAGTCGTCGTCGACCGACCAAATGCTGTAGCTCGTCTTTTTATGCTCTTCGAAATTGAGCAAGGTGCGGATGGCGTACCAGTTTGTATCGTCATTCTTGGTCGTTACGTTCTCAAGGATGAGCTTGCTGGACGTGCCGTCGTTAAACAGGTGACAGACGTTGCCACGAACGTTGCCGTCTTGGTTGACGCTCGCGGTGCGAAAATAGCCCGCGGGGCGAAGGCGAATGACGAAATTGTCGAGGCTGTCCGACGGTGCGGGTGTGTTGTCTGCAAATGCCGCTCG
>CABUXM010000045.1 GCA_902495545.1 uncultured Collinsella sp. | reverse complement strand
CGGACCGCCGAGGCTGCACGTTGCTGGTGCGCAACGCACTCTTCCGCCGCGTGACCCTTGCCGCCCGCGAGCACGTTCGCGACCTGGGCGAGCTCGACGACGACTGGGGCATGAGCGAGATCCGCTGGCAAAAGGCACTCGACGCTTACCACGAGCAGCACGAGGAGATCCTCACCGACGGAGATGCCCGCAGCGCCGCGATGTTTTCCATCGACGAGTCTGACGAGAAGACCGCACACGTATGGCACGTGCACCAGATCTTTGCCGACGAGGATGGCGACCACGACTTTGGCATCATGGGCGATGTCGATCTGGACGCCACGCAGGACGGCGGCGAGGTCATCTTTAAGAACTACCGCGTCGGCTTTATCGAGGACCTGCTCGAGGACTAGCCGCACATACTGGAACGAAGCGGGGCCGCTGGCAATATCGCCAGCGGCCCCGCTTTTGCACTATACGCTATGCCCTACTCGGCATCCTCGACCTCATACGAATCCGCCTCGGCGGGCTCATCGTTTGTCTCTGACGCAGCCCCGCGCGCCTCGTCAAACGCGGCCTTCATGGTCTTGTTGCCCCACGTGAGCTTGCGAATGGTAAGATCGTCGGCTTTCTTGTTGGCTAGGCGCAGATTGTTCTCGGTGGACAGCAACGCCTCCTTGGTTTTCTGCAGATGGCTAATCGTCTTGTCGATCTCATCGATTGCCGTTTGGAACTTGCGGCTCGCAATCTCGTAGTTGCGGCCGAAATCGTTCTTGAACTTCTCCATCTTGGCCTCGAAGTTCGTGACGTCGATGTTCTGCTGTTTGTACTCCGCCAGCTCCTGCTTATAGCGCAGCGAACCCATGGCGGCGTTGCGCAGGAGGGTGATCATGGGAATGAAGAACTGCGGGCGGATCACGTACATCTTCTCGTAGCGGTAGCTCACGTCGACGATACCCGCGTTATAGAGCTCGCTCTCGGGCTCCAACAGGGTACAGAGCACCGCGTACTCGCAGCCCTTTTGGCGACGATCGTGGTCGAGTTTCTTAAAGAAGTCCTCGTTCTTGTGCTTGGTCGCGGTCTCGTCGTTCTCGTTTTTCATCTCGAACATGATCGAAATGATCTCGTTGCCGCTCGCATCGCGCTCGCGGAAGATGAAGTCGCCTTTGGTGCCCTCGGACGCATCGTTGTCTTTCTCAAAATACGCGTTGGGAAACGCCGTCATACGCAACCGATTGAACTCAGTCTCGCAATGCTGCTCGAGCGACTCGCCCACCATCTTGGTAGACAGGCGCACCTTCATGTCCTTAAGGCGCTCAATCTCTTCATCCTTGTAGCGAATCAGGTCATCGCTCGCGCGCTTGGCCTGCGCAAGCTCAAGCTCATGTGCTGCCTTGGCCTGTTCCTCGCGAGAATCGCGCACTGCCAGCTCACTCGTCAGCTTGGCACGTGCCTCATCGCGCTCTCGCTCCGCCGCGGCGACCGCCTCTGATAGGTTCATTTTGGCCGTCAGCTCCTGTTCGCGCAGCCGTGCGCGCAGGCTCTCGGCCTCCTGCTCAGACTGAGCCCTTGCGGCGGAAAACTTCTCTTGTACTTTCGCCTGATAGTCGGCAAGTGTGCGCTCAGCCTCACTGCGAGCGGCATCGAGCTCACGCTGCGACTCGGCCGCAGCGGCGGCAAGCGCCATCTCCTGGGCCTTGTCCGCCGCGGCAAGTCTGGCCTGCAGCTCGGCAATCTGGGCATCACGTGCAGCTAAATCGTTTTGAGCAGCATTGCGCGCCGAAGCCTCGGCAAGCTTGGCTTCATCATCCTTGCGCCCCAACTGCGCACGCAAATTGTCGATCTCGCGCTGGAGCTCAGCGCTCTCCTTTTGAGCGTCGGCACGGGCCTCAACCGCCGCACGCTGGCTTGCGCTCTCGCGCTCTGCGGCAGCGCCCTCGAGCTTGGCGCGCAGCTCGGCAAGCTCCGCATCGCGCTTGGCGAGCTCTTGCGCCAGCTGCTGAGCTGCAGCGTTCTTCTGCTCGACAAGCTGAGCGTCGCGCTGAGACTCTGCCTTTTGCAAAGCAGCCGTCGAGCGTGAGCGTTCAAGCTCCAACGCCTGCTCGCCCTCGCGCTGGACTGCCTTCACACGCTCGTCCAGGTCGCGCGAGAACTCGGCATCGCGCACCTGCTTGACGATATCCGCATAACCGGACGCATCGACCTTAAAAACTTCGCCGCAATGCGGGCACTTGATCTCGTTCATAGCAGCTCCTCGATGGACGCAAATTTCAACCTTCTACACTCTACCGCGCCACGCGGACAAAAAAGGCGCCGCAGCCATAATGGCAACGGCGCCAGATCCACCGCGAGGGTGCCTATCCCCTTTGTGGTGGCTTGGGTCCTTACAGGTCGCGGTAGTCGATCAGGCGAAGATCGGATTGAGACTCAAGCCAAGCGCGAAGCTCGGGGTCGATCAGCGCATCGACTTCCTTGGTGCGATCGGTCGTAAGCGAGCTGTTCTCCAAGATAAAACGATCGAGATAGCCCGGATGGCACACAAAGACGACCGTCTCGCCGTCCGCCATCTCGCGAACCGTCCGCATAATCGAGTCCTTGGGTTCGTAGCCCGGCTCCATCGAGTGCATCACCATGCGCAGGTCGGTGGCGCCGCATCGCACAACCGCCGTGGGGTCGAAGCTCGCCTTCTGTTCCTTAAGGCCCAGTTCCTTAGCAACCGCCGAGATCGCTCGGTTAAGGTTTTTGCTCATGACGGCATGGGCCTCAAAGTAATCGGGTTCGCGGCCCACAATCTCTACAAAGCGGTCATGCTGCGCGCGGATCTCGATGCAGGCCTCATCAAAGTCGATCAGTTCTTCGCCGCGCTTAAAATGCTCGCGGAAGGTACGGCTGCTATGGAACTCGCCGCTCTCGTTGAGCATACTCGGAATGAGCTCCGGGTCGGCACACGGCTTGCCCAGACACACGTTGGTATGCTGGCCCACCGCAATGCCGGCATCCGCCACGAGCGACCAGCCGCGCTCAGCCTCGGGCATATTGGGCATCAAGCCCGCCGAGCGCACCAGACCCTCATTGATGCTGCGGGCAATCCCCAGGTTAACGGCATACGAATAACCGATATCGTCGGCACGAATGAGCAATTGCTTCATAGCGACTCCAATCTATGCAAGGACCACCACAAAGGTGCCTGTCCCCTTTGTGGTGGTTTGAGGGCTACAGTCCAAAGAAGCCGAGAATCTGGTCGCGGCTAACGGGCTTGTAGTTGTTGGCATCGAGGCCAACGTCGTAGCGAAAGATAGGGCGCTCGCGATCGCGATTGCGCGCGTTGGTGCGGTCTCCCCTGCTGTGAATGTGCCCGTGCAGCATGATGGCGCCGCGCGCCTTGCCATTCCAGCTGAGCATGGGGTAATGGCTCATTACCAGGCGATGGCCCTTAGCGTAACCGGGGGCGACCTCCAGATAATCGCGCACCTCATCCCAAATGTGCGGCGCGTCCGGATCTCCCCAATCGCCATCATGGTTACCACGGATGAGCGTCACGTTCTGGCATTCGATGCGCTCGCGCAGGCGCACTGCCTCCGCCATGGGCAAACGATACGTAAAGTCTCCCAGGATATAGAGGCGGTCGTCCACAGCCACGCACTCATTGATGGCATCGATGACCTTGCGGTTCATCTCCTCGACCGAGTCAAACGGTCGATCCATGTCGTGCAAGATATTCGTATCGCCCAGGTGCAGGTCGGCGGTAAACCACATCATCGTCTCTGTCCTCATTTCGCAACGCGTATAAGACCTGTTTAGTATACAGACGCGGCGATGAGACGGTCACCCAAAGAGCCCGCCGAACAGACCTCGGCGACGCTTGTCCTGCTTTTTCGAAGCGTCATCCCGCGCCTTCTTGCCCTGCCGCTTCTTACGGTCCTGCTCCAACTCATCGTCATCGAGTAGCATATCCCACTCAAACGGATCGTCTGTCAGATCGAACAGGTCATCGTCATCAAACATGACTGCCTCTCTTACCGATTAGCGAGCATCCACCACATAGTTGAGAAGTCTACGGGCCCGTGCGGACACAAATTCATCCTGTCTGCGTCTTTCAATCGCTTGCCGCAACGCTTGCGCGGCGGAACGCTTACAGCTAAGATAGAGACACGGATGGCACCCGTGGCTGCGGGTCTTGCCAACTCCGATACACGTTTTCATCGTGAGAAGTGGCCGTCTTCGCTTACGCGGGGGCGGCTATTTCATTCGGCCGATAAACAGGCCGAGTTCGATAGCCGCGATCAACAACGCCAATAACGAAATAACATCGCTTACGTTCATACCAAATCCCTTCTAAAGGGAGTTGGCCCATCCGTGCTCCATAGCAGTAGTCTAACGCAAAATGCGGGTAATAGGAACATCTGTTCGTATTACCCGCACCCTTTTCTAGTGCACAAACATGCGCACGAACTTGTGCTTCCAGCTTGCGTAAGGGGCATAGCGGAACGGCACGTCCAGCCACGTTGCCTTGTTCACGATGCTCTTCTTGTGGCTAAACGTATCGAAGCTCTCGCGTCCATGGTACTGTCCCATACCGCTCGCCCCCATGCCGCCAAAGCCCATATGGCTCGTGGCCAAATGCATAATGGTGTCATTAACACAGCCGCCACCAAAGGGCACGTAACGCACAAAGCGCTGCTGAACCTCACGGTCCTGGCTAAAGATATACAGGGCCAGCGGCGTCGGACGATCCGTAATAAACGTCTCGGCCTCGTCTAGGCTCTCAAACGTCAGCACCGGCAAGATGGGGCCGAAAATCTCCTCCTGCATCACGGCGTCATCGGGGGACACGCCGTCCAAAATCGTCGGCTCGATCTTGAGCGAAGTCTCGCGCGCGGTACCTCCAAGCACGACCTTATCGGGATCGATCAGCCCGCGCACGCGCGCAAAATGCTTGGCGTTGACGATATGCCCGTAATCTTCGTTATCGAGCGGATGCTCGCCAAACATTCGGTGGGCCTCTTCCTTGATGAGGCCCAGCAGCTCGTCGTGCACGCGCGTATCGACCAGCAGGTAGTCGGGTGCCACGCAGGTCTGCCCCACGTTGAGCCATTTACCAAAGGCGATACGCCGCGCCGCGACCTTCAAGTTTGCCGTCGCATCCACGATGCAGGGACTCTTTCCGCCCAGCTCAAGCGTCACGGGCGTAAGGTTTTTACTTGCGCGCTCCATGACGAGCCTGCCGACCGGAACGCTGCCGGTAAAGAAGATCTTGTCCCAGCACTCGTCGAGCAGCGCTTCGTTTTCGGCGCGCCCGCCCTCGACAACCGTCACCAGGCGCGGATCAAATGCCTCTTCACAGATTTGCTTGAGCACCGCGCTCGATGCCGGAGCATATGCGCTCGGCTTGATGACCACGGTATTGCCCGCGGCAAGGGCCCCGGCAAGCGGCTCGAGCGTCAGCAAAAACGGGTAGTTCCAGGGCGCCATGATGAGCGTGACGCCATAGGGCACGGCTTGCGTTTTGCACACACTCACGGCGTTGGCAAGGTCACACGGACGCAGGCGCGGACGACTCCATCGAGCCACATGCGCAATCTGATGACGAATCTCAGAAAGCGACGTGCCGATCTCGCACATATATGCCTCGTCATGCGACTTTCCCAAATCGGTCTTGAGCGCATGGGCAATATCGGCCTCGTGCGCCCGTACTGTATCGCGTAAACTCACGAGCGCGCGACGTCGAGCATCGACATCAAACGTAGCGTGCGTCTTAAAGTAGGTGCGCTGATCGCCGACGATGCGCGCAATTTTCTCGGTGTTCATGGCAACCTCCTAGTTCTCATCCTCAAACATACCACCCGCGACGACCTCATACATACGCTCGAGCTCCAAACGGTCCATCAAAAGTGGAACGGGGTACAGGGGATTGGCCTCGGCATCGGCATGCGCCGCCATCTCGGGAATGTCGGAGCGGCGAATGCCCAAGACATATTTGGGGATTCCCAGGGCCTCGTTCATGCGGTCGACCCAATCGATAAAGGCCTCGGCCGCAAGACTATCCTGCGCGGTAGCCGGCGCAATGCCCGCCATGCGAGCAAGATCGGCAAGCTTGGGGGCGGCGGCGTCACCATAAGCGCGAAGCATGTGCGGCAGGATGATCGCGTTGGCCAAACCGTGCGGAATTCCGTATCGGCCGCCCAGACTGTGCGCGATGGCATGCACATATCCGACATAGGAGCGGGTAAACGCAACGCCCGCCTTATACGCCGCCGAAAGCATATTGCGACGAGCGCGCATGTCGTCACCATGCTCATAGGCCTCGAGCAAATTGTCGTGGATAAGCTGCACCGCCTGTCGCGCCATCTTACGCGTATAGGGCGTGGTGCTTCGCCCGATAAAGGCCTCAACGGCATGCGTCAGGGCGTCCATGCCCGTCTGCCCCGTAATGGAAGCGGGCAAGCCGCACGTAAACTCGGGGTCGTGGACTGCAAAACGCGGGATGAGCACAAAGTCGTTAATGGGGTACTTGTAGTGCGTCTCGTCATCGGTAATTACCGCCGCAAGCGTGACCTCGCTTCCCGTGCCTGCCGTGGTGGGAACGGCGATGAGAAGCGGCAGGCGACGATGAATCCGCAGCAGGCCGCGCATCTTGTTGATGGGCTTGCTTGGCTGCGCAATGCGTGCGCCCACGCCCTTGGCGCAGTCCATGGCCGATCCTCCGCCAAAACCGATAATGGCCTGGCAGGCGCTCTCTCGATACAGGGACGCTGCCTCCTCCACATTCGAGACCGTGGGGTTCGCACGCGTTTCGGCATAGACCGTAACGCCAATCCCCTGAGCCGTAAGCGCACGCTCGAGTGATGCCGTGAGCCCCAAACGTGCAACACCAGGGTCCGTCACGATAAGGACCTTCTGGATCGAGCGCTTTTGAAGCACCGCGGGCACATCTTCGGCATGCTCCAAAATGCGCGGCTCGGTATAGGGCAGGATCGGCAATGCAATGCGAAAAACCGTTTGATACGTTCGGCACCAGGCGCGGCGGGCTAGATGCATAAAGGAAACTCCCTCATTTGTTGATTGGTCAACATTTGCTCGACCGATTGTACTCAGCGACGGTCAAAGACGGCCTGCCAATCGTTAATCAATCAACATCTTCATATCTCAAAATTGTTTTAATAAAAATCATTCCTAATAGGCTTCACATTTGGTTGCATTTATGGATAATAGAACTCGTCAAGACGCACGTCCGGAGAGGGCCCTTACGGGACCGGACGAGCGCACAATCGCCATCGATCGAAAGGATCGAATCATGAAGTTTGTTTGCCCCGTTTGCGGTTATGTGGAAGAGTTCGACGGCGACCAGCTGCCCGAGGACTTCAAGTGCCCCCAGTGCGGCGTTCCCGGTTCTCGTTTCCTGAAGCAGGAGGAGGGTCAGCTCGAGTGGGCTGCCGAGCACGTCGTGGGCGTCGCCAAGATGGAGGGCGTCTCCGAGGACATCGTTGCCGACCTGCGCGCCAACTTTGAGGGCGAGTGCTCTGAGGTCGGTATGTACCTGGCCATGGCTCGCGTCGCTCATCGCGAGGGCTACCCCGAGATCGGCCTGTACTGGGAGAAGGCTGCCCACGAGGAGGCCGAGCACGCCGCCAAGTTCGCCGAGCTCCTGGGCGAGGTCGTGACCGACTCCACCAAGAAGAACCTCGAGATGCGCGTTGAGGCCGAGAACGGCGCCACCGCCGGCAAGACCGATCTTGCCAAGCGCGCCAAGGCCGCTGGCCTCGATGCCATCCACGACACCGTGCACGAGATGGCTCGCGACGAGGCCCGCCACGGCAAGGCTTTTGCCGGCCTGCTTAAGCGCTACTTTGGCTAAGCCAACCGCTTGAGACATAACCTCTAGCTCGATGAGGCCCGGACCGTATTGGTTCGGGCCTTTTTGTGTCTCGAGGACTCGTTAACGCCCTGAAAAAGAGCTATCTTCGGCATCGGTCTCTCGTTAAAAACTAAGTGAGTAGACTTTTCGAAACTTGCCGAGCAGACCATCCGTATTGCTTTATAAAGTCGCAGGTAAATGACTTGTTTCAAAATGGCCTGGTCGCCAAAGTGCCAAAAGCCTACTCACTTAGAACCGCAGCCGTCCACGATCGAGCTGTTTTGTGTCTAACGGGCATCTTTCCGTCAATTACTCCCAATTTTGTCCAGCCAACGAATAGTTCAGACCGGAGTAGTGTCTCGGCCCTTTGCTCATCCGAGCTTTTATCACGATATTCAGCATCGAGCATCCTGCATACGGCCTTAACGATCGCGCGGAATCTATCCTCATCCGATATCTGCCTGTGTGTCAGGAGAAGCACAT
Source organism: uncultured Collinsella sp. (assembly GCA_902495545.1). GTDB lineage: Bacteria > Actinomycetota > Coriobacteriia > Coriobacteriales > Coriobacteriaceae > Collinsella. The sequence goes on along the minus strand of CABUXM010000045.1, from coordinate 7,839 downwards.
CGTAGCCCATGGCCTGAAGGGCCGTCATGCGGTCAGCGTCACGCAAGCCATCCCCTGCGCGTCCGTGCGAGGCCTTTCCCTGACATTCAATGGCCACCTGTCGCCTGCCGTCCGGCGAAGACAGAAGTATGTCGATATATACACGGGACTTTCCCACAATCGCTCGAGCACTTGTGCTTAGCATCACTTCAACATTAAGCTCTATGTCGCAAAAGCCTACGCCTCCCAGGGATCGCGGCAGTGCAAGTAGCAAATACGCCTCGACCTCAAAAGGCGACGCGGCACCCAATGGAACGAGTTGCGATACCGCCATAAATCTATTGCCGTAACGCATCCCGCAAACATCTGAACAAAAACGGTCAAGGTCTCCGCCCAAAACCAAAGCGTCTCGACGCCATAAATTTGAGGCGGTGCCGTCCTCGGACGGGCAGCGCACCCAACCGAACGTTGTCGAAATCGCGCCCGAATCAATTGCACGCGAAAGCTCCGCCTCAAGTGCCGCCGGCAGGGCACACACTGCAAACAAGCCACACATCTCCGCCAATACCAAAAGAAGCTGAAGATCCGTCAGATGCCGCGACATGATGAATGTCGTCAGTAGAGGAGACGTAACCAAAAACCCATGCTCCGTTTCCAGCACGGATTCCCTGGGGAGCTCACCAAGAAACAGCCGCTGCCTAATGCTGGCAGGACAAGTCCGTTTGTTTCTCGTCCGAACCAATGTATACAACGGGAAACCGAGCGCGACCGCAGCTGTCGGGTTGCGGGCGAGATCATATCGCTGCCGGTCTTCTTCCGGTCGTGGAAGCGGCGGACACAAAGCGCGGACTTGAGGAGGCAAACGCCAGTACCTAAAAGCCGATATGTCACAAAGTAGATCCTTCATAGGCACAGGAAAACACGAATTTCAACCCAGTCAGTCACGCATTGGCGCGAACGCACCAAAAATGGCGCCGAACGGACTGCCAAGTTTTCAACAGCCCTCCCCAACTGGCCAAAAGCTTGCCAAGAGCTGGACGAAACCCTGTTGAAAACCCCATTTTTTCTCATGTAGAAGCTTTGCGCGGCAAGTGAGTAGACTTTTTTGAATATCCCGAGCAGGCCGGTCATCCTGCTTTTCAAAACCGCAGGTAGATAGCTTGCTACAAAACTGCCTGCTCGCCAAAGTGCCAAAAGTCTACTCACTTAGATTGCAGAGTGCCCCCATTAGCTGTACTTCCAAGGCGTTAAGCGCTTTTGGACCCAAATCGTCATACTGGACAAGAATTTTAGTTGAGTCTTCAGGGGCAGACGCACCATCGGCACACCAAAAACAGTCACTGATATCGATAAATGGGATATTCGAGCGCGTGAGAGCCTGCGCAAAAGAGCTTCCGCCCGTTCTACGCTCCGCAACCACGGTGCAGTAAAGGCCCGCGTCTGCGTGTTCGATCGAGACTTCCCCTGCCGGAAATACCTTGCGCACAAGCGCCATCAGGCCATCACGCGCCTCGCGAGCACGAACGCGCACGCGGTTCACATGTCGCTCGTAATCACCCGATTCCAGTAAACGCGCCAAAGCAACCTGGTCAACAGAGCTCACCGACGAGGCGTAAAAACCAAGGTTGCGCCTAAACCGCTCCATTAGCTCATCGGGCAACACCATGTACGCTAGACGCAACGCCGATGACAGGCTCTTCGAAAACGTGTTGGTGTAAATAACCGACTGGGCGGCATCGATCGATGCGAGCGCAGGAATCGGCTTGCCGGCAAGGCGAAACTCACAATCAAAGTCATCTTCGATGAGATATCGACCTGGTCGCTCGGCGGCCCAGCTCAGAAGCGCATAGCGACGCGCAATGCTCGTCACAAGGCCGGTCGGATACTGATGGGACGGCATCAGATGAAGGACATCGGTCCCGCTTTTCTGCAGAGTGCTCAAGTCCACGCCCTCATCATCCAACGGGATATGTCGAACTTTGCAGCCCATAGCCTGATAGATGCGCGTCAGACGCAAATAGCCCGGGTCCTCAACGGCATACACCTTGTCAGCGCCAAGCAACTGAACCAACATGGTATCGAGCAGCTGGGCGCCCGCGCCGATAACAATGTTATTAGGATCGATATTCATGCCCCTTGTCCCGCGCAGATGGTGAGCAATTGCGCGTCGCAGCCGAGCGGTGCCCTGCGCCGGTGCGGGCGAAAAGATTTCGCGCTCGTCTTCGGATGCCAGCGTCGCCCGTAGCGCGCTTTGCCAAAGCCGCGCCGCCTCCAAAGCGGAAGGAGAAAGCGCATCGAATCGCTCGACCTGTCCGTTGACATCATGCGCGCTAGGACCCGCAGAGACAGTATCTCGGTCGATGCCCTCCGCAGCCGAAGCCAAAACCGGTGCATCCGGAAGCTCGCAAGCGTAGTAGCCACGACGCGGCATTGAGCAAATATAGCCCTCGGCAAGTAACTGGCTATATGCATTCTCGATGGTAATGACACTGATTCCCAGATGACTGGCAAAGGCGCGCTTAGACGGAAGATGCTCCCCCGCCGCAATACGTCCAGCAACGATATCATCTCGAATTTGCTGGTAAACATACTCATAAAGCGATGCTTCGCCGCGTTTTTCCAAATTGTAGTCAAGCATGAGTTTGCCACCTGACCTTATCGAGCTGTTCAATCTGGTATTAGTCTGACCTTGTTATTATCTCGAAAACTGAGTATTTCGCCATACCCAGCTCCCCGATAGGATGTTCCGTCAAGCAATGCACATGCCAACCAAGGGAGCAACCATGGCAGAACAGACCAGCAAGGCCGATCGCGTCAAACTCAATCGAGAGCTCGCGCAGATGCTCAAGGGCGGCGTCATCATGGACGTCACCACGCCCGAGCAGGCACGCATCGCCGAGGAGGCAGGCGCTTGCGCCGTCATGGCTCTCGAGCGCATCCCGGCCGACATCCGTGCTGCAGGCGGCGTCTCACGCATGAGCGACCCCAAGATGATCAAGGGCATCCAAGAGGCCGTCTCCATCCCTGTTATGGCCAAGTGCCGCATCGGTCACATCGTCGAGGCGCAGGTCCTGCAGGCCATCGAGATCGATTACATCGACGAGTCCGAGGTTCTCTCCCCTGCCGATGACGTCTATCACATCGACAAGACCCAGTTTGACGTGCCGTTTGTCTGCGGCGCCCGTGATCTGGGCGAGGCGCTGCGCCGTGTTGCCGAAGGCGCCACGATGATTCGCACCAAGGGTGAGCCGGGTACGGGCGACGTCGTTCAGGCCGTGCGTCACATGCGCAAAATCCAAAAGCAGATCCGCGACGTAGTTGCCCTGCGCGACGACGAGCTCTTTGAGGCAGCCAAGCAACTGCAGGTTCCGGTCGAGCTGGTGCGCGAGGTCCATGCCACGGGTAAGCTTCCCGTCGTGAACTTTGCCGCTGGCGGCGTAGCGACCCCCGCCGACGCCGCGCTGATGATGCAGCTGGGTGCCGAGGGCGTCTTTGTCGGCTCGGGCATCTTTAAGAGCGGCGACCCCGCCAAGCGCGCCGCCGCCATCGTCAAGGCCGTGGCAAACTTCACCGATGCCAAGCTCATCGCCGAGCTTTCGGAGGACCTGGGCGAGGCCATGGTGGGCATCAACGCCGACGAAATCGAGATCATCATGGAGGAACGCGGGCGCTAGTCCAGCAGAAAGGATCGCACATGAGCGATTATGCAGACCAGACGGTCGCCGTGCTGGCGGTCCAAGGTGCTTTTGCCGAGCACGAGGCAAGACTATCCGAGCTGGGCGCACGTTGTATTGAGCTGAGGCAGGCGGCTGATTTGAAGCAGGACTTTGACCGTCTGGTACTTCCCGGCGGCGAGTCTACCGTTCAAGGGAAGCTGCTTGATGAGTTGGACATGCTCGAGGAGCTTCGTGCCCGTATCGCTGAAGGTATGCCCGTCCTGGGCACCTGCGCCGGCCTGATTCTACTGGCTCACGACCTTGCCGCCCATGACGATAAGGGCACGCCGCGTCTGGAAACCATGGATGTACTTGTCGAGCGCAATGCCTACGGCAGGCAGCTCGGCAGCTTTCGAACCAAGGGGCAAATAGCCGGCATCGACGGTGAAGTGCCGCTGACGTTTATCCGCGCGCCCCGCATCGTCGAGGTCCACGGCGACGCCAAGGCCTTAGCGAAAGTCGACGGTCGTATTGTCGCCGCCCGTCAGGGCAACCAGTTCGGCGTAACCTTCCACCCCGAACTCGATGAAGACTCCCGCCTCCACGAACTGTTCCTACAAATGTAGGCATCGACATCAACAAACGAAACGAGAGTGGATAATCTCCCACTTTGAGCTTGAATGCAGGCTCAAACCGGGAGATTATCCACTCTCATTTTTTGGTGCAAATGACCCCTTGGGAATGCCGATGTTTTGGTACCGACAGCGAGCGCCCACCAGAGCGAACAAATTGGCATGAAAAGAGGACGGCATAGACCTTCTGGTCATGCCGTCCTCTTTGAATGACAAGTTGTCGCTCTGGTGGGCGCGCAGCGTCAACTAGTTACGCGGTTTGGTAAAACCGCGTAACCCCTAGAAACGGTTGCCGCGGAAGCCGCCACCGTTGCGGCCGCCACGATCGCCACCGCGACCGCCACGGTCGTTACCACGGTTGCCGCCGAAGCCGCCACGGTTGCCACCGCGATCGCCATAGCCACCACGGTTGCCGCCAAAGCCGCCGCGACCGCCACGGTCGCCGCCACGGTCACCAAAGCCGCCACGGCCGCCACGATCGCCACCGCGACCACCGCGGTCACCGCCACGGCCACCGCGATCGCCAAAGCCGCCGCGACCGCCACGGTCGCCGCCACGGCCGCCGCGATCGTCACGACCGCCGCGAGGACCGCGGTCCTCGTCCAGGCCCATGGCGACGAGCGGAGCGATGACCTTATCGAGAGCGGCCATCAGCTCGGTGGCCTCCTCGTAAGAAAGCTCAGGCAGGAGCTTCTCCTTCTTGTTGGCAAGCTCGACCAGGCCCTCAGCGGCATCCTCGGCAGCGAAGACAACGATCTTGCGCATATCGCCCTCGGCGTCGTCGATGCGGCCGACCAGATCGGCGGCCTCGGCCTCGGCCATCAGGCCATCGAGCTCACGGAGGCGCATGCCCAGCAGGTCGGACATTTCCTTCTGCTCCATCTTGGGCTTGAGGTCAAGAAGCTTGATGGCGCGCTCGATGTTCGCCATGCGCTCGGCCTTGGCCTCCTCCTCCTTGGAAATAGCAAAGCGACGGCTACGCAGCAGGCGGGCGGCCTTCTGCATCTTGTCCATCAGCTCTTCGTCATCGTAATCAACGGCGGCCTCGACAACCTCGGCCTCCTCCTCGGCGGAAACCTCGTCAGCAGCCTCAACCTCGGCAGCTTCGGTCTCCACGGTCTCGACTGCCTCGACCTCGGCAGCCACGGTCTCGTTCTCGGTCTCGTTCATGATCTCTTCGTTCTCAGACATGAGACTCCTTCTTGGCCCTCTCGGGCATCATCGCCCCATTCGCGGGGCCCGTCGCGCACTCTTTGCGCTTTAAATATTCATGCCTCTCGGCAAAACGTCCATTAGTTTATGGTGTCGCCATCCAATCTAGCTGCAGAATCTATGTGCACACATTAATGCGACATGTGCGACTCGCGATGAGCGTACACCAGCGACGCCACGAACCCGACCACGGCAATCACAGCCGCCACACGCACGGCAGTTGCAAATCCAATCGCCTGGGCAACGTCGGTCGCAGCACCAGCCGCGCCGGCAGTCGCCGCAGAATTCGAGAGCAGGCCGACAAACAGCGACGGGCCAAACGATGCGGCAATCATGTTCCACGTGTTAAGCAATGCCGTTCCGTGAGGATGTTCAGCGGCAGGCAGCGTCTCCAAGCCGGCCGTTTGCGAGGGGCTCAGCACCAAACCGACTCCGGCATACACCACAACGGTCAGTACCACGACGACGCCGATGTTCATGCTTGCCGCCGTCATCGAGATGGCAGTCTGCCCCACGGCAATCAGGGCAAAGCCGACCGGCAGCAGCGGCCATGCGCCACGGGCGTCCATCACGCGTCCGCCCACAATCGAGGTCACGGCGTTGCAGGCAATCGCCGGCAAAATGAGCAGGCCCGCAATAAGTGCGGTCATGCCGTAGGAACCTTCAAAATAGAGCGGCAACAAAACACTCATCGAGAACGTCGTCATCATCGACACCACCACAAGCAGGCACGCAGGCCAAAAGCGAACGCTCGCCATGGGACGCACGTTAAGCACCGGATGCTCGAGCTTGAGCTGACGGGCCGCAAACAGGCCGAGCAGCACAATGGCGGCGAAGAGCGTCACGATGCCGGCAATCAGATTGGTCGAGAACTCGCCTACGGAATACACAAATGCCGTAATACCGGCGGCGAGCAAAACAACCGACAGAATATCAAGCGTGGCGTTCGAGCGCTCTCCGACATTCTGAACAAGCTTTACGCCCGCCGCAGCGACCGCAATGCAGCCCACCAGCGGCACTACGAACACCGCCCTCCAGCCAAACAACGTGCACATAAGACCGCTGATCACGGGTCCAAACGCCGGCCCCAGCGTAATGCAGGCACCGCCCAGGCTCAGATACAGACCGAGCTTCTCGCGCGGGGCGCAAGACAGCACCACGTTCATCATGAGCGGGAACAAGATGCCCGATCCCGCAGCCTGCAAAATACGACTTGGCAGCAAAACGCTAAACGACGGAGCGATCAGACACAGGACTTCGCCGGCGACCATGCATCCGCATGCGAAAAACAGCAGCTTGCGCGTCGAGAAACGGCCGGACAGGAAGGCCATGATGGCCGTAAAGATCGACGTCACGATCATGTAGCCCGAAACGAGCCACTGCGCCGTGGTGGCACTCACCGAAAAGGCCGCCATAATGTCGTGCAACGCCACGTTAATGATGTTCTCGTTAAACGCGGCAACAAAGGCTGCAATATACATTACGACGAGAATCGCCGCGGTGGCCGATGGCGCTACTTGAACTTGTTGCTGAGATTTGCTCCCCATGCATTTCCTTCCTCTTGGAACGACAGTCGCATCGCCCCAGAGGAACAGTCCAGGGCGAAAAATGAGCCCTAGACTTACGCCAGACGCCGCACACGACGAGTCTGGCAACATGGTCCAACATCGAAAGATTGTAACGCGGACGCACAGCTTTCCTTCCGCGCTATTATTAAAAGTCCACGAAAGCATGAGACATGAGGAGCCCGCCATGATTAAGCCCATCATGAAATCCGAGTTCTTTTTGCGCCTGTCTTCCGAAGACGCGGGACCCGACGATGCCGCGACCGGGCAGGACCTCCTGGATACGCTCAACGAACATGAGCACGAGTGCGTGGGGCTCGCCGCCAACATGATCGGCGTACGCAAACGCATCATCTGCGTAAAGGACGGCAACAGGGCGCTGCTGATGTACAACCCTCAAATTCTTGAGCAGGTCAATGCCTATCAGACGAGCGAAGGATGCCTCTCGCTGATCGGCGAGCGTCCCTGCACCCGCTATCGCCGCATTAAGGTGGAGTATTTGGACGAGAACTTCGTCCACCGCATCAAAAACTTCTCGGGCTACACCGCCGAGATCATCCAGCATGAAATCGATCATTGCTGCGGAATCGTGATCTAGTTCCGCGAGTCAAGGAAAATGATCTGTTTTCCTCCGTCCCTAATGGACCATGGTAACGACGCAGGCTGAGCACACGACAGCGAGCGAGCCGCATTTGCACCAAGGTGACGTGAAACGAAAGGGCGCTGACCTTCTGGTCGCGCCCTTGAAGTTGAACGTCAGATTGGTGTGAATGCGGCTCGCGCAGCGTCAAGCGG
>CABUXM010000044.1 GCA_902495545.1 uncultured Collinsella sp. | reverse complement strand
CGTGCCGCATTGAGGCCCAGGCTGTTGATCAGGCTGTTTTGGATGCCGCCGATGAGCGAAGTCATGGCGATAACCGAGGCGATGCCGATGACAATGCCCAGGATGGTGAGCAGGCTGCGTCCCTTGTTGGCCTCGAGCGAGTGAAGGGCTTCCTGGATGAGATCGCGGGCGCTCATGCCACCACTCCTTTCGGCGGGTTGGCGGAGGCGGAAATCATGGGCAGGCTATCTACGGCACTGCGTAGGGTCTTCGGTGCATGTGGAATATATGCGCCGTCGTGGATGCGGCCGTCGCGGATGGTCACGGCGCGGTCGGCCTCGGCGGCGATGCCGGGATCGTGTGTGATAAGAACGATGGTTTTGCCGCGCTTCTGGAGCTTATGGAAGGTCTCCATCACAAGCGCTCCGGTAGCGGAGTCCAGGTTTCCCGTCGGCTCGTCGGCCAGAATGATGGGCGGGTCATTGACGAGGGCGCGCGCAATTGCGACGCGCTGCATCTGTCCGCCCGAGAGCTCGGATATGCGGTGGTCCCAGTGGTCGACGGGCAGCGTGACAGCCTGCAGCGCGTGCACGGCGCGCATTTCGCGCTGGCTACGGGGCACATTGGTGTAGGCCAGTGGCAGCATGACGTTTTCGATAACCGACAGGCGCGGCAGCAGGTTGAAGCTCTGAAAGACAAAGCCAATGCTCAGGGCGCGAACTTCGGTGAGCTCGTCATCGTCAAGCTCGGCCACGTTGAGCCCTTGCAGGTAGTAGTCGCCCGCCGTCGGCTTATCCAGGCAGCCTAGGATGTTCATGAGCGTTGATTTGCCCGAGCCCGAGGGACCAGTGATAGCGACGAATTCGCCGGGATTTACCGCCAGGCTCACGTTGTGCAGGATGTGGGCGCACCCCGCCTCGCTCTCAAAGATGCGGTGCACGTTGCGTATGTCGATGACGGGACGCATTACATGCCCTCATCGTCAGACATGCTGCCCGAATCCGCGCTGTAGCCGCCGTCAGCCGTTGCGTTCGCTCCGGTGTCCATGACGAGGGTGTCGCCATCGCGCAGCTTGGTAACCGGCACGTTGGGGTTGATCTCGTTGTCCTGGTCGTCGCGCTTGACCTGTGTCTTGCCGACTACGGCTTCGTTGTCGTTTTGCGTCACGACGGTCACCTTCACGCGATGGGTTTGCTTGCCCTCGTCATCGGTTGCCACGTTGACGTAATAGTGTTCGCCGTCTTCGGTCACGAGCGCCATCGTCGGCACCATCACCACGTCGTCGAGCTGCTCGGTCACCACCGATACCTCGGCCGTCATGCCCGGCTTCAGGCGCGCGTCGGGCGCCTCGATGAGAATGTCGACGTTAAAGGTCACGCTGCCGCCGCCACCGTTGGCGGCGTCGGAGTTTGCCACCGACGCGATAGCCGTGACGGTGCCCTGGCTCACGATATCGGGAAACGCGGGATACGTGACGTTGGCGCTCTGCCCAACGGCGATCTTGGCGATGTCCTTTTCGCCCACCTGCACGGTCACCTTCATTTTGGACAGGTCGGCGATCTGCATGCACTGCTTGCCGCCGCTCGTATCGCTTTCGCCCATGATCATGCCGCCTGTTACCGTGGCGCCCACCTTGGCGTTGAGCTCCACGATACTGCCCGAGCTCGGGGCCGTGACCCTACGACTGGCTGCCTTGGCGTTCGCCTGATCGAGGTTTGCCTGGGCCGATGCGAGGCTGCGCTGCGCGGCCGATACGGCGTTCGTGTCCGCTGATGCGGCGGTGATGCCAGCCGCTGCGGAAGCTCCATCGACGTCCGTCGTTGGGGTGGCCTGCGCGGCGGCTGCGGCCTTCTGTGCGTTGGCGAGGTCTTCCTGGGCGGCTGCAACTGCACGCTGCGCCTCGGCAACGTTGCGATCGAGCTCGTCGTTTTTAATGGTCATAAGCACGTCGCCCTCGTTGACGGATTGGCCTGCCTGCACGTTGTTCGAATCGACTGTACCGTCGACAGAAGGGGAGACCACTGAGGACGAAATGGGTTTGAGCTGGCCTTTCGCCTCGACCGTTGTGGTAAACGTGCCCTCGGTCACCATGTCGGTCACAGGCCCGCTAGCGCCCTGTGGCTGCGCATTGATAACCAGGGTTGCGACAATGGCAATGAGCGCGATGGCACCCACGACGCCGGTGGCAATACCGCGTCGAATTAGCTTTTTGCGTCGACGTTCGGCACGTTTTGCCTTGAGCTTGGCATATGCTTCTTCATCGGAAATCTCGGCCGTATCGTTCGTGCGTCCGCTCTGCTTGTCGGCATGTACGTTTGTGATCAGAGGAATCGTTTCGGTGGCACCTTCGGGCGTGTTCTCGGTATCATCCGGGCTCGGGGTGATCGTGGGGACATTCGCCATAGCGTCTCCTTTATAGAAAGAACCTCGATAATTATATGCGCCCACCGGTTGGGGTGGGCGCATAGGACGGTTTCTTTCGGAACTGTTAGATTGGTCGCAGCGGTTCCACGTTGTAGGAATGCGCGCGTTGCACTATGAGTGGACAACCACGCACAGGCCGACTTTGATGCAATCGTGCAGCGCCTTTGCATCGGCCAGGCGCAGATTGATGCAGCCGTGGCTACCGCACCACTTATAGGACTCGGCATTATCGAAGCTTTTGTCGTTTTGCCATGTAGCGTCGTGGAAGCCGATCATATTGCCCTCGAACGGCATCCAGTAGCTCACCGGGCTCTCGTATTTGGGCTTACCGGTCTCGGGGTCCTTGACTCCGATCAGGGTGCTGCCGCCGTCGTTGCTGTTGATCTGCCACACGCCCTCGGGGGTGGCGTCTTCGCCCGGTTTGCCGGAAATAAAGTTGGCCTCCCAAACGATATTACCGTTCTCGTCATAGTAGCGCGCGTGCTGCTCGGACAGGTCGACGTCGATATACGCCTTCCAGTCGGGCTCTCCCTTTGCGGTAAAGGTGTCGGCCTTCTGGGAGTACTTGATCTCGATTTCGCCGGTCTGCTTGTTGTTAATGGCGTCCTCGACCTGTTTGGCGAGCGAGCTGCTGTCGATGGACCAACCAAAGTCACCGCCTTCGACGGCGCACTGCTTGCCATCGGCGCGCGTCCACCGGCGAGTGGAGCCCACGGTATTAAAGCCGTTGGCGAGCTCGGCTGCCCAGCTGCTGATCTGCGACGTATCGAGCGTGGGGTTGGCCGGATCGGCAAAGCTGATCCACTGCAACACGGAGCTGCCATCAACCTTGCCGGCATCCTCGCCGTTGAGCTTGAGGGCCACGTTGACGCCCAAGAAGTTGTTGGCTGCATCGCATGCGGCCTGAATCTGATCATCAGTCAGCGTTCCATTGAGCGGCTCATAGGCATCGTTGCCGAGCTTGGAAAGATCTACGGTCTCGGCCAGCGAGGCAAGTTCGAGCTCGGCATACTTAATGACATGCTCGCGGTTGAGTTTCTCGTTGGAGCGCGCCTTCTCGACGGTAAACTTGCCCGCTTGCTCGTCATAGGAGCTATTGGCCTCGAACGTGCCCGAACGGCCTTCGTTAAACTCGTCGATGGCGGCGCCCAGATCCTTCTCAAACTTCTTTTGGTCAAAGGTATCGGAGAGCATGGACAGGTCGACGTCTTGATCAAGATCGACTTTGTTGGAGGTCGCGGTTGTTTTGGTTTTGCCGCTTAAGGATTCCACAAGGCGGACCGGCCATACAAAGGCTTCGTTGTGGCTGATGATTTCTTTTGCGGCAGCTTCGCCGTCGACGATGGGTTCATCGGACTCGGGCTGATAGGTCCAGCTAAAGTCATCGCCTGTCACGGTGAGCTTATAGTGCTTCCATGCCGAGTTGTCCTTGGTGGCGGCAGACGAAGCGTTGGAGAAGGAGACGTCGACGCCGGCAATGGTGGTGTTGGGGTAAGCTAGCTGCGAAAACGCTACGATGCCTACGATATAGACAATGACGATAAGACCTAGGACGACAAAGAGCGTCGTCTTTTTGCCTGACTTACTGTTCTCGGCGGACTTGCGTGCGGGGCCGCGATCGCCTCGAGCGTGCGTGGGGGGCTGCTTGGGCGCATTGCCGTTTGCCTGGCGCTGCTGACGTTGTTGACGCTGCTGTCGCTGTTGGTTCGGGCGTTGGGAAGCGTTTGCCGCACCACGCTGCTGACCGTGGCTCGGCGCGATAGGACGCGGTGACTGAACGCCGCCGGTGTGCCTGCTCGGCTGCTGCGGATCGGGAATCAGTTGAGTTCGATCGTTTTGCGACATCGTATGCATATCCTTCGAATTTCGCCTTATGGCTCATCGTGTTTTTACTGGGCTTGCATTATAGCGATTGCCCTGCTGTTTGTGGTACGGAAACGGTGGCATTCAAAAGAGGTGGGACATTTGTCCCACTATCGAGTCGTTCTTGGTCACTACCAGCACACACCGCATTTGGCACATGCCGAAAGTGCGGCCGGAGCCTGCGCGATGCCGCCCTTTGCCGTCTCGCGCAGCGTGGCCGGCAACGCGTGGCCCACCGAGAGCATGACATGTGCCATCTGGTCAAATGGCACCAAGCTCTTAATGCCTGCGAGGGCAAGTTGTGCCGAGCTAAAGGCCGCTGCCACGCCGATGGCGTTGCGGTTTTGGCAGGGCACCTCCACGAGGCCACCGACGGGGTCGCAAACGAGGCCCAGCAGGTTACTCAGCGCGATGGAACTGGCGCCGAGAGCCTGCTCGGGCGTGCCGCCGAGCATCTGCACCAGCGCGGCGGCTGCCATGGCGGCGGCGCTTCCCACCTCGGCTTGGCAGCCGCCCTCGGCGCCGGCAACGCAGGCGCTTGTGGTGAGGTTGAGGCCGATGGCGGCTGAGCAGTAGAGCGCGTCCATGACCTGCTCGTCGTCGAGCTGAAGGTGATCGGCGAGCGCCAACACGCAGCCGGGCACGACACCCGCTGAGCCTGCCGTGGGGGCGGCGACGATCACACCCATCGTGGCGGAGCGCTCGAGCACGGCCATCGCGCGGGCTACGGCGTCGGTTTGAACGGCGCCCATCAGGCTCGTGCTCAAATCGTTGCGGCCAGTGGCATCGACGAGCTTGGCCTCGCCGCCGATAAGCCCGCCGAGCGATCGCTGCGGATTGGCGAGGGGGGCCGTGGACTCCTCGCGCATGACGTCGAGCACACGGCGCATGGCGGCGACGGCGTGGGCCTCGCCGGTCAGACGCGCCTCGCGAACGGCCATGACGGCGCCGATGCTGAGCCCCTGTTCCTCACACGCATCGAGCAGCTGCTCGCCGTCGTCGAAGATTTCCTTGGCCGAGACGCCGGGGGAGAGCGACGAGGCAGAACCGGGGAGCTCGATAAAGGTCGCGTAATCGACATTGTCGAGTTTGCGTAGCATGGGGATAACGGTGTCGTCGGGCGCGCCGTCGGTCTCAAAGACGGAGTAGGCCTGGCCGCCCACTTCGGTGCGGTAGGTGCGGCAGAAGGCGATGTTCACGTGGGCGTAGGCGAGCAGGTTGGTGAGCGCGGCGAGCACGCCGGGGACGTCGTAGTGCGCCACGAAGAGTGTGGAGTACATGCCCGAGATGTCGACGCCGACGCCGTTAATGCGGCTGATGCGCATCTTGCCGCCGCCCAGGCTCTCACCGCGGACCTGTGCCGTGGCGCCCGTGTCGTCGACCATGTCGATGTCGACGGTATTGGGGTGGATGGAGGCGTCGTCGCCCTTGATGTCAAAGTAATATTCGAGGCCCTGATCGCGCGCGAGTTCGAAGGCCTGCTTGATGTTCTCGTCATCGGTGTCGAGGCCCAGTATGCCCGCGACGAGCGCACGATCGGTGCCGTGGCCGCGGTAGGTGTGGGCGAAGGAGTTCCACAGGCCAAAGGTGACTTTGGTGATGCGGCCTTCCAGCAGGCTGGCGGCAACTTGGGCGCAGCGCAGGGCGCCGGCGGTGTGCGATGAGCTGGGGCCGACCATGACGGGGCCCAAGATCTCGAATGCCGAGGTCGTAGCTAGTGTTTGCGGCTTGCCTGCCATATGCGCTCCTGTTCTATCCCACCGTCCCGGGGGGGCGGGGCATAAGGTCGCCTGCTCGGACAGTCCTGCTCGCACGGAGAGCACATTAAGTGCTCTCCGGCTCGTGCGGAACTCGCGATCGACCTTATGCCCCGCCCCTCGGGACTAAGGATACATGGTAGAGGCGCGTGTGCTCCAAAATTCATTTGCTGGTGACCTATTCCATGTCCCGCGGTGGCTCATCTTCATCACCGGTTAAATAAAAAAAGTACCGGTTGGAACCGGTACTTCTTTTGAAAGTGCATATGTTGTTGTGACCTTAGCGGTTTTTAATTACAGGCCGCAGGCTGCTTTGAGCTCTTCGGCTCGATCGGTCTTCTCCCAGGTAAAGTCGGCGTCTTCGCGGCCGAAGTGACCGTAGGCTGCTGTCTTTTCGTAGATGGGGCGGCGCAGGTCCAGGTCGCGGATGATTGCGCCCGGGCGCAGGTCGAAGGTCTTCTCCACGGCTTCAACGATCTTGTCCTCGGCAACATGTGCGGTACCGAAGGTGTCGACCATGATTGAGAGCGGCTTGGAAACGCCGATGGCGTAGGCGAGCTCGACTTCGCAGCGGTCGGCCAGGCCGGCGGCGACCACGTTCTTGGCGACCCAGCGCGCGGCATACGCGGCGGAACGGTCAACCTTGGTGCAGTCCTTACCGCTAAAGGCGCCACCGCCGTGACGGCCGTAGCCACCGTAGGTGTCGACGATGATCTTGCGGCCGGTGAGGCCCGTGTCGCCCATGGGGCCGCCCACGACAAAGCGACCGGTGGGGTTCACGTAGATGTCCGCGTTGTCCCACGGCATGTTCTCGGCGGCCATGACCGGGGTGATGACGTGCTCGATGAGGTCGGCCTTGATCTTGCCCATGTCCTCAATCTCGGCGGCGTGCTGCGTGGAGATGACGATGGTCGTGACCTCGACGGGCTTGCCTTCCTCGTAGCGCACGGTGACCTGGGTCTTGCCGTCGGGACGCAGGTAGGGCAGGGTGCCGTCGTGACGCACGGCTGCCAGGCGCTCAGCCAGGCGGCTTGCCAGGTAGTGTGGCATGGGCATGAGGGTCTTGGTCTCGTTGGAGGCATAACCGAACATCATGCCCTGGTCGCCGGCACCGATCAGGTCGATCGGGTCGGTGGTAGCGCCGGTCTGGGTCTCGAAGGACTCGTCAACGCCCTGGGCGATATCGGGCGACTGCTCGTGGATGAGGCTCATAACGCCGCAGGTGTCGCAGTCAAAACCGAATTTGGCACGGTTGTAGCCAATGCGGCGGATAACACCGCGGGCGATTTCCTGTACGTCGACGTAGGCCTGGGTGCGAATCTCGCCGGCGACGATGACAGTGCCGGTGGTCACGAGGGTCTCGCAAGCGCAGCGGACGTTCTCCACGTTGGCGGGCACGCCGTTGGGGGCGATGTAGCCCTGCTCCTGGAGCTCTATTTCTTTGGCTAGGATTGCGTCGAGGACGGCGTCGCTGATCTGGTCAGCGATCTTATCGGGATGACCTTCGGTCACCGACTCCGACGTAAAAACAAAGGACCCGTGTTGGGGCGGGATGGAACGAAGTTCTTCTGACATGATTGTCCTTTCAAAAAACGTGTCCCGGCGACCGTTACCATTCCGCCGGACTCTCTATGCAAGGGCACATCATAGCGCGTAAATCAAACATTCACACCCTTTCCGCACCTACTCATTGGGGACAGACTTAAATGACCAGCCTTGCCTAAGTGCCGACAGGTTGCCCAAAGACTGGTCATTTAAGTCTGTCCCCAATGAGTAGGTCGGTGCCCTTTGTGCGGAGGTTGCTTTGATGCTTTATACTGGTGCGGTTAGACATCCATCCTGCAATCGAGGAGATTTCCATGGCATCAGACGTTCGCGTCCGCTTTGCACCCTCACCGACGGGCAAGCTGCACATCGGCGGCGCCCGCACCGCTATCTATAACTGGGCTTTCGCCCGTGCAAACGGCGGCACGTTCATCCTGCGCATCGACGACACCGACCCCACCCGCTCCACCGACGAGAACACGCAGATCATCCTGCGCGCCATGCGTTGGCTGGGCCTGGACTGGGACGAGGGTCCCGAGGTGGGCGGCGATTTTGGCCCCTACGCCCAGACCGAGCGCCTGGACCTGTACAAGCAGGCCGCCCAGAAGCTTTGGGACGAGGGCAAGGCCTATCCCTGCTTCTGCACCAAGGAGCAGCTCGATGCCGACCGCAAGGCCGCGCAGGAGCGCAAGGACCCCTTCCAGGGCTATCAGCGCCGTTGCCGCGATCTTGATCCCGAGGAGGCCCGCCGCCGCATCGAGGCCGGCGAGTCCTACGTCCTGCGCATCAAGGTGCCCGAGGACCGCGGCGACGTCGTCATCCACGACGCCGTCCACGGTGAGGTGACCTTCGACGCCAAGGAGCTTGACGACTTTGTCATCTTCCGCTCCGATGGCACGCCCACGTACAACTTCGCGACCGTCGTCGACGACGCCATGATGAAGATCACCCATGTCATCCGTGGCGACGATCACCTGTCCAACACCCCGCGTCAGGTCATGGTGTACGAGGCCCTCGGCGCGCCCGTGCCCACGTTTGCCCACATCTCCATGATCTTGGGTGCCGACGGCAAAAAGCTCTCCAAGCGCCACGGTGCCACCTCGGTGGAGGAGTACCGCGACGCCGGTTACCTGTCCGATGCCTTCGTTAACTACCTGGCGCTGCTCGGCTGGTCGCTCGACGGCGAGACCACGATCATCCCGCGCGATGTCCTGGCCAGCAAGTTCTCGCTCGACCGCATCTCTAAGAACCCGGCGACCTTCGACCCCAAGAAGCTCGATTGGGTCAATGCCGAGTACATCAACGGCATGTCCGATGCTCAGTTTGCCGATGAGATCATGGTCCCCGAGCTGCACGAGGCGGGTCTCATCGAGGGTAATGTCGAGTACGGCGAGGATTGGATCGATGCGCTTGCCGCCATCGTCAAGCCGCGCACCAAGATGCCGGCCGACGCCGTGACCGTCGCCGCTCCCATCTTTGCCACGGCCGAGACGCTCGAGTATGACGAGAAGTCTGTCAACAAGGGCCTGGCCAAGGAAGGCATGGGCGCCATTCTGGATGCCGCCAAGGCCGCGCTCGAGGGCGTGGACGAGTGGACGGCTGCCAACATCGACGCCGCGCTTGAGCCGCTGCCTGAGCAGATGGACCTCAAGAAGCGCGTGGTGTTCCAGGCCGTGCGCGTCGCCGTCTGCGGCAACATGGTGAGCCCCCCGCTGGGCGAGACCATGGCGCTCGTCGGTCGCGACGACTGCCTGGCGCGCATCGATCGCGCCCGCACGATGGCGCTGTAATCGCTGCGCAAACGTATGTATCCGAGCCCCGTTCACCTCGAGCGGGGCTCTTGTTTCTGAAGACGCATGGGACGGGAGGTACAGAGGCCATGGCCGAGCAACTTTCGCTGTTTGGTTCGCCAGAACCGGAGGAAGCTCCGAAGTCCGCGGCTCCTGCCGCCGTTCTGGCGCAGCCCGAACCTGCGCCAGAGCCCATTACCGCCTACGCGAGCGTGGTTCTCGACATCCCGACCCGTGCACTGTCCGAGCCGTTTGCCTACGGCATTCCGCAGCCACTCGCCAACGATGTCCAGATCGGCTCCACCGTCCTAGTTCATTTTGGCAACCGTGTGGCCGCGGGCTACATCGTCGACATCGCGCCCGAGCTGGCCGACCTGCAAGGTAACGACGCTCTCGATCCCGCGCGTATCAAGCCTATCGAAGCTATCCTCAGCAAACCGCTCTTTACCGCAGAGGCTGCCCGTATCGCACGCTGGATGAGCTACGAGTATGTCGCGATGCTTTCCGAGTGCCTGCGCCTGTTCTTGCCACCGGGCGGAAGCCCGCGCGTGGTCAAGGACGACGATGGCGTGTGGACTGTCGAGCGCCCCGCCGTCAAGCCTATCCAAAACCGCTGGGTCATGCTTACGCCCGAGGGCTTCGACTATACGCCGCCCAAGACCGCGGTCCGCCAGCGTCAGCTCATCGAGGCGCTCCAGTGCGGCCCGGTCACGACGCGCGACCTCAACCTGCTTTACAACAGCATGTCGGCGACCATTAAGGCGCTCGAAAAACGCGGCGTCGTCGTGGTGGAGGAGCGCCGTGCGTGGCGTGGCTGCAGCGAGCAGACCACGCTCTCCTCGGCAAGCGGCAAGACGCCGGTCGCACTTACCAACGGCCAGCTGCAGGCACTCGCGCAGATTGAGCGCGCCCGTTTGGACGCTCATGGCGACGTGGTGCTGGTCGACGGCGTCACCGGCTCCGGCAAAACCGAGGTTTATCTCTCCGCCATCGAGCGCGTGCTCGCGGCCGGTCGCTCGGCGTGCGTGCTTGTGCCCGAAATCTCGCTGACGGCCCAGACCGTCGGCCGCTTCCGCTCGCGCTTTGGCGAGACGGTCGCCGTGTTCCATTCCCGCCTTTCGGCTGGCGAGCGCCTGGACCAGTGGGATATGGTCGCCAGCGGTGCCGCTCGCGTGGTCGTGGGCGCCCGCTCGGCGCTCTTTTGCCCGCTCAGCGACTTGGGCCTCATCATCATCGACGAGGAGCATGAGACCAGTTACAAGCAGGGTTCCAGTCCGCGCTACCACGCGCGCGAGGTGGCGGCAGAGATGGCGCGGCGTTACCGCTGCCCGCTTGTGTTGGGCTCCGCCACGCCCTCGGCCGAGGCTCTCGACCGCTGCCGCCGTGGCATGTATAACGGTGCCACCTGGACGCGCGTCGAGATGCCCGAGCGCCCGGGACACGCCGTGCTGCCGACTGTCCGCATTGCCGACCTGCGCCGCGAGTTCTCGCATGGCAGCCGCTGCATGTTCTCAAAACCCTTGATGGAGGGCTTGGAGCGTGTGGTCGAGCGCCGCGAGAAGGCCGTGCTGTTGCACAACCGCCGTGGCTTTGCGCCGTTCTTGATGTGCCGCGAGTGCGGATGCGTCCCCACCTGCAATCACTGCTCCACCGCGCTTACATATCACGAGCGCACGCACACGCTGCAATGTCACACCTGCGGTTCGTCCTGGCGCGTGCAGCCGTATCCCGCGCCCACGAGCCGATGCCCCAAATGTGGCAGTCGCTACCTGGCAAAAATGGGTCTGGGAACGCAGCAGATCGAGGATGCCCTGCATCAGATGCTTCCCGAGGATGTCGCCATTATTCGCATGGATGCCGATTCCACGCGCGGCAAGGATGCGCACAAAAAGCTGCTCGAGCAGTTTGATGCGGCGGATTGTGCCGTGTTGCTGGGCACCCAAATGATCGCAAAGGGTCTCGATTTTCCCGAGGTCACGCTCGTAGGCGTGGTCAATGCCGACTTCGCCCTCAAGCTGCCCGACTTTCGCGCAGGGGAGCGCGCCTACGATCTGCTGGAGCAGGTTGCGGGCCGCGCCGGCCGCGGCGATCGCCCCGGCGAGGTTATCATCCAGACCTACCTGCCCGAGGACCCGGTCATCCGCGCCGTCGCCGAGCACGACCGCTCGATTTTTACCGACTACGACCTGGACCAGCGCCGCGACGCGCTGTACCCGCCGTTTGTTCGCCTGGTCAACATCTTGGTATGGTCGGCGAACCGAGACGACGCGCAGGACTACATCGGCCGCATCGCGAAGCTCCTCAAGCGCCGCTGGCATGCCGCCGCGCCCGACTTTTTGCGGACGGGGAGCGCCGTGCCTCAGGTGCTGGGCCCGGCTTCATGTGTAATCGAGAGAGCCAAGGACCGTTACCGCTTCCATCTGCTTGTAAAGTCGCCGGTAGGGTACCATGTCTCTGATGATATCGACGCCTGCCTCAAAGAGGTGGGCTCTGTGCGCGGCGTGAGCGTGAGCGTTGACGTCGATGCCTATGATTTGATGTAACAACCCGAAAGGATGGCCATGGAAGCCAACGGAATCGTACTGTCGCCCGACCCTCGTCTGCGCCAGGAGTGCGCCGTCATCGAGGAGATCACCCCGGCGATCGAGGCGCTTGCCGAGAAGATGAAGAAGATGATGTTCGAGAACGGCGGTTGCGGCCTGGCTGCCCCGCAGATCGGCGAGCTCATCCAGCTCGTCACCATCGACTGCGACTACAGCGACAAGAACGACTACGACCCGTACGTGCTCATTAATCCCGTCATTGTTGAGCAGAGCGACCATCTGGTGCCCTTTAGCGAGGGCTGCCTTTCCATTCCTGGCATTAGCTGCGAGATCGAGCGTCCCGACCATGTCGTCGTCGAGGCGTACGACTTGGACGCCAACCTGATTCGCTACGAGGCCACGGGCGATTTGTTCTGCGTGTGCCTGCAGCACGAGATCGATCACCTGCACGGCAACACCATGTTCGAGCGATTGAAGCCGATGCAGAGGCTCAAGGCAGTCAAGGAGTACCAGGACGCCCTGGCCCGCGGCGCTCGACCGGGCGAGACCGAGTAGGTCCCACCGTCCCCGGTGCTGAGCGCCCACATATCATCCCGTGCTCAAACATTCTCGCTTTGCTGCGAAACTGCGCGCGGGACGATATGTGGGCGCTCAGCACCGGGGACTGCGTTGTTCTGGCTCGGTTCGCCCGGGTGCCGTTGGGCCAGGGAGGGGCGTCTTCGCTGATAATTGCTTTGTTGGGAGGGCTGCTTTTGCTGCAGTCCTTTCTTTGTTTTTGCGTATATTTGAACGTGTTGAATTGATCTGGCGTCTTGGTTGGGACTTGGCCTGGCGCTGTTATTTGTAGCCTTCTTGGCTCTGGGTTTGAGGGGTTTATTTTATGCGTATTGTGTTTATGGGTACGCCTGATTTTGCTGTGCCTTCTTTGACTTCGCTTGTTGAGGCTGGGAATGAGATTGCGCTTGTCGTTACTCGTCCCGATGCTGTTCGTGGGCGTGGTAAGAAGCTGGAGCCGTCTCCTGTTAAGGCTAAGGCGCTTGAGCTTGGGTTGCCGGTTATTGAGGCTAATCGTATGACGGCCGAGGTTGTTGAGGCGCTCCAAGCTGCGCAAGCCGATATTTTCTGTGTGGCTGCTTATGGTTGCATTTTGCCTGATGACGTTCTGCATATGGCACCGCTCGGCATTGTGAATGTTCATGCGTCCTTGCTGCCTCGTTGGCGTGGGGCTGCTCCTATTCAGCGTGCGATTCTCGCTGGTGATGAGGTTGCTGGCGTTTCCATTATGCGTATTGGGCATGGCGTGGATACTGGTGCTTATTGTGCTCAGGCTTCCACGTCGGTTGCCGGTAAACATGCTGAGGCGCTGACCATGGAGCTTGCTGAGCTTGGCGGCAAATTGCTTGCCGATACACTTCCTTCGCTTGCCGATGGCACCGCCGTGTGGACTGAACAGGATGAGTCGCTCGTCACTCATGCTGCCAAGATTTCCAAGCAGGAGATGCGTCTGGATCCGCAAATGGCGGCGCTTGATTGCGTGCGTCATGTGCTGGCCTCGTCCGATACCGCGCCTGCTCGTTGCGTGATTGCCGGCAAGACCGTGCGCGTGCTCGATGCTGCGCCGACAGATGTGTCGCTTGGCGAGGGTCAGGTTCTCGTTAAGGCCAAGCGTGTTTACCTGGGTCTTTCCGATGGCTCGGTTGAGTTGCTCGAGATTAAGCCCGATGGCAAACGTGCTATGGCCGCTTCTGCTTGGGCTGCCGGCCTGCAGGGTGCGGATCTTTCGTGGGGTGTTTTGTCATGAGCAAGCTTTCCCCCGCGCGCAAGCTCGCGCTTGATGTTTTGATGGAGGCCGATCGCCGCGGCATGTACGCGCGCGACGTGCTCTCGTCCCGTGCTTCGGCCAAGGCCATTGACCAGCGCGATTCTGCTTTTGCCGCTCGTTTGGCACTTGGCGTTGCGGCCACCCAGGGCATTTTGGATGAGCTGCTCGACCAGTTTCTCGATAAGCCAAAAAAGGTCGCGCCTCGTGTGCGCATGGCGCTTCGTATCTCGGCCTTTGAGATGCTCTATCTGCATACGCCGGGTCGTGTTGCGGTGAGTCAGGGCGTTGAGCTCGTGCGCAGCGGTGCTAAGTCAGCCGCCGGTTTGGCCAATGCCGTGCTGCATAAGGTCGCGGACAACGTTGAGGATTTTGCCGCCGCAGCGGATGCCGATGAGTCCGAACGTCGTCTGGTTCGCCTGTCGCGCCTGATGGGTCTGCCGCGCTGGCTTTGTGCTCGCATTATGGCATCGTTCGACACACCCGAGGGCGCGCTCAACTTTGCCGGCAATCTGGCTCCCGCGCCGCTCGCTTTGCACGAGAACGCTTTTGCCACCAAACCCGACACGTATATCTCGCAGCTTGTTGCGCCCGTGTTCCCGGGCTGCCATGCACCGGTCGATGCGCAGGTCACGGTTGCGTCCGGCGTGTTTGAGCGCGCTGCTGCCGTTGCCTCGGACCTTAACGCCCAGCTCATCGCTACCGCGGCGACCCGTCCCGGGCGCTGCCTGGAGATTGGTGCCGGCCGCGGAACCAAGACCTATGTGATGATGTGTCAGGCCAAACGTGCTGGGTACGAGCACCAGCATACCGCGCTCGACCTGCATGATCGTAAATGTGATCAGAATCTCGCGCGCCTGCACAAGGCTGGTATTAAGGGTGTTCGCACGGTCTCGGGCGATGCCTGCGAGCTCGACGAGGTGCTGACGTCTTTTGATGCCATGCTTGGCAAACCTGCCCTGTTCGATACAGTTTTTATCGATGCCCCGTGCTCGGGTACAGGGACCATGCGCCGTCATCCCGAGATTCCGTGGCGTCTGACCGAAAACGATGTGACGGTTGAGCTGCCCAAGTTGCAGTTGACGATGCTCAAGGAAGCCGCCGCGCGCGTGGCTGTGGGCGGTGAGCTTATCTATGCCACCTGCTCGGTCTTTGATGAAGAGAACACGCAAGTCGTGGATGCGTTTTTGGCTTCTCCCGAGGGCGTAGGTTTTAGCTTGGCACCCCTCTCCGAGGCGCAGATTCTGCAGTTACCCGAGTTCGAACAAGCCAAGAAGCTCGTCTCCGTACGTCAAAACGACCGCGGACTTTTCCAAAGCGTCCCCGTAAACGCCGACTCCTACGACGGCCACTTCTGCGCCCGCCTGGTCCACAAGTAACAACTAAGCTGCGTTGAAATAGGGATTGAAAGCCGCTTCTACCCGCTAAACAGTCCTTATTTCACCGCAACTCAGGATTTTTCTGGGACGGGGATTAATAAATCGGGCATTAAAGTGGGCGGTTGGATTCTGTAGGTTGATTTCCGATCTCAGCCGAACACATTGAGCAAATAGGCCATTCCCGCAGTTAGCCGAACGCCCCGCGGCCCCTCCCGGGGTCCCGGGGGCGGCATTTTCCCAGTTGAAGGAACGGTGGAGATGTGTTTCGATGGGTCCGGTGGCCATGCTCCGCCCGCCGCCCGGCACCTCTTCCCAGACTCAGCCGGACGGTCGGTCCGTCTATTCCGTTTTTCTTCCAGGCTAGGCCAGCGGGGCATCGCCCCTCTCGGCGCGCGCCCTCTCGATGAGCCCCGGCGTCAGGTCGAGGTCGACGAGCGGCACGTCCTCCACGCCGTAGGCGTCCAGCAGCGCCGCCGCGTCCTCCCCGAGCATCGCCCTGAAGGCGCGCGCGGGCGTCGAGAAGCCGAGCGCGCCGCGGGGCTCGGAGTTCACGTGCGACATGGCCAGCGCCAGGTCCGCCGGGGCGAGCCGGTCGAACCTGAGCCCGGAGCCCTTGGGCAGCAGCTTCCTTATCTCGACGTGGTTTCGCTCGCAGGCGCCCTTCTGGTCGCTGCGCCTCGGGTCGCAGTAGAACAGCCTCGTCTCGCCCGGCCCCTCGCCGATGAGCGCCGCGATGGCGCCCTCGTCGGAGAACTCGGCGCCGTTGTCGGTGAGCACGGCGCGGAACACGCGGCGCGTCCCGTCGGCGCCGAGGACCGCCCGGACGCCCTCAAGGGCGTCCGCGACGCACCCGGCGGTCTTCTCCTCCAGCGGCAGCGCGAGCTGGAGCCTGCTGGGGCGGTGCAGCAGCGTGAGCAGGCAGGCCGAGTCCTCCCGCGCGCCCTCGACCGTGTCCATCTCCCAGGCCGCGGCGCACGCGTCCTCCCCGAGGGCGAGGAACGCGGCATGCGACCTGCGGGCGGAGTGGCGGGTCGCCGCCCGGCCCGCGGCGCGCTTCCTCGGCCTGTAGCCGACCTTGCGCCTGAGCTCCATGTTGGTCATGCCGTCGTAGCCCGCCGAGACCCAGCG
>CABUXM010000043.1 GCA_902495545.1 uncultured Collinsella sp. | reverse complement strand
CGGAAGCCAGCGGCACCTGGTGGGAACGCCAGGAGCCCTCGGTCTTCTTGCCGTCGATGAACTTCGGGCAGGTCCAGCCCTTCGGGGTACGGAAGATGATCATCGGGTAGAACGGACGATGCACATCGTCGGTCTGAGCGGTGGCCTTGATCTCGCAGATCTCGTCGAAGATGGACTCGAAGAGCTCGGCGAAACGACGGTGGATGGACATGTGGTCCTCATCGTCGAAGCCAGCGACGAACTCGTACGGCTCATAGCCCATGCCGTGGAAGAACTCGTGCAGCTCTTCGTCGGAGATGCGGGACAGGATGGTCGGGTTGGCGATCTTGTAGCCGTTGAGGTGCAGGATCGGCAGCACGATACCGTCGGTGCGCGGGTTGATGAGCTTGTTGGACTGCCAGCCGGTAGCCAGCGGGCCGGTCTCAGCTTCGCCGTCGCCGACGATGGCCGGGACGAAGAGGGACGGGTTGTTCATCACAGCGCCGTAAGCGTGGGACAGAGCGTAACCCAGCTCGCCACCCTCGTGGATGGAGCCCGGGGTCTCCGGAGCGTAGTGGGACGGGATGCCGCCCGGGTAGGAGAACTGGCGGAAGAACTTCTGCAGGCCAGCTTCATCCTTGGTGATCTTCGGGAAAGTCTCGGTGTAGGTGCCGTCCAGGTAGGACTGAGCGGTACCGGCCGGGCCGCCGTGGCCCGGGCCCATGATGATCACGGTGTTCTGCTGGTGATCAGCGATGAAGCGGTTGATGTGGCCGATGAGGAAGTTCAGGCCAGGGGTGGTGCCCCAGTGGCCCACGAGACGATGCTTGACATCTTCGCGGGTGAACGGAGCCTTCATCAGCGGGTTGCTGCGAAGGTAGATCTGGCCGATGGACAGGTAGTTAGCGGTACGCCAGTACTTGTCAACGCCTTCAATGGCTTCCTCAGAAACGGGAGCGTCGAGCTTCTTCCAAGGGGTGCCAATAACAGGATTCGTCATGTATACTCCTGTAACTCCTGCACAAGTTGTGCGATTGATTATTACATTCGGTCGCGTGGTTTCCGCAGGCCTCTCAACCCCTGGACCCTCGCGCCCAATCGGTTTTTATGGTACGAGCAACGTTTGACGTTTTGGACGGTTTTTTTCGTGTGTGTTCGTAAAAGTAAGCTAAATGATGCATTTTGTAATGTTTTGCTGTGTGATTTGTGAATCGCATTAATCAAACATTATCTCTCATAAACGGCTAAATTCCAGGGTTTTCTTAGATAAAGAGAACATATGCCACGTTCGTTTTGTGCATATCTACAATCGGCGTGTTGTCCTGAATATGAGAGGAAATGTTTTCTTTTGGCACGATACGTTTGCATACCCTCCAATCATCATGCGCCTGCAATTCCAGCAAGATGCCCAGCATGCCCCAATGTCTGCGAACACGGCCATAATCATAGGTATTGTTTTCCCGTATGCCGTGCAGGCATGTGTATGCAGCATGCATACGTCAGCACACACCGGATCGCAGTGCGCATCCGTATACCTCTTGTATACGGATGCGCACTGCGCCCGGCCAACGCGTAACCGCCACGGCTATACGAGGAGATCCAGTCCGCTACCCATAAATTCAAGGGAGACAACCAATGGCAAAAGGCCCTGTGCTCGTAGTTGATTTCGGAGCCCAGTACGCACAGCTCATCGCCCGCCGCGTACGCGAAGCGAACGTCTATTCGGAGCTCGTACCGCATTCCATGCCGGCCGACGAGATGCTCGCCAAGGACCCGAAGGCCATCATCCTGTCCGGTGGCCCGGCTTCCGTATTCGAGCCCGGCGCCCCCACCATCGACCCGAAGGTGTTCGATGCCGGCGTTCCGGTGCTTGGTATCTGCTACGGCTTCCAGGTGATGGCCCACGAGCTCGGCGGTGACGTCGACAAGGCAGCTTTGGGCGAATACGGCAAGACCGATACCGTAATCGATCACGCAGAAGGCCTGCTCGCGGGCTCCCCCGCCGAGCAGAACACATGGATGAGCCATGGCGTCGCCGTGAAAAAGGCCCCGGAAGGCTTCGAAGTGCTTGCGCACACCGAAGGCGCACCTGTGGCCGCCATGCAGGATCCGGCACGCAAACTGTACGGCGTGCAGTGGCATCCGGAGGTCAAGCACACGCCGATGGGCCAGCAGCTCATCGAAACCTTCCTGCACGAATGCGCCGGCCTTGGTTCCGATTGGGACGCTTCCAGCATCATCGATGATCAGGTGGCGAAGATCCGTGAACAGGTCGGCGACGCACAGGTGATCTGCGGCCTGTCCGGCGGCGTTGACTCCGCCGTCGCCGCCGCGCTGGTGCACAAGGCCATCGGCGACCAGCTGACCTGCGTGTTCGTGGACCACGGTCTGTTGCGTAAGGGCGAGGCCGAGCAGGTCAAGCATGACTTCGTCAAGGCCATCGGCATCAAGCTCATCGCCGTGGATGCTTCCGAGGACTTCCTCACCGCGCTCAAGGGCGTGAGCGAGCCGGAGAAGAAGCGCAAGATCATCGGCGAGAAGTTCATTCGCACCTTCGAGAAGGCGCAACGCCAGGTCATCGAGGAAGCCGGCGCTTCCGGCAAGGAAGTCAAGTTCCTCGTGCAGGGCACCCTGTACCCGGATGTGGTGGAATCCGGCGGCGGCGATGGCGCAGCCAACATCAAGTCGCACCACAACGTGGGCGGCTTGCCGAAGGACATCAAGTTCCAGCTCATCGAGCCGCTGCGTACCCTGTTCAAGGACGAGGTCCGCGCCATCGGCACCGAGCTCGGACTGCCGGATGAGATCGTGTGGCGTCAGCCGTTCCCGGGCCCGGGCCTGGGCATCCGCATCATCGGCGAGATCACCAAGGAGCGTCTGGATGTGCTGCGCGAGGCTGATGCCATCGCCCGCGAGGAACTGTCCAAGGCCGGTCTCGACCGCGACATCTGGCAGTGCCCTGTCGTACTGCTCGCCGACGTGCACTCCGTAGGCGTGCAGGGCGACGAACGCACCTATGGCTCCCCCATCGTGCTGCGTCCGGTGTCCTCCGAAGACGCCATGACCGCCGATTGGTCCCGCATTCCGTACGACGTGCTGGCCACCATCTCGACGCGCATCACCAACGAATGCCGCCAGATCAACCGCGTGGTGCTCGACTGCACTTCCAAGCCGCCGGCAACCATCGAATGGGAGTAAGCCGACAGGGCTTTGGCCTGCTCTTTTGAGTGCCGCACTGTGCCGTTGAGTTTCGTTTCGTATGCGATTCACGGCAAAGCCGCCAGCAACGGCGGTGAGTAAAATACGATAATCTGGCCTCCGTTCCCGCGTTGGGACGGAGGCTTTTTTTCTTTGCCGTTTTACTCCCCTTCACCTGCGATTTCGCCATTTACTCCCCCATGGGGGGTGCGGACGAATAGTTGGACCGTTTGGTCCAGTCAGGAGTCCGTATGTACAGCCAAGACTCAAAGGACAAAGCCCTCGGCATGCTGAGGCTCACCGGCGACGTCGAGAAGACCGCCAGGATGTCAGGCGTGCCCGGCAGAACCCTGCGCCGCTGGGCGGCAGCCGCGGCCAAGCCGCGGCAGAGATCCCGCGGGGCCAAGTTCGAGCCCTACGGCAACGAAGTCCGGAGCAAGGCGATGGAGATGGCTCGGGGCGGCGCGTCTTGCAGGGAAATCGCGGAGGCGCGGATGGGCGGTCGCTCGAGAAAGCCCGAGGGCGACGAGCCGGCGTACACCGGCTTCGGGGGCGGCCCCGAAGAGAGGATCCGGCAGCTCGAGCTGGAGAACGACATCCTGAGGGGGCCATCGACCTTTTAAAAGCAGGGAGCCTCGACACGATGAGCAACATGGAGAAGACCGTGCTGATCGACAAGTTGAGGCTGGAGACCGACCGCCCCTTAAGAGAGCTCACCGGTTCCTTGAGGATCTCGAAGAGCTCCTATGAGTACTGCCGCGCGAAGGACAGGCACGCCCAGCTCAGGGCCGACATCAGGAGGATATTCGACGGCGCCGGCGGCAGGCGCGGCTACCGGTACGTGCACAACGAGCTGCGGGAGGAGGGCGCCGTCGTCAGCGAGAAGGTCGTTCGCAGGCTGATGGCCGAGGAGGGCTGCCGGGTCGCCTACCTGAAGAGGAG
The DNA here is from genome assembly GCA_902495545.1 of uncultured Collinsella sp. GTDB lineage: Bacteria > Actinomycetota > Coriobacteriia > Coriobacteriales > Coriobacteriaceae > Collinsella. Next base: position 12,630 of record CABUXM010000043.1, on the reverse strand, counting down.
GCGGCGATACAGCTCCTACAGAGGCGAGATATCGGACGCCCCCCAACCTGGTGGAGCGCGACTTCCGTGCGGGCGGTCCGAACGAGCTGTGGCTCACCGACATCACCGAGTTCAAACTGCCGAGCGAGGAGAAGGCGTACCTCAGCCCGGTCATCGACTGCTTCGACGGCCTCGTCGTCTCGTGGCGCATAGGGAGGCGCCCGAACGCGGCCCTCGCCAACGGCTCGCTGGAGGACGCGTGCAGGACGCTCGCGCCGGGCCAGCGCCCGGTCTGCCACTCGGACAGGGGGTGCCATTACAGATGGCCCGGGTGGATCGGCATATGCGAGGGAAACGGCCTGGTCCGCTCCACGTCGAGGAAGGGCTGCAGCCCGGACAACTCGGCATGCGAGGGCTTCTTCGGCCGCCTGAAGAACGAGTTCTTCTACCATCGGACTGGAGCGGCGTCACCATGGAGTCGTTCATGGAGCTGCTGGACGAGTACATCCGCTTCTACAACGAGCGCCGCAAGAAGCAGTCGCTCGGCTGGATGAGCCCCATGCAGTACCGGATAAGCAAGGGACTAGCCGCTTAGGCTGGTCCAAGGAATTGTCCGCACCCCCCTGAGTTTGAAAAAAGTTTTTGAAGTTGTCCCAGCTTTTGTCCCCGAAGCCGACGAAACACGACATGGCGTTACCTGACGACACTCGACTCGAAGCGACACCGAAAACTGGGCGCAACTGGAATGACGGGACGGCAGAATCGATGCCATCGAGTGGGAGTAGAACAGAAGTTCGATTCTGTGTTATAATATCCTGCAATGGGCGCGGCCTCTTCCGAGGCCGCGCCCATTGCTATATTTGGTCGGATATCGACGGAAACCCAAGCTCAGGGAGGTTCGTTGCGATGGCATACGATTTCAAGAAGGAGTTCAGGGAGCTCTACAGGCCGTCGGGCAAGCCGGGCGTCGTAACCGTTCCGCCTATGAGCTACGTTGCCGTGCGGGGCAAGGGCGATCCCAATGCCGAAGGCGGCGAGTACCAGAACGCGTTGCCGCTGCTCTACGGCGTCGCATATGCCATCAAGATGTCGAAGAAGGGCCCGCGGGAAATCGAGGGCTATTTCGACTTCGTCGTGCCTCCGCTCGAGGGCTTCTGGTGGCAAGACCGCGCCGATGGCGAGATTGATTATGCGCGGAAGGACGACTTCAACTTCATCTCGTGCATCCGTCTGCCCGATTTCGTCACTCGCGAGGACTTCGACTGGGCAGTTTCGGAAGCTGCCGTCAAGAAGAAGCTGGACTTCTCGGCGGTCGAGCTGCTGAGGGCCGACGAGGGTCTTTGCGTTCAGTGCATGCATACCGGGCCTTACGACGACGAGCCGGCGACCATAGACGGCATGCGCACATTTGCAGCGGAACGGGGTTACGCCCCCGACTTCTCCGAAGCCCGTCAGCATCACGAGATTTACCTCTCCGACCCGCGCAAGTGCGCGCCGGAGAAGCTCAAGACCGTGATCCGTCATCCCATAAAGTTGATTTAGCGAAGCGAGTGACGCCGATCGCTTCGGCTTTTGGGCGCTCGCCGTGGCGTGGGCGGCAGCGGGACGCGCCCTGCGACCGGTGGCGGAGGCCGAGGCGCGGGAGCGCGCGTTCGTTTGCACCGCCTCGCACGGCCTCGTCACCCCGCTCATGGCGGTGACCGCGAACTGCGACGTGCTTGAGGCGGAGGCATCCGATCAGGCCGACCTTGCGTCCTGGGTCGCCAACATCCGTCCAGCGGCGGACGAGATGGCGACTCACATCGCCGACATGCTCATGCACATGGGCGGCGACCAGCCAGGGCGATCCCCGCAACGGGCATTATTATCCGGGAAGCGTTTGGTTGCGAGCCACGCCGGTGTGCGGGGCCTGAGTCGTTAGGCCCTCACAGGGGGACCGCGATGGTGGCCACCGCGCCGCCCGAGGGGCTGTTGGCGAGCGAGACGGAGCCCCCGTGGGCGCTCGCGGCCTCGGAAGCGGCGTGGAGGCCGAGCCCGTAGTGGCGGCCTCCGTCGCGCGAGGAGCGGGAGGAGTCGTCTGTGAAGAGGCGCTCACAGCCGCGTTCGAGGGCGGCGGGAGAGAAACCCGGTCCGTCGTCGGCCACCTCGATGACGAGGTGGCCGCCCTCGACGTCGCAGGAGACCGCCACGCGCGAGCGCGCGTGCTCGGCGGCGTTGGCCACGAGGTTCGCGGCGGCTCGCGCCAGGGCGGTTCGGTCGAGCGGGGCCTCGGGCGCGCCCGCGACAGCGGGGCCCGTGGCCGCGTCGAGCGTCACGCCTCGCGCCCGGGCGATCTGGGCGGCCTCGGCGAGGACCTGTTCGCAGAGCTCGGCCGGCCGCATGGGGGCCCTCTCCGCTCCGCCGGACCCGCGCGAGGCCTCGATGAGCAGGCGCACGTAGCCGTCGAGCCTTTCGACACCACCGGCTATGTCGCGCGCGGCGGCCGCGAGGTCGGCGTCTTTCTCGTCTTCCAGCTCCTCCGCCACGAAGTCGGCGTTGGCGCGCAGCACGGTAAGCGGCGTCTTGAGGTCGTGGGCGAGCGACGCCACCTGCTCGCGCTGCCCCCGCTCCGCGGCCCAGCGGGCCTCGAGCGACTCGGCGAGGGAGGCCCGCATGGCGTCCATCGCGGCGAGGACGTCGTTCACCTCGCGCACGTTGGTGCTGCCGACCGCGAAGTCGAGCTCCCCCGCGCCGACGCGCCCCGCCGCCTCCGCGAGCGGCGCCATCTTGCGCGAGATCACGCGGCTCGCGCGGCGCGCCACGAGCGCGAGCGCGAGCGCGCTTCCCGCCGCGGCGCCGACGAGCATGAGGTTCTGCGGGTTGGGAAGCAGGCCGGCGAGGTCGCGCGAGACCCACTGCGGCAGGTACTCGCTGACGAGTGCGCAGGCCCCGCCGCCCTTGAGCGGGAACGCGGCGTAGGTGAGGCCCGAGCCCCCGCCCTCGATCTCCACTGTGCCTGGATCCGCGGCGAGTGCCGCACGGGCCATTTCCGCCGCGCCCTCGAGCCGCGTGCCTTCGAGGTCTGTCATCAGCACGTATCCGTCCTTGTTCAGGATGAGGTAGCGGTACGCCGTCGGCACGTCCTGCTGCCCGCAGACGCCGTCACGTGCCAGACCCTCCGCGACCTCGCGCACATTGGCCGGCCCCCAGCTTGCCTCGTAGACGAAGCCCGCGTTGATCGCCGCGGAGAGCGCCATGAACGAGGCGAGCCACGCCGTGGCGACCGCCGCGAACGCGTAGGCGAAGTAGCGCGCGATGACGAAGGAGAGCGGCATGCCCCCGCGACCTCGCGCCCCGGTCCTCAAAGCTGCCACTTGTACCCCATCCCCCAGACGGTCGCGATCGGATCGGCGCCGGCCTCGGAGAGTTTCCTCCGGGCGCGGCTGACCTGCATGGATATGGCCGCGTCGTCGACGTCGCTCTCCCAGCCGAGCACCGCCTCGCGTATCTGCGCGCGGCTCATGACCTGCCCGGGGTGGCGGGCGAGGTACTCGCAGATGGCGTACTCGGTGGGCGTGAGCGGCACGGCCTCGCCGCCCACGGCGAGGCCGCGCGCCCCGAGGTCGATCCGCACCTCCCCGAAGGAGAGGGCGTGCGAGTGCGGCCGGCGCTCACGGCGTAGATGGGCCGCGACCTTGGCGCGCAGCTCCGCGGCCCCGAAGGGCTTGCGGACGTAGTCGTCGGCGCCCAGGCCGTAGCCGGCCACGGCGTCCTCCTCGGCCACGCGCGCGGTCAGGAAGACGATGGGCCCGTCGAAGTCCGGGCGGATCTGCCGCACGAGCTCGAAGCCGTCGAGCCCCGGCATCATGACGTCGCAGAGCACGAGGTCGAAGCGAGAGAGGTCCATCCCCGGGACCGCCGTCGGATCCGCCGCCCTGACGACCTCATGGCCGTCGCGGCCGAGGACGCGCGCGAGCGCGTCGAGGATCGCCCGTTCATCATCCACTGCCAGTATCCTCGCCATGTTCGACCTCCTGAAACTCCCGTCGGCATTGTACTAGCGCCGCGCTCAGCGGTCCAGAGCCTCGCGCGCAGCCGCGGGCGCCTCGGCCGCATCGCACGCGCGGTAGCGCACGCCCGAGCCGCCGCGCGCCTCGATCTCGAGCCAGCCCTCGCCGTTCGACTCCCGTCCGAAGAAGATGAGCTGGAGCTCTCGGACATTGCCTCTGTCGTCCGCCGCGTCCACCAGGTAGACGTAGTTCGCCCCCGCCCCGGTGGCGTCGGCGTAGGAGCTCGCGTGGCTGCCGGGCTCGGGCGCGGGCGCCCACATGGCGATCTCAGGGTTGGGCAGCACGCGGTCGGCAATCGAGCGCAGCGCCGACCCCCAGCCGGCGTCGAGCAAGGCATTCCCACCCAGGACGAGCGCTGCGGAGAGAATGGCGAGCATGGCTGCGAGCGGCACCCTACGCATCTGCCCTCCCGTCCTCGAATCGGCAGAACCAGGCGAGAAGGACGGCGGCGGCTGCCAGGGTGAGCACGAGGCTAGCGAGCGCAGTCGTGAGGAGAGGGCCCGCCGCACGTGCGGCGTCGATGAAGACCTCCACCCCGAGCGACCCTAGGCGCGCAGGCCAGGCGAGCGGCACCCAGCTCAGGGGCGTCGCCAGGGCACCGGTGAGCTCGCCGGTCATGAGGCCGTGCGCAAGTCCGCCCACTGAGAAGAACGCGAGGAGCATCCCCGCCGCGCCGGCGCCGATGGCGGCGTTGCGGCCGAGGCGCAGGGCCACGCCGAGCCCCAGCGCGTAGAGGGGCAGGCTGCCCAGCACGATGCCCGCCCAGGAGGCCGCAAGCGGAGCGGGCCCGAGCGGCAGGCGCCCGGCGACGGCGAGCACGGCACCGAACACGCCGAGCGCCACGGCCAGCGCCGCCCGCGCCGAGCGCCGCAAGGGCGAGTAGCTTCGCCGCGACGGCGCGCCCGCGCGAGGGGACCGCCGTGAGGTTGGCGAGGCGCCCGGCAGCGCGCTCCTCGTCCACGGCGAGCCCGCAGACGATGGCGGACATGAGCGGCATGAGGGCGCCGAGGAACTGGGCGTAGGCGTCCGCGCCCAGCGCCGGGTCCCATCGGGCTACGGAGAAGTACTCGCCGCAGGCAAGACCGGCTGCCAGGCCGCAGACGAGGTGCACCACTGCGAGCGGGGAACGCGCCAGGCGCAGGGCCTCGGAGAGCAGGGCCCGCGAGAGAGTCATGCGTGGCGTCGGGTCGGAGAGTCGTGTCACGGCCATCACCTCTCCTCGGAGCGCGCGAACCAGGCCGCGAGCGCCCCGCCGAGCGCCATGTCCGCCGCGAGTGGCTCGCCGCTCGGCAGCACGGGAATGAAGCTCGTAGGGATGACCATACTCGCCGACGGCGGAAAGAGCTGCGGCAGCGGCACCAGCGACCAGGCGAACCCACCCACGAGCTGCGCGGCGAGCGGGCAGAAGATGCCCGCGAGCATGCCGAGCCGCGCCGTGAGGAAGAGCCCTGCGGGGATCATCCACGCCGCGGTCACCGTGTTAACGAGCGCGCAGAGGAGCATCGTGAGCGTGCCCGCGACCGTGAGGCCCTGCGAGGAGAACGCCGATCCCGCGAGGTAGATGCCGAAGACCACGAGGTTCGAGAGCGCGCAGAGCGCGAGGCACCAGAGCGCCTTGGCCCACCAGGCGCGCCTAAGCGGGAAGCCCAGGCCCAAAAGCCCCCGCATCCGCGTGCGCGCATCCGCCCGCGCGACGCACGCCACCACGAGCGAGAGAGCCACGGGCAGGAAGAGCGCGTACCAGTAGTTCCACGCGCTGAAGATCTGCACGCCCCGGTAGGGCATCGCGCCGAGCAGCGGCATCGGCAGTGCCATGAGCACGGCCAGGCGAACCGGTGCTGCGTGGCGCGACTTCAGGGCCTCGGCGCGCAGGCCCGCGAGCAGGCCGCCTTTCTCGCCCGTCATGCCGCCACCTCCCCGCGCGCTCGTCGCCCTTCCCGGCAGACGCTCATGAAGAGTTCCTCGAGGTCCTGCCCGGACCGAAGCGCATCCTCGTAGGCGAGGCGCCCCCCGTAGATGATGCCGATGGTGTCCGTCATCTGCTGCACCTCGGAGAGGATGTGGCTCGAGACGATTACCGTCGTACCCGCCGCCGCGAAGCCGCGGATCTGGTCGCGCAGCTCCTCGATGCCGATGGGGTCGAGGCCGTTGGTGGGCTCGTCGAGCACGAGCAGGCGTGGCCGGGCGATCAGCGCCAGTGCGAGCCCCAGGCGCTGCCGCATGCCCATCGAGAAGCGCCCAGCGCGCTTCTTCCCGGTGTCCGCGAGGCCCACGGCGGCGAGCACCTCATCTACGCGGCTCTCGGGAAGGCCCAGCAGCGTGGTACGCACGCGCAGGTTCTCGCGCGCGGTGAGGTTGGGGTAGAGCGGCGCCTCCTCGATGAGGCTGCCGATTGCGTAGAGGTCCTCGCGGCGCCAGGCGTGCCCGGCAAAGAGAATCTCCCCGGCCGTCGGCCGCAGCATCCCGCAGATCATCTTGAGCGTTGTCGACTTGCCGGCGCCGTTGGGGCCGAGCAGCCCGTACACCTCGCCCTCGCGGATATGAAGGCTCACGTCGGCCACGGCGTCCTGCGCCTGGTCGCCGCGGCCGAAGCGCTTGGTGAGCCCGCGCGTCTCGAGCATGTAACCCATGGGTTCGTCCTTTCTCTCCCGGGCGCGCGGGCCGAGTCGCCGTACCCGCGCGCCTTACCTTTCGGGTTCACCATCCACGGTAGGGCGCGTTTCTAACGAAGCCATAACGGCCGTTGGGCTCTTTTGGTGCCAGCCCTTCTCGACCCGCACGCCACTCATAGTATGTTTATCGCGATAATAAGGACGGAGGCGCCCGTGGCACGCAATAAGTACCCGGAGGAGACGGTCGAGAAGATTCTCGATGTTGCCGAGCGGCTCTTCGTGGAGCGCGGCTACGAGCACACCACGACGATCTGAAGAGCAATACGCTAAATCAAAAAAGGCAAACCCTGGAGACGTGATTTTTGCCATATGAGCGAGAATATCGAAGATGTCTGCACACCATTGGCGTGGGAAGGCGAACAGCCGGTTGCAATCAGCGGACACTCTTGCGCGTATGCGACTAAAAGCATTATCCCGAGACACCTAGCATATTTAGCTACTGCTCAGGACTTTCAGATATCCAAACGAAAGGTGGCGAAAGGGACAAAGGTAATCGAAGTCGCGCCTGTAGACTTATCGAGGGTCGAGATCCCCGTCCCGTGCCCCGCCACCCAGCGGAAGGTCGTCGATATCCTCGACCGCTTCGACACCCTAACGAAATCGCTCACCGACGGTATCCCCACCGAGATCGAGGCGCGACGTCAGCAATACGAATATTACGGCGACCGCCTACTCGACTTCCCGAGCAAGGCAGGCGCCACGCGCAGCATGTTCTGGATCTTGGACATCGGCTCGATGTCGGCGTAGACGTTGAGCGTGACCATGGCGTTTCCCTCCATGCCGAGAGGCTGTATAAGCCGCCGTGGCGGGCGACGACTCATGCCCTCCCAAAAAACATGCGTAAGATCGAGCGGAGGCTGAGCACGCCGAATCGGAGCAATGGCAGCCGAAAAAGCGCTGGAAAACTCACCGATTTCGCGGGGCGCTGATGACGCGAAGGCGGATATTGGGAGGACAACAGGCCGGATTTGTCGCGTCGAGTTGGCCGTCTGCAATCTGAATCGTTCGGCGGTTTGTTTTGTTATGGCCGATGCCGCACGAAACGTACCGAAATATGTGCGCATAGGTGCGGCCCGTCTCTATACCTTGGCTTTCGGTTGCCAACTGATTTGCGATCAGCCTGAAATAAGGCGACGATCGGGATCTTCTAACTCGGATTTCCCGCTCGGTTCCTAAGGCGCTTAGAGCCGGCTCATAAGGGCGAAAACAAAGCCACCCGTGACGATTCTTTCAGTCATCGCTCTTGTGCATCCCTCATGACCCGCGGAAATGCAAGACGTTAAAGCCACTGGCTACGATTCACTTTGCCAAACGGGTGTCGAAGAGGATAGTCGGCTGTTTTGGCGTTCATATCGGACGTTTCAGGGCCTCAAAACCAACCCGTTTTTGTCTCCGGGACAAAAATGAAACTGCGGGCTCGTGGTTTCGAAATAGTTTGCGGTTTTGTCCCAGAATTTGTCCCAAACGCCTACGCGAGGACACGCGGAGGGATTCGGCGGCAAAGTGGACAAAACCGACAACCAAACTAGACCCAATTGGAATGGCGCCACGTCAAACGAGCGTGAAAGAGTGGGAGTGACGGTTTCCTTAACATCCGCTAGCCGCATATGAAATGGCCTCTCTGGGCGAACCACCCAGAGAGGCCATTTCATATCGGATACCATTCAGACCGTCAAAAGACCGTCGACTGGCTCGAACATTATCAGCCCAACATGCCGGTCCACATGCCCACGAAATCAGGCAGCGTTTTGCGTGTGGTCTCCACGTTGCGCACCGTTACGCCTTCGATGCGCAGACCAAGCATCGCCGCGAACGTGGCCATGCGATGGTCGGCGTAGGTCTCCATCTCTGCGCCATGCAATGCGCCGCTCTTCACCGGTTCGATGACAATGCCGTCCGTCAACTCATGAGCCTTGCCCCCCACGCGCGTGATCTCGTTGACCAGTGCCTCCAGGCGGTTCGTCTCATGCCCGCGCAAATGGCCGATGCCGATCATGTTGGTCGGTTTGTCGGCGAACACCAGGATCGCCGCAAGCGACGGCGCGATTTCGCCGGCCGCAGTCAGGTCGAAGTCGCCGAGCCCGTTGATATTGCCGTCACCGCTGACCTTGCAGTAGCGGATGCCGTCCGATTCGGGGAATGTCACTTCAGCCCCCATGCGCTCCAAATAGCCCGGCAGCAACCCACCAGGCTGCGTGGTACTTTGAGGCCAGTTCGGGACACGCACACTGCCGCCTGCGATAAGCGCCGCTCCCAGGAAAGGCGCCGCGTTCGACAGATCCGGCTCCACCGTTACGGACTCCGGCAATTGCACCGTTCCCGGCTTCACTTGCCAGACGTGCACCTGCTCGTCAGCAATAGCATCCACGCCCGCTCCCTGCAGATCCGCCACGGTCATGCGAATATGCGGCAGGCTTGGTGTTTTCTCCCCCGTATGGCGAAGCTCAAGACCACCCGGTATGCGCGAGCCGATGAGCAGCAGGCCGGAAATGAACTGGGAGGAACCGGAGGAATCGATCTTCACCACGCTTGGCGAGGTACGTTCCTCCACCGGCGTCGGAGGCGTTATGGTGAACGGCAAGCGCCCATTCTCGCCGTGGTATTCGATGACGGCACCCAGTTGTGCAAGACCATCCAAAACCGGCTTCATCGGTCGGGCGTATGCCTGTTCATCACCATCAAATTCGACGGGGCCGTCGGCGAACATCGCAAGCCCCGGCACAAAACGCATCACCGTGCCCGCCAGTCCGCAGAACACCTTCGTATTGCCATGGAAGCGACCGTTTGCCGGTGGCGTTACCGTCACCGTAGTGGCGGATTGCTCGTCAACATCACAGCGCACACCGAGCGTACGCAGCGCATTCATCATCAGTTCGGTGTCTCGCGAGCGCAGCAGTCCCACCAGTCGTACTGGTTGTGTGCCGAGGGCTGCGAGGATGAGGTAGCGGTTCGATAGGGATTTGCTGCCGGGGATTTCGACTGTGGCGTCGAGTGGCTGGCGGGTCGTGGGGGCGGGCCAGATTGTGGTGTTGCTGTCGCTCATGGTGTGTTGTTCCTTGTTGTGCGGTATTCGCGTGCCGTGATTTCGTGTTCCATGGTTTTCGGCGGTGTCATGGGGTGATGTGCGCGGTAGCGGTGTATAGCTGTTCACATTATTGCCTGCTTGCGATAATTTCTCTTGTTTGTTCACTAGTCAGCTGTGGTTTGGATGGTTTGCAGGGTTTTCTTGCGTTTTGCGATGTGGGGCTTCTGCGTCATAGGTGGTTGGGCGTCGAGGATGATATTGCTTGGTCTTTGGGATTGGTTCGCAGCCTTGTTCTGCTGGTTCCGTAGGTGGTTTTTCGCTTCCGTAGGTGGTTGGCCGTAATATCGCATTCAGGAAAGGGCTTAATTTCAGCTGTTTCTGTTGCGGATTACCGATCTCAACCACCTACGGAACATGTAAACCACCTACGGAATCATTCTGTGGCCATGCAATGCCGGTGATAGACCGTGCGGCTGTTGCGTGGCATCGTGTTGGATTGTTTGCCCGCGCCGGCCGCTGGCTTATTCTGCTGCTTCGGCGCTCTCATTGCGTCTGCATGCCGTTCCATGCGTAGTCCAGGTGCATGAATTCGGGTACTTTGTACCATTTCACCGGGTAGCCTGCGCCATGTGCGCAGAATACCGAGTCCGGTGTGTTTTCCAGGTCGGATTCCGGGTTGTAGTTCGTGTGTTTCATTACTTCTTCGGTGTTATGGCAGGGCTTGTATCCTGCGAATACGCAGCTGAGGTGCCCGCGCCCGTGGGTGTATGCGTTCACGTCCATGGCGTAGTCCTGCATCTCGCTGACTGGTGCGGTGCCGTTGAGTACGGCGTATTCGCTGCCGCTCGCGCCGGTGGGTTGTGGCGTGTCGAAATCGCCGCTCATGCGTTGAATATCGCTCATGGCACGGCCGAGCATGTCCTGCGGAATTTCCAGGCGGAATCGGTACCAGGGTTCCAGCAGTCTGCAATTGCCCATGCCTGTGATGCGGCATGGCATGGCTTCCGTCGTGGCGTCCTCCCCTGTGGGGGTATCGCCGTTCGTGTTCTTCTTCGTATTGGCATCGTCCGTATCGTGATCAGTGTCATCGCCGGCGAATCGTTGCGCGATGTCGAACGCGCTGGCATCGTTGGGTACGCCGGCACGCGCTTCCATCAGCCCTTGGCGGATCGCACGGTACGTTGCCTGGCGGAAATCGCCGCCTTCCGTGTGTTTCAGGTGCGAGCGCCCGACCAGGAGTGTGAGTCTGATGTCAGTGATTGGGGAGCCTGTGAGTACGCCCAGGTGTTCTTTTTCTTTGAAGTGGGAGATGATCAGGCGTTGCCAGTTGCGGTCGAGTATGTCTTCGCTGCATGTGGTGGCGTATTGCATGCCGCTGCCTTCTGGTAGTGGTTCGAGGAGTACGTGTGCTTCCGCGTAGTGGCGTAGTGGTTCGAAATGTCCGGCGCCTTCAACGGGTGTTGTGATGGTTTCCTTATATAGGATTGCGCCTGGGCCGAATTCCACGTCCAGTCCGAAGCGGTCGTGCATCATTTGTTGGATGATTTCCAGCTGTACCGCGCCCATGAGTTGTAGGTGTATTTCCTGTAGTCGTGCATGCCAGACGACGTGCAGTAGTGGGTCCTCGTCTTCCAGTTCGCGTAGGGCCATCAGGCATTTGTGGGTGTCGTTGCTGCCTGGCAGCAGTGTGTAGGTGAGTACCGGTTGCAGGATGGGGTTTTCGGCGGATTGGTCGATGCCGAGTCCTTCGCCGGGGAAGGTGTGGGTTAGGCCTGTCACTGCGCATACTGCGCCTGCGGGGACGGATTCGACTGTGGTGTATTTTGCGCCGGAATACACGCGTACCTGGTCGGCTTTCTCGCTCCATGTGGTTTCATCGTTGCCGCCGTTCAGCAGGGCTTTTGCGTGGAGCTCCCCTCCGGTCACTTTCAGCCATGTGAGGCGGTTGCCCTGTGCATCGTGTGATATCTTGTACACGCGGGCGCCGAATTCTTTGGTGTGGCTGGGTTCTTGGGTGTATGTTTCGAAGCCGTTGATGAATTCGTCGATGCCTTCCATTTTGAGTGCCGAGCCGAAGAAGCAGGGGAAGAGTTCACGGCGTTCGATCATGGTTTGGATGGTGGTGACGCTTACCTGTTCGGTTTCGAGGTATTCGTTCATGGCGTGTTCCGTTTGCATGGCGATTTCTTCCATCACACCGACGAGTGCTGGGGTGTTGGCGGTTTCGTTGGTCGTGGTGGTGAAGTCGATGCAGGCGTCGTTGAATCGGTGTTTGAGTTGGCTGAGGATGTGTGTTTTGTTGGCGCCGGGGGCGTCCATTTTGTTGATGAAGAGGATGGTGGGTACGTGGTAGCGTGCGAGGAGTCTCCAGAGGGTTTCGGTGTGGCCTTGGATGCCGTCGGTGCCGGAGATGACGAGGATGGCGTAGTCGAGGACGCGTAGGGTACGTTCGGTTTCGGCGGAGAAGTCGACGTGGCCGGGGGTGTCGAGGAGGGTGATGGTGGTGTTGGTGGTGTGGATGATGGCGGGTTCGGTGAAGATGGTGATGCCGCGTGCGCGTTCCATGGCGTTGGTGTCGAGGAAGGCGTCGCCGTGATCTACGCGGCCGGGTTTGCGCAGTTGGCCGGTGGTGTAGAGGACGGCTTCGGAGAGTGTGGTTTTGCCTGCGTCGACGTGTGCGAGGATTCCGGTTACGATGCGCTTCATGGTTGTCACCATACCAGTGTGTGTTCCTGTGCTGTGCGGGTGGTGTGTGCTGATGAGGGGTTGTAGTGGCTGTGGAGGTTGCGCGGTCATTGTGTCCCATTGTGTCCAAGAACGGGAAAGCCCGGAATCCAAGATGTTGAAATCATTGGGATTCCGGGCTTCCGGTCGGGCTGACAGGATTTGAACCTGCGACATTCTG
>CABUXM010000042.1 GCA_902495545.1 uncultured Collinsella sp. | reverse complement strand
TTGCGGCCGGTGGCGTAGTCGATCTGCACGTGCGGCTGCAGGTTGTAGCAGTACACGTGGAAGCAGAGGGCCTTGCCGTGGTCCTCGACCGATTGCGCCTCAAGGCGCACACCGCGGCAGACAAGTTCCTCTTCGTTGTACATGGGCGTGACGCGGTAGAGCACATGGTTGCCCGTGTCGCGGATGTAGCCGAGAATCTGCTCTTCAAACGGTAGCATGCCCGTCTCGTTGAGATAGCGCGTGCCGGTGAGGAGATTCTTGCGGTTGGCGTTTTCGCCACAGAGCGACCAGGCGATAAGGTGGCAGCGGTTGTAGAGGCTCTGGCCCGGAATAAAGTCATAGCGCTGCTGGCGCCATCCAGCGGGATGGATACGCGAGATATCGCCGCGCTCGCCTTGACCGAGTGACTCGGGGCCTACGCAGGCGAGCGCTTTGCGGGTGCGGCCCAGGCTGTCGAGCTTGGAGAACTTCTTAAAGCAGCCCTCTTCTGTAGCGCGCTCGTATTCATCGAGCGTGAATGATGGTGTGCCGAGCGGGTGCGTGCTGTCGGCGCGAAGGGCAACGTAGGGGTTGCCGGCGTAGTCGGGAATGCTGCTGAGATAAACACCGCGGGCGTGGTTGAGGTCGGGGTTTTCGACCTCGTCGATGGGGGTGGCGGCACTGTCCGCGGAAACGTTGTCATCGGTGTCGGTCGCGGCGGAATCGGAGCCATCGCCAGCGTCTTGGCTATTTTGAGAGTCCGAGGAGCTCGCTGTTCCCGATTCGAGCCGAGCGACCAGGTCTGCCTCGTCGTCGGTGCGGCTGGGACTTTCGTTTTGTTTTTCGGCCAGAGCCGCCGCCTGCTCATCGCTTTGCGGCGACAGCAACTTGGGCGCTCCGTCGAGCGATCCCGTAAACAGCGCAAACCCGAGCACCACGGCGGTGCCGATGGAAAGTACTTGCTTGTAGGTGGACTTGCGCGACATTGAGGCTCCTGGATGGACGGTTGGGAATCTACCAGTCTAGCAGGAGCCGGCAGGGGCCGTTCTGTCGAACAAATACTTAAGATTTGGGACAAACGCTACGGATTCAATTGCCTCATATTTGACGTATGGCTAGATCGAGGTGGAACCGAGCCAATTGAGTTTACATTCGAGAATGCGCTGCTCACCTGGCGTGCTGCTGCCATCGAGTAGCGCGAGGAGCATCTCGGCCGCCTCTCTGCCTTCCTGGTCGACGGGCTCGATGATCGTGGAGACGGTCGGCGTGGTGAGGTTGGTCCAGTCTTCGCAGTTGAGTCCCAAAAGACCGATTTGCTGCGGAAGTAGATGGGCCATGGGCTGGAGAGCCTTGTAGACACGGGGAAGTGCCCACTGATTTTGCACGAAGATAAGGGTTCGCTTGGCGGGGTTGAACTTGTATTTAAAGTACTCGGTAAGCTCACCGACCGACGGCTTGTTGTGGTCGATGGGAATCGCTTTGTAGAGCTGTCCGTTCGCTGCCAGCGCCTCGGCATACCCCTGAAAACGCTCCATGCGGGTGCGCATTTCGGTCATGTTGGCGGCAATGGAAAAGAAATCTTCGTAACCGGCGTCGAGGAGTGCCTGCGTGGCGTTGTACACACCGTCGTAAAGGTTGGTTTTGATCCAGCTGGTACCTGGGCTATAGATGGCCGCATCGAAAAAGACGACGGGCTTACCGGCGCGCTTGATGCGGTCATGGACGGCCTTGAAATTTGCCGTGGGCTGGATGATAAAGCCATCGACGCCCAGCGAGAGCATTTTGTCGACATACATGAGCTCGGTTTCGGGGTTAAAGTTGCTCGTGCAAACGACCGTCTGGTAGCCCGCGGGGAGCATGACCTGCTCCATGCCGTTGAGGACGAGGCCCGCCCACTTGTTGGTGTTATCCAAAATGATAATGGCGATGACGTGGGTCTGTTTGCCGGTGAGTGTTTGCGCCTGGGCGTTGGGGACGTATCCCAGCTCCTTGATGACGCGCGCAATCTTTGCCTGCGTCTTCTCGCTAAGCTTTTCTCGTTTGTCGTTGAGGTAATACGAGACGCTTGCCGTCGAGGTTCCCGCCTCTCGAGCGACGTCTGCGATCGTAACGCGCTGTTTTGCCACAGCGACTCCTTCCGACAGATGAGCATTTTCCAACATGATGACTTTGAGTCTTGGTGTGGGATGCGCTTCGGTGAGCGACCTTTTCCTTTCATATGAGTATGCAACAAATGCGGTATACGGGTGGGGTTGAAATTTGTGACCGGCATGCGCATCTGCCGTCTACCGAGAAAATCAAATACTTCTTGACTTTTGAAATCGAGGGTAAAATCGCAGGATTCATTTTTGGTTAAACGCATAACTAAATCGCATAACCAACGCTCTGACCTGCGCGTTTACCGAAATAAGCTGGCATTAAGAAAAACGAGCACCTATATTGGTCTTGTCGAAAAGACAGCAAGTCCAAACGGCAGGGGATGCTCCGGAGGCCTCCGCAAACGGTGTCTTGCGCACGCAACTCTATGAAAAGAGGGAAGCAATGAAGATCGTAGGCGTTGCCGCCTGTACCGTGGGTATCGCCCACACGTATATGGCCCAGAAGGCGATTCAGGATGAATGCGCCGCTCGTGGCATCGAGTGCAAAGTCGAGGCTCAGGGTGGCCTGGGTATCGAGAACGAGCTGACGCAGGAAGACGTGGATTCCGCCGACCTGGTGCTCGAGTCCGTCGACGTGGGCGTCGAGAACGAGGATCGTTTTGAGCAGAAGATGGCCGAGGGCAAGTTCCTGAAGGTCGGCACCTCGGATGTAATCGCCGATCCGGTAAAGATCATCGACCAGGCCGTTGAGATCATCAAGGCGACGGGTGGCGCCGTTGACGCGCCCAAGGCCGAGGCCAAGGCAGAGAAGAAGGCCGTCTCCGCTGCCCCGCAGGCCCCGACACCGGCGTCCAAGCAGTCTATCTTTGCCGATCCTGGTAAGACGCTGCTCAATGCATTCAATACCGGCGTTTCCTATTTTATCCCCATCGTCGTTATCGGCGGCGTGTTCCTCGCCTTCTCGCTGGCATCCGGTACCGCCGGCGCCAACGGCATGGAGGTTACGAACCCGCTGATGGTGAGTCTTAACACCATCGGCATGGCCGGCATCTCCATGATGATCCCGGTGCTTGCGGCATACATCTCCTACTCGATGGCCGGCAAGCCCGCGCTCGCCCCCGGTTTTGTCCTGGGCTACCTGGTCAACAACGCAGTCGTTACCCCTAACGGCAACAGCGTTTCGACCGGCTTCTTGGGCGCCATGATCATGGCGGTTATCTGCGGTTACTTTGTCCGCTGGATGAAGACCTGGAAGGTCAACAACACCATCCAGACCATCATGCCCATCCTGATCATCCCGATTCTGACCTCGCTTGTCCTGGGCATGGCCTATATCTACATCCTGGCCACGCCGCTTGGCTTTGTGATGGACTGGCTCACCGGCGTGCTCGGCAGCCTGCAGGGCGGTTCCGCAGTTGTCCTGGGTCTGGTCATTGGCGTTATGACCGCCTTCGATATGGGCGGCCCCATCAACAAGACCGCCTCGACCTTCACCATGGCCATCATGGCCTCCGGTATCTACGGTCCTAACGGTATGTTCCGCGTCGCCGTCGCCGTTCCCCCGATCGCCTGTGGCCTCGCTGCGCTCATCGCCAAGAACAAGTTCGATGACGCTGACCGCCAGATGGGCATCTCCGCGCTGTTCATGGGCTGCATCGGTATTACCGAGGGCGCTATCCCCTTCGCGGTCAAGGACCTCGGTCACACCCTGCCCGGCATTTGCATCGGCTCTGCCGTGGGTGCGGCACTTGCCGCCTTCCAGGGCATCGACTGCTACGTCCCGCACGGTGGCTTTATCGTCGCCCTTGCCACCAACAACGTCGCGCTGTTCTGCCTGGACATCGTGATTGGCGCCGTGGTCGCCGCTGCAATCCTGATTGCCATGAAGTCCACGCTCGATAAGCAGGCCAAGTAAACCTTTAAGGACTCCGGTTGTGCGGAGGGATGGATTTGACTCCGCACAACCGCCCCTACACAACAAAATCCATCCGTACTGATAGGGCCCACATCTGGGTCCCAGGGAACTTTTGTCAAAAATCCTCTGGAGAAGGAGAACAAAATGTCCAACCTCACCATCCGTCAGGCCGTTCAGGGCATGCTCAAGCTGCAGGATAGCGGCGATCACGCAACCATGGTCGGCATTGGCCCCATGAGCCCCAACCTGATTCAGGCCGTGTTCGAGCTTGCCAAGGACGAGGATTTCCCGCCCATGTTTATCGCCAGCCGCAACCAGGTCGATATGGACGAGATGGGCGCCGGCTACGTCAACGGTTGGGACCAGACGCGCTTTGCCGCCGACATCAAGAAGGTTGCCGACGAGGTGGGTTACACCGGTCCGTACTACCTGTGCCGCGATCACGGCGGTCCGTGGCAGCGCGACGAGGAGCGTAACGCCCACCTGCCCGAGGACGAGGCCATGGAGCTCGCCCGCAAGTCCTTCGTCGCCGACATGGAGGCGGGCTTTGACCTGCTGATGGTCGACCCCACCAAGGACCCCTATCAGATCGGCAAGGTTATTCCGCTCGACGTGGTGCTTCGCCGCACGATTGATCTTATCGACTACCTTGAGCAGTACCGTCGCGAGCATAACCTGCCCGAGGTTGCCTATGAGGTCGGTACCGAGGAGACCAATGGCGGCTTGACCTCTACCGATAAGTACGAGGAGTTCATTTCTCAGCTGCAGCCCGAGCTCGAGAAGCGCGGCTGCCCCATGCCCACCTTTATCGTCGGCCAGACCGGTACGCTCACCCGTTGGACCGAGCAGGTCGGTCATTACAACTTTAAGAATGCCCGCGAGCTCGCCGACATGGCTAAGCGCTACGGCGTGGGCCTGAAGGAGCACAACGCCGACTATCTGGACGACGCGACGCTGCTCGAGCACATCCCGGCACACGTGACCGCCTCCAACGTTGCTCCGCAGTATGGCACCGAGGAGACCCGCGCCTACCTCAAGCTCTGCGCCACCGAGCAGATCCTGGTCGACAACGGTCTGTGCGATGACCCCTCCGACCTGTATCACACCCTGCTGGTCAAGGCTATCAAGACCGAGCGCTGGCGCAAGTGGATGACTGGCGACGACGTCAACCTGCAGGTCGACGACATTCTTGCCGACGATGAGCTCAGCCTGAAGATCCTGGATGTCTCCGGTCACTATGCGTTCAACGATCCTGAGGTCAAGGAGCAGGTCGAGAAGCTCTACCGCAACCTCGCCGCTCAGGACATCGACGGCAAGCGCTTTGTCATCGAGCACATCAAGCGCCCGATCAAGCAGTACGTCGTCGGTCTTAACCTCAAGGGCGTTACGACCCGCATCGAGGCCGCTCTTGCCGAGTAAGTAGCTTTTCCTACGCGACGCCGGGCCTGGGGCATGTCCCAGCTGCAGGCCCGGCACATGGGACAAAGGGGCAGTCCCTTTGTCCCATTCTTTTGAGTTTTAGCTTCCTTTGAAGGGGTTCACCATGAAGTTCTTTATCGATACCGCCAATCTGGACGAGATTGCCGAGGCCAAGAGCTGGGGCTGCCTGGCCGGTGTTACCACCAACCCGTCCCTGTACGCCAAGACCGGCGGCAAGCTTGCCGACTTTGAGCCGCATATGCTCAAGATTGCCGAGCTCTGCGAGGGCCTGCCCGTGTCCGCCGAGTCTACCGCGACCACTGCCGAGGGTATGATCGAGGAGGGCAAGCGCCTTGCCGCCCTCGCCCCCAACATCGTGGTCAAGCTTCCCGTGTGCGAGGCCGGCCTTGCCGCCTGCCGTGCGCTGGCCGATGCTGGCGTGCGCGTCAACATGACGCTCGTCTTCTCGCCGACGCAGGCCCTTATGGCCGCCAACGCCGGTGCTCGCTACATCAGCCCGTTTGTCGGTCGTTTCGACGACATCGCCGAGGACGGTATCTCGCAGCTCGACAACGTCGTGACCTGCATTAAGAACTACGACTGGACGGGCAAGAACGTCGACGACACCGTCGAGATCATCACCGCCTCGGTTCGTACGCCCAACCACGTAACCCAGGCCGCGCTGCTTGGCGCCGATATCGCGACCGTGCCCATGGCAGCCCTTAAGAAGTGCCTGCACCATCCGCTGACCGATCAGGGCCTTGCCTCGTTCGAGGCCGACTGGCAGAAGGTCGTCGCTCAGGCTTAACGAGTGGATTGCCCCGGCATCGTGTCATCCGGTGCCGGGGTTGTTCTCAAGAGAGGAATTCGTATGACCAACCAGGAGCTGGCGAAGGTCGCCAATGAGGTCAGGAAGGGTGTCGTGACTGCGGTTCACGCGGCCAAGTCGGGACACCCGGGTGGATCGCTCGGTGCTGCCGACATCATGACATATCTGTACTTTGAGGAAATGAATATCGATCCTGTCGACCCTCACAAGGCCGATCGCGATCGCTTTGTGCTCTCCAAGGGTCACGCGGCGCCGGGCCTGTATTCGGTGTTGGCAAATCGCGGCTATTTTCCCGTCGAAGAGCTCGAGACGCTCCGCCATATTGGCAGCCGACTGCAGGGCCATCCCAACATGAACGACGCCCCTGGCATCGATATGTCCACCGGATCGCTCGGTCAGGGCATCTCTGCTGCAGTTGGAATGGCGCTTGCCGCTAAGCACTGGGGCGACGGCTACCGTGTCTACACGTTGCTGGGCGACGGTGAGTGCGAGGAAGGCCAGGTGTGGGAGGCGGCCATGTTCGCCGGCAACCACGCACTCGACAATCTTGTTGCCGTCGTCGACCACAACGGCTTGCAGATTGACGGCACGATCGATGAGGTCAACTCGGCCATGCCGCTCGCTGACAAGTTCCGCGCCTTTAAGTGGCATGTGATCGAGCTCGCCGACGGTAACGACATGGCGCAGATTGCCGCCGCCTTTGCCGAGGCCCGCAAAGTGAGCGACTCGCCCGTGGCCATTATCGCCGAGACGGTGAAGGGCAAGGGCGTCTCCATTATGGAAAACCAGGTGGGCTGGCATGGCAAGGCACCCAACGATGAACAGTTTGAGCAGGCCATGGCCGAGCTCGCAGCAGCAGGGGAGGAGCTCTAATGGCAGACGTCAAGAAAGTCGCCACGCGCGTTAGCTATGGCGAGGCACTTGTCGAGCTGGGCAATGAGCGCGATGACTTTGTGGTTCTCGATGCCGACCTGGCCGCCGCCACGCAGACCGGTAAATTTAAGGCTGCGCACCCTGAGCGCTTCTACGACGCCGGCATTGCCGAGAGCAACCTGATGGGGCTTGCCGCCGGCATTGCGACCACGGGTCACGTCGCCTTTGCGAGCACCTTTGCCATGTTCGCTGCCGGCCGCGCGTACGAGCAAGTGCGTAATTCCATTGGCTATCCGCACCTCAACGTCAAAATCGGTGCCACGCATGCGGGTATCTCGGTCGGTGAAGACGGTGCCACGCATCAGTGCTGCGAGGACATCGCGCTCATGCGCACGATCCCGGGTATGACGGTGATTGTTCCCGCCGATGACATCGAGGCTCGCGCATGCGTGCGCGCCGCCTATGAGTTTGAGGGGCCGGTCTACATGCGTTTCGGACGCCTGGCAACACCGGTCATCAACGACTGCGAGGACTATGAGTTCAAGATTGGTCGCGGCGTGGTCGTGCGCGAGGGGTTCGATGTGACCATCATCGCTTGTGGCCTTATGGTCGCTGAGGCGCTTGAGGCTGCCGAGGCGCTCGCTGCCGATGGTATCGATGCCGAGGTCATCAATATGCACACGATCAAGCCGCTTGATGAGCGCTTGGTGGTTGCCAGCGCCAAGAAGACTGGTCGTGTGGTCACTGCCGAGGAGCATTCGATTATCGGTGGTCTTGGCGAGGCCGTGGCCTCGGTGCTCGCGGAGCAGCATCCGGTGCCGATGCGTCGCGTCGGCGTGCGCGATGTGTATGGCGAGTCCGGCCCTGCGGTCGATTTGCTGCACAAGTACGGTTTGGACGCCGACGGCATCGAAGCTGCGGTCAGGTCCGTGTTGTAAGGAAGGTTTCCATGGGATTTGTATCTGCCAACCAAGTGACAATCGGGTATACCGCCGCCTCGCGCGAGGACGCCCTGCATTATTTGTCCGAGCAGGCCATCGAGCTCGGCTTTGCCGGTGACGCATCTGCCGTAGAGGCCGCCTTCATTGCTCGCGAGAACGAGGCCGAGACCGGCCTTGTCGCCGGTTTTGCCGTTCCGCATGCCAAAAGCGACGCGATCCACACGCCGGGCGTTGCCGTGCTTAAACTGACCGAGCCCGTTGAATGGCCGAGCTTCGATGGGGTGCCCGTCGATGTTGCGCTCGCGCTGTACGTGCCCGCCGGCGAGGCCGGAACTACGCACCTGCGTCTGCTCTCCAAGGCTGCCGTGATGCTGATGGACGCCGGCTTCCGTGACAAGGTGCGCGCGAGCACCGATCCCGTTGAGATTGCGGAGCTCATCAATAGCGGACTCGAAGACTAGAACGGTCATCCCGTTCAATCAATTGATCCTTCTCCAAGGAAAAGGGCCGCGACGCCGTATGGGTGTCACGGCCCTATTTGCGTTTCCCCAGATAAAACCTGCCAAAATAAACCTGTCCCTTTTTGGCAGGCTAATCGTGAGTTATTTCACCGCAACTTAGGGCACGGTTAGGAAGTGTG
Source organism: uncultured Collinsella sp. (assembly GCA_902495545.1). Taxonomy (GTDB): domain Bacteria; phylum Actinomycetota; class Coriobacteriia; order Coriobacteriales; family Coriobacteriaceae; genus Collinsella. The sequence goes on along the minus strand of CABUXM010000042.1, from coordinate 8,521 downwards.
CACCTTAAAGAGTGGAGCCCTTGATTAGAGAGATTGCGCTCGTCTCTCTAAATGTCTCTCTAAAGAGAAAGCTAGTTAAAGAGATAACATTGGGCAATCTAACAGTGAATTCGATACATCTCTCTAAATGTCTCTCTAAAACAAGGCGCTTATCTCTCTAAAGTTAGAGAGATAAATCTATTGTTTTAGAGAGACGGAATGCCAAAATTCGTCCGTCAACTACCATCTGCCAAAAATGGCAGATAAAGGACTCATCGAGGTAATGGGTTCATCGACGAGCCGCAATCGCCGATATCGGAAGAAGTAGATGCAGCCGGGTCGCCCCTCTAGCGTCTCTCGAAGCTAGAGGGGTGCTAGAGGGGCGATTGCCTTGCGATATTTCCCAGGTAAAACCTGCCAAAATAAACCTGTCCCTTTTTGGTAGGTCAGTTAACGCAGTCCAGGTTGAGCATATGCGAGCGAGCAGGCTCCGGGTGCGGTAAGGTGACGTGAAACAAGCGGGCGCTGACCTTTTGGTCGCGCCCGTGAAGTTGAACGTCAGATTGCCGTGCCCGGGGCCTGCGCAGCGCCGCGCAGCTGCGCCGTTTGTAAAACGGCGCAACCTACAGGTTCATGTTGCCGTGGATGTAGGGGGTGACCTCGGGGGAGATATGGTCGCAGCCCAGCTCGCGCAGCGCGGACTCGATAACGGCGGGCAGCGGGGTCTTGCCCTTGTCGTCGACGGCGGCACCGCCGAGGGTGGCAATCTTGGCGACATCTGCGGGTGCGGCCTCGATATGCATGCAGCCGCCGACCAAGCGCGCGCGTACCTGTGCCAGATCAAGATCGTGCAGGTAATCCTCGCAGGCGCGGATTAAATCGACCTTCTCGCGCGTAAGCTCCTCGCCCGTGGGGACGCGGGTGGCAAGACATGCTCCCGCCGGCAGGTTCCAAACGGGATAGCCCCATGCGCGCAGCAGCTCGCGCTCTTCGTCCTTGGTAAAGCCGACCTCCATAAGGGGTGAGCGTACGCCGAGCTCTTCTGCCGCACGCATGCCGGGGCGGTAGTCACCGCGATCGCTTGCATTGCTGCCATCGATGACGGTGGGAAAGCCGAGCGACTTGGCGTGGTTGACGATGGCGGTAAAGCCGGCGTGCTTGCAGTGGTAGCAGCGATTAGCATCGTTGCAGGCTACTTGGGGGAGTTGCAGCTGATCCACCGAAAGATTGAGCACGGGGAGCTTAAAATGCGGCCCCTCATTGGCCTGCCCATCAACGGACTGCTCAAACGAAGCCTGCTCGGGCGTACCGATGAGCGGCGTGGTGAGATGGACGAGGAGGGTATTGGTAGGCATGATGCGGGCGCATACGGCGGCCAAAAAGCTGCTGTCGACGCCACCGGAAAACCCGATAGCCACGCGCCCGTATGCCAAAAGCAGCTGTTCGAGCGCCGATAGCTTGTCTTGAAGCTCCTCTGCGGGTGCCGTGGTGTCTAAAATCATGAAACGATCCTTATCGTTGAGTACTCGATTGAAAACTATAATCCTAATGCGTTACTTGCCATAAGACTTCTATCTGTGTAACGAAAGTGCAATATGGTATATACGTTATATACAAGTTGTCAAATGCGGTAGAGTTGCGGCAATGCGACAGCGAGAGTCGATGGGGGACCGATATGATCAAGGCTGTTATTTTTGACATGGATGGAACGCTGGTCGATACCGAGCGTTTGGGGATTAGGGCCTGGAAGGCAGGCGCCGCTGAGCTGGGGCTCGCGATTGATGAAGCGCTGATCCATCAGTTTATCGGTCGCACGCTACCCGATGTCATGAACATCCTCGATAAGCATTACGGCAGCCACGAGACCGCCGAGGCGATCTATGTCCGCCACAAGGAGATTCGCGACGAGATGGTCAAGACCGATCTGGAGCTTAAGGCCGGCGCTGCCGAGTGCATAGACGAGCTGTTGGCTGCGGGCTATCACGTAGGCCTTGCAACGTCATCGCGCCATGTTACGGCCGAGCGCAACCTTAAAGCATTCGGTCTTTTTGACAAGTTTGAAACGGTAACGTGTGGCGAGGACGTCGTGCATGGCAAGCCCGACCCCGAGATGTATCTGCTCGCCTGCGAGCGCGCGGGCTTTACTCCCGAGGAATGTGCCGTGGTCGAGGATTCGCGCAACGGCTGCGTCTCGGGCATTACGGCTGGCTGCCACGTCTTTGCCGTCCCCGATATCGTGCCGCTGCCGCAGGACGTGGTGGATGGCTGCGAGGCCGTGCTCGATACGCTGTTCGACCTGGCGGCGGCGGTCAAGGCCGTGCGCTAGACAATTGCGGCGTTGAAACGAGCAATTGCTTACGTTTGCGCTTAAACAAAAGGGGTCCGGCAATGGTCGGGCCTCTTTTGCTTGAGCGGCGACTTAGCATACTTGCGGGCGTGCTATAGATACGCACCGAGGTTGATGGCCGTGGCGTCGGTCTGGCTGCTTGCCTGGGTGCTGGCGCGTTCCAGCAGGAACGGACGTACCAGTTCTTGGCGGTTGATGTCCTCGGCGGCGGTGACTGCGGTGACGGTGCGCGCTGTAGAGCCGACGCGGATATGCTTGGTCTTTGCTGGGGCCTTGTTCTCGATTTGCTCCATGAGCAATTGAACGCCCTTGCGGCCAATCTCGTAGCCCGGGGGCGCTACCGTAGTGAGCGGGACCGATCCGCTCCAAGCGAGCGGGTTGCCATCGCAACCTGCTACGCGTACTTGCCCGGGGACGGCGATGCCTTTGTCGACCAGCGCCGAGATGACGCCCGAGGCCAGCACGTCGGTCAGGCCGACGACAAAATCGGGGCGTTCGTCGGCGGGGCGCGCGGCGATTTGGGTGCCGATGCCGTAGCCGTCGGCGGCGGTATTCCATTCGCCGGCGTCGATGACTTCGATCTTGATATCGGGATGTAGGGCGAGCGCCTTATGAATGCCAAGGACGCGCAGGGTGAGTTGCATAAATGCTGCTCGGCCGACGACGACAATATGGTGCGCGCCGCGGGCGATGGCGAGCTCGGCGATGATGCGGCCTTGTGCCTCGTTGTCGGCGGCCACGTAGTAGCCGGGCTCGGAGCAATGGATGTCCAGATGGACGATCGGCACGGGCATCTTGGTCAGGGCGGGGTGCCAGTCGGGGGATGCCATGGGCTGAACCATGACGCCGGACATCTGGGTGCCCATAAAGTAGCGCAGGTAATGGTCCTCGAGAATATCGTCGTTATCGGCGTTGGCGATGAGCAGGTCGTAGCCGTGCTTGCGGGCCTCGTTGTGGGCGCCGCTGGCGATTTGGAGTGAAAAGCCGTGGTCGAGACGGGGGAGCACCAGGCCAAAGGACTTGGTGGCGCCGCCCGCGAGCTGACGAGCGCTTTGGTTGGGCAGGTAGCCCAGTCGATTGATGGTTTCGTTAATGAGCTTGAGGGTCTCGGGACGCAGCTTTTCGGGGTGGTTGAGCGCGTTGGAAACCGTGCCCAACGAAACCCCGGCCTCGCGCGCGACGTCGCTGATTTTTACCTTTGCCATAGCGGCCCCTTTGATGCGTTTCAAGTACAAGCCAGATTGTAGCATCGCCCGCCCCTGAGGTGTCAAAACCCGCCTATTAGGGACAGGTTTATTTTGGCAGGTTTTATCTGGGCAAACGATGCTGTCAGACCAAACCACCACGAAGGTGCCTGCCCCCTTCGGGGCGGGGTGTGTGTATCGAGTGGTATTCAAGTTGAGATACCACTTCTGGTATATCAGCTTGCGTTTGCGTGAGTACAATACTCGAACGTTATGCGTCTCAGCGCCCCCTGTGCGTGGACGTTTTGCAGTCAAGCGGACGAAGGGATTTATCCTATGTGCGGAATTGTCGGCTACACCGGCTCTGATATTGCAAAGAACATCCTGGTCACAGGCCTCAAGCGTATGGAGTATCGCGGCTATGACTCCTCGGGCGTCGCGCTCGAGGTGGGCGAGGGCGCCGCGGCGCACCTCGACGTCATCCGCCGCGTGGGCAAGGTCGCGGGCTTGGAGAGCGAGCTTTCCAACATCGACAGCGACGCTACCTGCGGTATCGGCCACACCCGTTGGGCCACCCACGGCAAGCCCTCCGTCGTTAACGCTCACCCCCACACCAGCTGCGACGGTCGTATCGCCATCGTCCACAACGGCATCATCGAGAACTTCGCCGAGCTGCGCGAAGAGCTGGAGGGCCGCGGCCACCACTTTAAGAGCGAGACCGATACCGAGGTCTTCGCGCATCTGATCGAAGAGGCTTATGCCGAGACGCACGACCTGATGGCCTCCGTGCGCGAGGCTTGCGCCCACGTGGTCGGTGCCTATGGTCTGGCCGTCGTGTGCGCTGACGAGCCCGGCGTGATCGCCGTGGCCCGCAAGGATTCCCCGATCGTGGTCGGCGCGGGCGAGACCGGCGCCTATGTCGCCTCCGACGTCATCGCGCTCATCGACGCCACCCGCGATGTCGTGGTGCTCGAGGACGGTCAGTTTGCCAAGCTTACGCCCGCAGGCGTCGAGTACACCGACGAGGCCGGCAACGTTATCGAGCCCAAGGTCACCCACATCGACTGGGACCTGGACATGGCAGAAAAGGGCGGTTATCCCGACTTTATGCTCAAGGAGATCCACGAGCAGCCGCGCGTCGTGCGCGACACGCTGGTGGGCCGCATGACGCCGGCCGGCGAGCTCGACATCGACGAGCTGGGCCTTTCGCTCGAGGAGCTCAACGACATCGACCGCGTCTACGTGATCGCTTGCGGCACCAGCTATCACGCTGGCCTCATTGCCAAGAATCTCATTGAGGGCTGGGCTCGCATCCCCACCGAGGTGGAGGCGGCCAGCGAGTTCCGTTATCGCAACCCCATCATTACGCCGACGACGCTTGTCGTTGCCGTGTCCCAGTCGGGCGAGACGGCCGATACCCTTGCCGCCATTCGCGACGCGCGCATCAAGGGTGCCAAGGTCTTCGGCATCACCAATGTGGTGGGCAGCCCCGTGGCGCGTGAGAGCGACGGCGTCATCTACACCAAGGCCAACAAGGAGATCGCGGTCGCCTCGACCAAGAGCTTCATCGGCCAGGTCGTGAGCCTTACGCTTTTGGCCCTGCTGCTGGCGCAGGTCAAGTACCGCTTGACCACTAAGCAGGCGCGCATGCTGTTCCGCGAGCTTTCCGATACGGCCGAGCAGATCCAGTGGATTTTGGATACCCAAACCGAGGCCGTGCATGAGGCCGCCCTGCTGTGCAAGGACGCGCAGTCCGCACTGTTCGTGGGTCGCGGCATGGGCGCCGCTATTTCCTACGAAGGTGCGCTCAAGCTCAAGGAGGTCAGCTACCTGCACGCCGAGGCCTACGCCGCCGGTGAGATGAAGCACGGCCCCATTGCCCTGATCGACCCGGGCTTCCCTGTCATCGCTGTGGCCACCAAGAGTGCCACCTACGACAAGACCGTGTCGAACCTTATGGAGTGCAAGGCGCGCGGTGCCAAAGTCATCGTCGTCGCCACCGAGGGCGACGAGGAGATCAACAAGATCGCCGACTGCATTATCCGCGTGCCGGCAGTCCGCGACGTGTTCAGCCCCATCACGGCGAGTGTCCCGCTGCAGCTGCTCGCCCGCGAGGTCGCCATCCTGCGCGGCTGCGACGTCGACCAGCCCCGTAACCTGGCGAAAAGCGTTACTGTCGAGTAATTGTTGTTCCGCCGTTCTAACAACTAAGGCCCGGCTCCGCATCAAGACGGAGCCGGGTCTTTTCTGCATTTGCCCAGATAAAACCTGCCAAAATGAACCTGTCCCTTTTTGGCAGGTTAGCGGAGCTTGCTGGTCTCGAAGTACTCGGGGAACTGGTCCAGAACCTCGGTCTGGTTGCGGAACATCATATGCAGGTGCTTGCTGACCAAAAAGCTCGCTTCGATGGGGTCGCGACCGGCGATAGCGCGGCGAATCTGCTTGTGCTCGTTCACGATGTCCTGATTGTCGAGAACCTGCGTGGCGGCGCGCAGCCAGCGGAAGCGCTCCAGGTCGGCATTGGTCTCTTCGAGCCACGACCACACGGTGCTGCGACATGCGATGCTAAAAATCATGTGATGCATGAGGTTGTCGCTCAAAAAGAAGCCGATGCGATCCTCTTCGGCCATGGCCTTTTCCTGCAGCGCGATGGCGCGGTCGAGCTGCTCGATGCCGGCCGACGTGGCGCGTGCACAGCATTCCACGATCACCTGCTTTTCCAGATGTTCGCGGATGTAACAGGCACTCTCGGCAAGGGTGAGGTTGATGGGTGAGACGTAGGTGCCGCTTTGGGGCACGGTGCGCACCAGGCCCTCTTGCGCCAGACGCACCAGTGCCTCGCGCACGGGCGTGCGACCCATGTCCAGGTCATCGCAAAGCTGCTTGACGCCCAGCTTTTCGCCCGGCTTGTAGTCCAGGTAGACGATTTTGCGTCGAATGGTGTGGTAGGACTGGTCCTGTAGGCTCGTTTCCTGCTCGCCGACGTGCATCGATTCTTCCATAGCGCCTCGCAACTGTTCTATCAAACTCATATGTCAGTTGTTAATTATGCCGCGAATCAGCTCTCCGCGGTGGGTAATTCGGCTCTTGCCTGAGAACTATTGCGGCACCTTAGTCTGTGTTTGCGCAAGGCTGCGCTCAATGTTGCCGTATCATAAGCCGTCGCAAACGTGAAATAGAAAGAAGGAATCCCATATGCAACTGGCAAACATCGTACGCGAGCGCTGGAAAGGCGTCTTGTTCTGCCTGATCATCGCCATTCCCGCGACGTTGCTCGGCAAACAAATTGAGGTGGTCGGCGGTCCGGTATTTGCCATCCTCTTTGGCATGGTCCTGGCGCTCGTCTTTCCCAAGAATCGTCGCGAACAGCTCGCCGCTGGCGTCACCTATACGTCCAAAAAAGTCTTGCAGTACGCGGTTATCCTGCTTGGCTTTGGCATGAACCTCTCCCAGATTCTGTCCAAGGGCGCCCAGTCGCTGCCGATTATCGTGGCGACGATCTCGACCTCGCTTGTCATCGCCTTTGTGCTCTGCCACGTTATGAACGTGCCGGGTAAGATCGCGACGCTTGTGGGTGTGGGTTCGTCGATTTGCGGCGGTTCGGCCATCGCCGCGACCGCACCCGTCATCGATGCCGACGATCGCGAGATTGCCCAGGCTATTTCGGTCATCTTCCTGTTTAACGTTATCGCGGCGCTCGTGTTTCCGACGCTCGGCGGCATGCTCGGGCTGACCAACGAGGGTTTTGGCCTGTTTGCCGGCACCGCCATCAACGACACCTCGTCCGTAACGGCTGCGGCGAGCGCCTGGGACAGCATGCATCCCGGCGCCAATGTGCTCGAGAGCGCCACGGTGGTCAAGCTCACCAGAACGCTGGCCATTATCCCCATCACGTTGGTCCTCGCATGCTGGCAGATGCATCTGGCGCGCAAGGCCGGCGGCGACGCCAAAAGCGCGTTCTCGCTTAAACGCGCGTTTCCCATGTTTGTGCTGTTCTTTGTGCTGGCGAGCGTGATCACCACGGTGTTTCAGCTTCCCGTGTCCATCACGGCGCCCATCAAGGAGCTGTCGAAATTCTTTATTGTGATGGCCATGGCGGCTATTGGTTTTAATACCGATATCGTCGAGCTGGTCAAAAAGGGCGGCAAGCCCATCGCGCTGGGCTTTTGCTGCTGGATTGGCATTGCGTGCATGAGTTTGGGAATGCAACACGTACTGGGAATCTGGTAGAGAAGTAGCTTGTTTGCGTGCTGCGTGCTGGCGAGCGCATTCTCACGGTGGAGCGATAGGAGCTCTTGCGGGTATGGCTTGTCCGCAGGTTTATAAGTCCCGAAGAGCTCTTATCGCCCCGCCAGGATGGCGATGCGGGGCAACACCTATACTCGCAGGACGGCGCTTTCTGCCCTATAGTGTTTGGTGAGCAATATCGTTCAATTTTGAAACACTCGGTCGTGCGACCGTCGACGGTTGCACGTCGCTGCGGACAGGGGCAAATCATGGATAGCGATGCCAAGCTGAACATCTTGACCGAGGCCCTGGCTGCTGCCGGGGCCTCGGCATTGGCAATCGATGCGCGTGGGGGCGTCGCGATCTCGACCATGAATGACGCGGCGCTTGAGCGGGATGTGGCGGCTTTTGTCGCTGAGCGCCTCGACCGTATAGGAGACGGCGCGCGTCTGGTTATGGGGCGTGCGGGTACGCGCCTGAGCCTGACCGTTCGCCCCACCGACAAAGAGGGCGGGGGCCTTTGGGTCGTCGTGGTCCGCGAGGTGCGCGGCGCCGCGGCGCATGCGGGCATCGAGTGGCTCAACGCCGACGAAGTTGAGGCCCGCTACGAATCGAGTGCGTACGGCATCGTTGAGGGTGCCGCTGCGGTGGCTGCACCGGTTGCCGAGAGCTACACGCGCGGTGTGCCCCTTATGCTCGAGGGTGAGCTGGGAGCGGGTCAGGTTGAGATCGCCAAGCGCCTCTATCTGGACGGTCCTTTTGCCGATCAGCCCTTTGTTTCCGT
>CABUXM010000041.1 GCA_902495545.1 uncultured Collinsella sp. | reverse complement strand
TTGGCAACGACAGACACTATGACCCAATCCGAGGGCACTAAAAAGACAGGAGCCCCCGCTCGTGACCGCGGGTCGGGGCTGCGACAATGATGTTGAAGTGCCATAGGCGCAGCCGCGCCGCAACGAGGTTGGGAGGCTCCCATGCCAAAGTATTCTACCGCGTTCGGGATGGACGTCCACCTGAGGTCGACCACCGTCTGCGCCCTCGACGCGGACACCGGCGAGGCCGTGACGAGGAGGTTCCCCGGCAACCCCTGGGGCGAGATCGCCGGGTGGATGGATGGGTTCCCCGGGCCGTCGCTCGCGGCCTACGAGAGCGGCTACCTCGGCTTCGCCCCGCAAAGGGAGCTCGCCGGGCTCGGCGTCGAGTGCGTCGTCGCCGCGGTCTCGAAGATCCCCAGGTCGGCCGCCGACTCGGCCTCCAAGAACGACAGGAACGACGCCGCCAGGATGGCCAAGGCGATACTCGCCCACGACATCTCCCCCGTATGGGCCCCCTCCCCCGAGGTCGAAGGCATCAGGGACCTCGCCGGCGCCTACGACGGGGCGGCCGCGCGCCTGGCGACCGCCAAGCAGCGGCTGCTCGCCTTCCTCGCAAGGCGGGGGTTCGTCTACGGCGGCACTACGCCCGCCGGCAACCCGAGGAAGTACTGGACCTACGACTTCCTGAGGTGGCTCGACAAGGTCAGGCCTGAGGACGATGGCGGGGTTCGGGCGCTCGCCGCCCTGAGGAACGAGGTCGAGGCCGCGGCGGAGGCCCGGGCGGACCTGCTCTCCGAGTACAGGGCGGCCGTGGATGCCAGCCCGATCGCCGCGGAGGTGGCCGCCCTCCAGTCGATCAAGGGCTGCGCCTTCGCGCTGGCCGCAGCCTTCTCGGCCGAGGTCGGCGACTTCACGAGGTTCCGTTCCGGAAGGCAGGTCACGGCCTATTTCGGCCTCGCGCCGAGTCAGAGGTCGAGTGGCGACTCCGTGCGGCTCGGAGGCATCAGCGGTGCGGGCAACGCGCTCGTGAGGAAGCTGGCCGTTGAGGGCTCATGGTGCTACGCCGCGGCACGGCACCAGCCGAAGCTCATGCCAAGGGATACGGGCGTGCCCCTCGAGATAAGGATGCACGGGAGGAAGGGGTCCGAGCGGCTCCTGCGGCGGCGCGAGGAGATGCTCGCCCGCGGCATGCCCGCGGCGAAGGCCAACGCGGCCACCGCGGCCGAGCTCGTGAGGTGGCTCTGGGCCCTCGGCATGATGTGCCGGGAGGGCGCGGAATAGACATAGCCCCCGTCCCGGCGAGCCGGGCGGCCTTCGGGGATACCCCCTATTTCGCTGTGCGCGCGGAGCCCTCCGCATGCGCCTCGACAGACTTGGGGAACCCCGCCGAAGGAATGGAGTGCGAGCCGACAGAACGGTATCCGCGGATATGAGACTGAGCCGAAGGCGTCGATGACATGCCGGGGCGGACCGGGACGGGTTAACGGCAGGCCCCGCCGACCGATTGCAAGCGGTCGGCGGGGCCATTGTGGCTCTTGACAGCGGATTGGGTCATATGAGCGAAAACCCGCCAGAGCGAGCAAGGTGCCTTGAAACGAGGCGGCATTGATCTTTCGATCATGCCGCCGAAGTTGAAAGGCAGATTGCCGCTCTGGCGGGTTTGCAGCGTCGAGCCGTTACTCGGGTTGGTAAACCCGCGTAACTACTCCCGAGCTCCGTACTGCTCGTAGTAGGCGTCGATAGCGGTCTTGAGCTCGTCGTCGATGACGACTTTGCCGTCGATCTCGTGGTTGTAGAGGGTCTCGACGACCTCGGCCATGGAGACGATGCTCGCGACGGGGAAACCGTACTTGGCCTCGATCTCCTTCTGCGCGGTGGTCACGCCACCCTTGCCGACCTCCATGCGGTTGAGGGACACGATGAGGCCCTTGATCTCGACATCGGCAGCAGCCTTGACCTTGGGATAGGTCTCGTCGATGGACTTACCGCTGGTGGTGACGTCCTCGACCATGACCACGCGGTCGCCGTCCTGGGGCTCGTAGCCCAGCAGGTTGCCCTTGTCGGCGCCGTGGTCCTTGGCCTCCTTGCGATCGCAGCAGTACTTGACCTCCTTGCCGTACAGCTCGTGGTAGGCAATGGCGGTAACAACAGCCAGCGGAATACCCTTGTAGGCCGGCCCAAACAGGACGTCAAAGTCGTCGCCAAAGTTATCGTGGATGGCCTGGGCGTAATACTCGCCCAGCTTCTTGAGCTGATAGCCCGTCACGTAAGCGCCGGCGTTCATAAAGAACGGGGACTGACGGCCGCTCTTGAGCGTAAAGCTGCCGAACTTAAGAACGTCGGACTCGACCATAAACTTGATGAACTCTTGCTTGTAAGCCTCCATGCGGGCTCCTCTCGTGATCGCGTACGTGCCTTCCAGTTTAGCGCAGGCGAAGCGTCGATGCGGGCGCGCTTTGGAGCCACGGCATTCTGTAAAGGCTTTGTCAGGGGGAATGGTTTTCCGAACAATGGGGTTGACATGGCAAACCCCCTCATCAAGAATACGGGCGGATTAAAAAGGGGTACGAGATACCCAAAGCGCGCTGCGCTCAGCCTTTAGGAGGTGTGCCATGGAAGGCAGTCCTAGTCGAAAAACCCGCATGTCACCCTCGGCACGCCGCGAGGACTCCGCACACGCATAAACGCCACCGGCAGATCGCCAAAACCACCGCAAAGGCGCGCTGCACCCTTTGTGGGCTCAAGAGCTTGACGTGAGCGACATCTAGGTTTTTTGAAGCAAATACGACACGTACGCTAACTCCCCTCAACAAGGAGGACCCTATGCTGATGCTCAAAACCGTCACGGTACTCGAAGCCATCTCCAAGCGCCGCCGCACGGCGCGCCCTGCCGCTCATACCGGCCTATCCAAGAACACCATATTCGCCGCCACCCATAGTGCCGAGGACGCCCTCGTACTGCTTGACGCCACGGCAAACGGCCTCACCGTCGAGCAGGCAACTGAGCGCCTGAACGCCGTCGGCCCCAACACCATCGAGGCAACGACCAAAACGCTCGCCCGCCGCATCGCCGACGCGTTCATCGATCCCTTCGCCGGCATCCTCGCCGCGCTCGCACTGGTCTCGCTCTACATCGACGTGCTCGCCGCACCCGAGCCGCAGCGCGACCCCTCCACGGTCATCGTCATCGGCATCATGCTGCTGGTATCGGGCGGCATGAAGTTTATCCAGGAAGCCCGCAGCGGCAATGCGGCCGAGGCCCTCAAGGACCTGGTCTCCAACACTTGCACCGCCCTGCGCGACGGCGAGCGCATCGAGATTCCCTTCGACGAGCTCGTCCCCGGCGATGTAATCCGCCTCTCTGCCGGCGACATGGTGCCGGCCGATGCCCGCATCATCACCGCGCGCGACCTGTTTGTGATCGAGTCCGCACTCACCGGCGAGAGCGAGGCCGTCGAGAAGACCGCTGCCGCCGCGGTCGTCGAGGGTGCCGACAGCTCCGCGCTGCCGCTCTCTGCCTGCAAGAACATCGTCTTTACCGGCACCTCCGTGCAAAACGGCACCGCCATGGCGCTTGTCGTCGCCACCGGCTCGGACACCTACCTGGGCGGCATCGCCAAGATGCTCAACGGGCGCGGCGAGAAGAGCGCGTTTGACCGCGGCGTCTCGAGCGTCTCCATGTTGCTCGTGCGCCTCATGCTCGTTATGGCGCCGGCCGTCTTTGCCATCAACGCTGCCACCAAGGGCAACGTCATCGACGCGCTGCTGTTCGCCACGAGCGTGGCCGTGGGCATCACGCCGCAGATGCTCCCCGTCATCGTGACCACGAGCCTGTCGCAGGGCGCCAAGGACCTCGCCCGCCGCCAGGTTATCGTCAAGGAACTGCCGGCGATCCAAAACCTCGGCGCGATGGACGTACTGTGCTGCGACAAGACCGGCACCCTCACCGAAGACCGCATCGTGCTCGAGCGCTACCTCAACACCGACGGCATCGAAGACGCACGTGTGCTGCGCCATGCGTTTTTGAACAGCTTCTTCCAGACCGGCCTCAAGAACCTTATCGACCTGGCCGTCATCGACCGCGCCGATGTGACGCCCTCGGCCGCAGCACCCGATTCCATGCTGGGCCAGAGCCTGCGCGACCGCTATACCAAGGTCGACGAGGTGCCCTTCGATTTCTCGCGCCGTCGCCTGAGCGTAGTTGTCGCCGACGCCCAAGGCAAAACCCAGATGGTGACCAAAGGAGCTGCCGAGGAAATGCTCGAGATCTGCTCCTTTGTCGAGGTCGATGGCATCGCTCAGCCGCTCACCGACGAGAAGCTCGCCCAGATTCGCAAGCAGGTCGCTGGGCTTAACGCCGAGGGCCTGCGCGTGATTGCTGTGGCGCAGAAGACCGATCCGCGCTGCGTGGGCGAATTTGGCATCGCCGACGAGTGCGGCATGGTGCTGATGGGCTTTTTGGCCTTCCTCGATCCGCCCAAGGCGAGTGCCGCGGGCGCCGTCGCCACCCTCGAGGCCAAGGGCGTGGCGGTCAAGGTCCTGACCGGCGACAACGACCGCGTCGCCGCCACCGTCTGCGAGCAGATTGGTATCGATGCGAGCAACGTCTTGCTCGGCTCCGAGATCGATGCGCTCGATGACGCCGAGCTTGCCGAGCGCGCCGAGAACACCCATCTGTTCGCCAAGCTCTCGCCGCTGCAGAAGGCGCGCCTGGTGCGCGTCATGCGCGAGCTGCTCGGCCACACCGTGGGCTTTATGGGCGACGGCATCAACGACGCCGCCGCGATGCGTGCGAGCGATTGCGGCATCTCGGTCGATTCGGCCGTCGACATTGCCAAGGAATCTGCCGATATCATCTTGCTCCAGAAGGACCTGGGCGTGCTCGAGCGCGGCATCATCGAAGGCCGCCGCACCTACGGCAACCTGCTCAAGTACCTCAAGACCACGGTGAGCTCCAACTTTGGCAACGTGCTATCCGTGACCGTCGCGAGCCTGTTCTTGCCATTCTTGCCCATGAGCGCTCTGCAGTTGGTGCTGCTGTCGCTGGTCTACGAGATCGTGTGCATCGCGCTGCCGTGGGACACCGTCGACGACGCCTGGACCGCCCGTCCGCGCGCCTGGGACGCCGCGTCCATTAAGGGCTTTATGCTCAAGCTGGGCCCCGTGAGCTCGCTGTTTGACATCGTGACCTTCGCCGCGCTCTTCTTTGTGGTGTGCCCCGCCACCGTGGGCGCGAGCTGGGCAGAGCTTGCCGCCGCGGGCAACGTCGCGGGCATGACGACCTTCGCCGCAATCTTCCAGAGCGGCTGGTTTGTCGAGTCCATGTGGTCGCAGACGCTCGTGATCCACATGCTGCGCTCCCCGCGCCTGCCGAGTCTGCGCGACCACGCCGCGCCGGCACTGTGCGCTCTCACCGTGCTGGGTCTGGTACTCGTCACCTGGCTGCCGGCAAGCCCCATCGCCGATGCGCTAGACCTCATGCCGCTGCCGCCGAGCTTCTTCGCGCTGCTCATCGGCATCGTCGCCGCCTACATCGCGCTCACCCAACTGGCCAAGCGCCGCTACATCGCCCACCACGGCGAGCTGCTTTAGCACGGTGAGCCGCCACAGTAGACAGCCCAAGGGCAAAACCACCACAAAGGCGCCTGCCCCCTTTGTGGTGGTTTTGGTGCGCTATGAGGCATTGGTCAGGCGGCTCCAAAGTTCGTCAATATCGATTTGGTCGCCGCCGCTCAGATAACCGGTGTGAATAAAAGACTCACTATAGATATAGATGTCATGCGCGCTGTCGCCATCATCTTCGGTATCGTAGGCCGAAATCACGTAACGGCTGCCGTCGAGCGCCTTGACCAGCCAATACACGGAATCGTCGATTGTGCACTTCTCCTGCACTATCGCCGCATCGCCGATTGCGCCGGTAAGCGCACGATCGCCCGTCGTATAGCCGCCCACCGAGAGCAAAATCGCCACGCTATCGTCTCCGCCGCCCGGCTCAAGTTCCTCGTACTCGGACTCCGAAAGCGGTATCGCGCTGTTCGCAAGTTCGTCCACGTCATCCGAAATCTTAGAAAAGGTAAAAGCGAAAAGTCCCGCATCATCGGCGGCACCGTAGCCCACGCTCTCGCCTTGCCACTCATAGTTTTGATGCTTGAGCAGGCGCACCAGGTCGGCGCCGTCCAAGTTGATCGCAGCATAGACCGTCACGTTGGCGTTGTCGTCTACACAGGCGGCGTCCGCCGTGGTCGCCTTCTTGGCACCGCCCGCGCCGCCCAATCCGCCCGAGCAGCCAGCCAGCGCACAAGCCAGCGCACCCGCGCCTGCCACAAAGGCCGCACGGTTCATCGTCACTTCATTCATCATGTTCGTTCCTTGCTACGGTATTGGCCACGTCGCACCTAGCCGAGCGCGCGTCCAGTCTTTTCCTGCCAAAATTCGTCTATCGTCGGAGCACCACCGCCCTGGGTAAACCTACCGGTCTTGATAGCTTCCTCGATAATGAGATCCAAGCGGTAGTCACCGTTTTCCATCGGGCTCGCCATGGCAACGTGCCGCGCCATGTTGGAACCGTATACGCACGCGATCCATGAGCCCGAAGTAATCTGCGCCCGGTCCTCGACCGGCACAGAAAAGCCCGCGATAACATCCTCGCAGCTCGAATAGCCCGAAAGTTGCAGCGTGAACATCACGGTGCTTCCGGTGCCGCCCTTGTCGAGCTTTCCGATTTCGTCCTCGCCGAGCCATTCGGTCGCGCCGTCCTTGCTGATATTGCAGACGCTGAGCACGTGTCCCGCCTCGTCCTCGTACATCTCGAGCGCGTCTTGCCAGGTATAGCCCTGCTGCGAGGCAAACTCCTGCAACTGCCAGCCCTTAAGCTCGAGGAGCGCCGCGATGCTGATGTTGCGGTGCGCATCCCAGCAATCATCCGACCACGTATCGAACGCATCCGCCGAGCCGCTGTCCGCGTCGCCGGAATCGCCCGACGTCGCACCCGCGTCCATCCTGTCCTTTACCGGGCGGTCGTCGTTAAAACCCGTCGCATCCTGCGTCCGCTGTCCGCCGCACCCCACAAGCGTCAGCAGCGCCGTTCCCGCCGCCGCGACAAATGCCGTGCGCGAAAGTACCGTCTCCCTCATCATTGTTCCTTTCCCGTTCTTTAAGCACAATGCCGAGAAACACGCCCGGCATCGATTCACACATAAGCCACCCCACGCTATTGACGAGGCAGTTCCGTCCAGCCAAAACCGGGTTCAAAACCATCGCGTGTACCGATCACATCGCCCGAACCGTTGACCCAGGCCTGGTCGGCCATCACCGAGACCTCGACATCGGTGCCGTCGGGTCTGGTGTAATGGTTGACCCCGCGAATGGCATCGGAATACGAGGCGGCGCCCGTCCCCACGCCCGCGCTGGAAAAATTGGCGGCGTTGGCAGCCATATTCGCGGCGTGCTGACGGTCGCTGCGATCGAACCACGCCTGCTGGTAGCTGTCGAACGCCGCCTGTTGCGAGGCATGCATCTGTTGCCAGGCTGCAAACTGCTGTTGCTGCTGGGCAATGTTCATCTGCGTGCGTTGGCGCTGCTCAAGCACCATCTGTTGCTTTTGAGCTGACGCTTCGCGTGCAATCGCCGGATTGAGCCGCAGAGTCGACGCCATTGATGCAAGCGCCGTGGAGGCCGCCTCGTCCAGGCGACCTTCTGGCGCAGCCAAACAGAAGCTGTCCCTGATACGCCACTGCAGCAGGTCGGCCGCGCCCAGCTCGAACGACGCTCCGTCCGGGCAACCGCCTCGACCCGTGGGCTGTTCTTGCGCGACGCCCTGTCCCGCCGCTGCCGCCGCCTGGCGCTCGCGCAGGCGCTTGCCCAAAACACCGCCGATCAGTCCACTCGAAAGGCCCGCGCCCAGCAGCGCCTCGACCCCAGCGGCAACACCTTTGCCCATAGAACCCGCGACGCCGCCGATTGAAAACATATAGCCCTCGACTTTGGCCGCCACCGCGAGCTCGGTGGGCACCGGAGCGCCCGTGAGCCGATATCGACGCATGCGGCACTCATAGACCACATCACTCGGCTCCATCGAAAAGCCCTGGATTGCAAAGTCGTTTGCCGCCTCGCGCTTTACGCGGGCACGCTCGCGCTCGATATCGACCGCCGCGCTCGATGGGTACGGTTGCTCGGCAACAACCTCTGCCCGCGCGCCCAGCCGTGCTGCACAGGCCTGAGCCAGCTCGTCGCAAGCTGCCTCCACGTGCGCAAACACCTTGCGTTCGGTTTGCGTGGGGATACGCTTGGCAACGGCGCCCGCATCCACGTAGCAGAGCTCGGAGCGGTACACAATCCGCTCACCCATCGGACCCGCCGCCGTCACGCCAACCGAAATCGGGCAGTCGAAACTGCCGCTGCGCTCAAGATGCGCCTCTTCGATATGCCAGCCCCGCGGCAGCGCCACCTGCGCGAGTGCCTGGCCGCCGGAGGTATCGCATGCGGCATGAAGCTCAAGGTCACCGATGTGAGGCATATCCGTCGTGGCCGCGTCACGAGACGACGACGCGACGCCGGCAGTCTCCACCGGCGCATCGGCCGGCGCGTCCACACTCGGGTCGCCGCCTTCGTCCGCATCGTCATCGGCAGTCGCCCCATCTGTAGCCCCCACGGCGCCCGAGTAGCCCACAACGCCCTCAAGTCGGACGCCGCACCCCGGGCAAAATCGCACCGGCACGCCGGCGACCCGAGGCAGCTGCGCCCCACACGCTGGGCAGAATCTCAAGTCACTCATCCCGTACATCCCTAATTTCGTTAGCTGTTTTTGATCGCGGCAAGCTGCCGCCATAACTCATCGGCACCGTTAAGTCGGTATACCGTCTTATCGAGCACGATGTTTTTGCCCTCAAGTTCCACCGATTGCTCCGAGCCATCCGTATAGACAAAGACGAGCGTTCGGCCGGCATCGCTCGTCCGCTCATCCACCGCATCCCCCACGGTGCAGCCATCGAGCACAGCAAAAGTCGATGCGACCAGTTCGGCATCGTCGGTCTCATAGACCGTCCGCGCCTCCCCGTCCTCGATAAGCTTGACCGCCACCGGAACTGCAGCGCAATCGTTGAGCGACACTTGCGCGGCAGTCTTTCCCTGAGCGCCATGGTCGCCGGCAACGTAAACTCGCAAGAGTGTCACCGCCGCGGCAAAGACCACCACGGCGATAAGCGCGCCCGCAATTTTATTAGACGCGCAACCCCGAGACGCCATAGGTGCACCCCCCTCCGTTCTGCTCTGCTCAGCATCACATTCATATGCCTTTGAGCACCAAAACGGCAGGTGACAAATGTCTCATATTCATATTTTTGCAGGTAAAAAACCACCACAAAGGTGCCTGTCACCTTTGTAGTGGTTAGCTAGTCTTGGGGTGTCCAGGACCAGAAGAAGTTGATGAGGGCTACGCGCGAGGAGGCACCGGTCTTTTTGTTGATCGAGGCGATATGACGGTAGAGCGTAGAGCGCGAAAGGAAGAGCGTTGCGGCGATGTCTTGAACGCTCTCGTGCGATGCGACCAAGGCCTCCAAAATATCGCGCTCGCGCTGCGTAAGCTCAAAGGCGACGGCGAAGGCATCGAGGCGCTCGTCGAGTGTGGACTCCGGCACCTCTGCGGGGGCGGGCTCGCTCTGGGCGGATACGGGATCCGTGCCAAGGTCGCTAGCAGCAAACGCCAGGTCGCCGCGCACTTCAACGTCATAGGCCTGATGCCCAGACTGTCCCAGCAGCGAGATCGCAATGCCCACAAGCAGTACAAGCCCCACGCCCACTGCCAACAGCACGTTCTGGCTCGAGACAATCGCCACCGCCGGTGCCGTCACGAGCATCGCGCAAACGTTATTGATGACGCGGCCCATGCACGGCCACAGATACGACCAGTGCGCATACACCGAAATGACGGCAAACTTCGCCGTGAAAAACACCACGAAGAAGCCCGCACCCAGATAGAAGATGGCGGTGGCGGCAAGTATGTTGGCGCCGTTGGCATCGGTGATAAGCACAGCGAATGAGAGCGTGGACAACATGGCGGCGCAGGTCATGATGATGTTCATACACGAGCGCCCGCGCAGGTCAAATAGGGCGCCGGCGAGCAGAGCGCTCACGCCCATCAGCAAGCGCGACCAATCGCCCAAGTCAACGGACCCGGCGGCGTGCGAGATCGTGAGCCCCGCATTGAGGGCGGCAAACACCCCGGTAAGGCAGGCGGTTGCAATCGTCAGACGCACCACGGCGCGCCGAAAAGCCGCCGTTGACTCGGGATCGTTTTGCCATTTGGCGCCAAACTCCGATGCATCCACCGAAAGCTCGGCGATATCGGGTTCAGGCCCAAACTCAGATTCGCCGCGCAGCTTGGCGCGGCGGACGCCGTGGAGGAGCGCCACCTGCGCGACCGCACAGGCAACAAAAACAAACTGCTGCGGAATCCCCGCGGGTATCACCATGTGGCTGAACACCTGAAGCAGGACGCCCAGAGCATATGAAAGCGCCGCCGCGCGCGCCAAGTACGGCGTCCGCGCAAAGCGCCGCGCAAAGTTGGCGTGGGCGGTCGACCCGCAGTAGCCCAGCGTGCAGCACGCCATCAAACCGCCGAGAATTAGAATCTCAAACCGAACCGCCATAATCATCAGTAGCAATGCCGCTACCAGCAGCACGCCCGTGATGTCGCTCGTCGTATCGATCGCGCGGGGGCGGCGATAGTACAGAATAGGACGCACAAAAAAGCCGATTACGCTCGCACCGACGATGAGGGTCTCGTAGGTAGCAACCTCGCTCGGCGGCACAAACTCGGCCACGCGCATGTCGAAGAGGTACTCGCCAGCCAAAAACGTAAAATAGAACAGCGCCAGGCATATAATCTCCCGAATGCCCCAACGCAAATACGCCGTTGTGTCTCCCATATCTCTCATGAAGCCCCCCCCCGCAGTCGCTTAATGGCCTGCAAATCTATTCTATTAAAGAACCAGTCCTAATATCGAACCCATCCTCAAAATGTCGCTAATTTGACCCCAACAGCCCACGGCGTAAACCGATTTTGAGCCGCATGGCCCAGAAGGGACGCGCACGGCCTGCGGCTCGACAAGGAGTGTCCCCAGCCGCCACTCATTTAAGTACGTCCCCAATGAGTGCAAGTGCCAATCAAATAACGAGAGTGGATAATCTCCCACTTTGAGCCCGCATGCAGGCCAAAAACGGGAGATTATCCACTCTCATTCTGTGGATAGTCATTGGGGACGTTCTTAAACGACTAGTCAAACAAGAACGTCCCCAATGATTATGTCCAATGCGCTACACCAGGCGCATGGCCTCCTGGACGGCACCGTAAAGGTTGGCGTCGTTGCCGAGCTCGGCCGCCTTTATCTGCGGCACAGGAATGCCGGCAAGGGTCCCTTCGTAACTCGCGAGGGCCAGCGGCATCTGCACACGCAGGGCATCGACGAGCTCGGGATGGCACGAGATGCCGCCTGCGATCACAAAGACCTCGGGGTCGAGCACGGCCTGCAGGTTGATGAGCTGTCCGTCAAAGGCGCGAGCGTAGCGGTCGAGCGCGCGCTGCGCCGCCATGTCGCCATCCGCGATCCACTCAAAGACGCGGCGGCCGTCCACCGGAGAATCCGCAGGCAGGCCCTTCTCGGCAACGGCGGCATCGCGGAGCGCACGCCAACCGCCCGAACCCGCAAAGGAGTTTTCCATGCTCGCAGCAGTCGTGACATCGTTGCGCAAGAAGCTAAACTCGCCTGCAAAGCAGTGCGCGCCGCGCAGGACCTTGCCGTCGATGACGATACCGCCGCCGATGCCCGTGCCGATAGCGAGCACCACGCCAAAACGCGTCCCGCGCAGAGCGCCAGCCGCATACTCACCAAGTGCACAGCACTTACCGTCGTTATTGACGGCAATCGGCACCCCCAGAGCCTCGCGCATAAGCTTTCCGAGCGGACAGCCATCCATAAACGTGAGCGCACCACCGCGATGGATCGTTCCTGTGACATCTCCCTCGTAGATGCCGCCGGGCGCACTCACGCCCACGGCGCTCACGCGCTCGCGATACGGCTCGACGAGCGAGATCAGCGCCGCGACCGTCTCATCAGCCGTGGTAAAGCCCGTCGGCAGGCTTCCGCGCTCGCGGATGAAAAAATCCTCGCCCAGCACAGCCCATTTAACGGCCGTACCGCCCACATCGATTCCAAAAAACTCCTGCATGCTCACTCCTTACAAGCGTAGCCCCGGACGCGCATCGCCGCGACCATCACAGGGGTTACCCCCCTGCAATGGTCGTGCAGCAAGTCACGCCCGGAGCCGATTATCTCTGTTTTACGCCTCTAATTTGGTCAGGCGAAGCATCATATACTGCTTACTTGGGAGATCGATGCGGAACTTGCCCTCAAAGGTTCCGGGAAGCTCCTCCTCCGTCATGCCCCATGTGTCCACGACACTCACCTTGTATCGAGCGCCCGACTCGCCCTCAAACTCACGAGACCACTCATTTAAGTACGTCCCCAATGAGCGTGGCGGAATGGCCCCCCCTTGGCAGCTTAAAGCCGTCATGCAGGAACCATTCCGTCGCAGCCTAATGAAAGGGACTGGGTTGTAAATGTTGGAGAAGAGCCGTTAGCGCCCGGGGGCCAGGATCACCAGCGCGTCGTGCTCAAAGGGATGCTGAGCCACGCGCACGGTGCCGTCACCGTTATCGCGGACGGGCAGCTTGGCGATGCGCTTGTCCTCCATGTCGAGGACCGTCGCCGTCCAGCCGCGCGCGCCGTCGAGCTTAAACTTGAGCGCCGTGGTGCGCGGCAGGTACGTGACGACGCGATCGCCAACGCGCGCCACACGGATGGACTCGCGCGCGTCGTCGAGCAGCTCCTGCGCCGGAACCACGGCAAGCGCATCGTCACCGGCAGTAGCGCCCAGGCCGGCAAGCACATGCTCGATCGCGCCAAAGTCCCACACGCCCGCAAACTGCAGGCACTCTTGCCAGCGGAACGGCATGTCGAAGCCCTCGCCCAGCACCGAGCCTTGGCTGCGCGATGTCTGCCAGTTCCAAACGCCGTGTGCGCCGTAAGTTACGCCGGCACTGGCGCCGGCAAGAATCGACGACCATACGCTCGCGCGGCAATCCTGCGCGGTGAAGCGCCAGTACACATTGCGCGACGCACCCATCTGCTCGTAACAAGGCTCAGAGTTGACCATCGGCTTTTTAGGGTAGTTGGCGATAAAGTCCTGCGGCAGACGCCATGCCTCGGGCTGGCCCTCGTAGTTGTGGCCGGGCTGGAACATATAAAAGTCCAGACGGTCCAGATACTGCGCCGGAATGGTGCGATTGCCGCGATTGATATGCATGGTGCGCAACGCGTCGGGCGCGCGCTTAACGACCTCGTCGAGGGCGTCCTCGTAATAGGCGATCGCCTCGTCGCCGGCAAAGTCGGTATCGCCCGTCACCACGTAGACGGGGTCGAACTCGCCCAGGTTCTCGACGACGCGGGCAACGTGGGCGCGGACCTCCTCACGCGGCATAACCTCGGCACCGCAACGCTCGGCGATCTTGGCACCCCAGGTACCGGGCACGTAGTTGCACCACATGAGCACGAGCGCCGGGCGGATGCCGTGCTCGACGGCCGCGCGGCACATGGCGGCGGCGCGGTCCCAATATGCCTGGTTGGGACGGGACCAATCAAAGTGCACGCCGTCCTCGCTGGCATAGGGCCAAATGCCCAGGTCGGGGCAGCAGCGATCCCACTGCGGGAGCGTGTTGATCTGCAGTGCGTTCATGCCCTGCTCGGCACGGCGGGTCAGGTAGTAGTCCCAGTCATCCTCGGCAATGCTCGTAAATGCGCTCCAGCACGTATCGGCAAACCAGAAGAACGGTTTGCCCTCGCACAAAAAGCCGTCCTGGCGACCGTTGACGGTCAGCTTTCCCAAACTCATCTGCATGTCCTTTCGTTTGATAAAGGATTTGCGAACCGCCGGGGGCTTTCGCGGTAACCCCGTGCGAAAGCCCCTGCCGCTTGGCAAACCCTCGCGGGCGAATCCCGTCCGCCCCATCAGTCTACCTTGCAAGAAGGGCCCCGCCGGGCTTACGCCTGACGGGGCCCTGTCGTGTAGGTGAGGTCATATGTGACCGAACGGTTTGGCCTTAGGCCTCCATCTCGGCGAGTTCCTCCTTGGAGAAGCCGCAGGCAAAGACGACGGCAGCGGCGATGACAAAGGAGATTGCCATACCAACGATAGCCCAGACGGTGTTCATCTGGCCACCCTGCAGGTAGTTGGTGAAGACCAGGAAGTTGGACGCACCGCCTGCGAGGTAGTAGGTAACACCCATGAGGCCGGAGAACACAGCGCCGATGGCACCGCCGATGAACATGCCGAGCATGGTGCGACGGAAGCGCATGAGGATACCGAAGAGCGCAGGCTCGGTAACGCCGCCGGCGATGGCGGAGATGACGTAACCGATGGCAAGGGACTTCTCGTCGGGGTTCTTCATCTTGAGGAAGGCACCGAAGGCGCAGCCCCAGACAGCGGCCATAGCGCAGTTGGTGGAAACGAAGACGAAGGGATCGTAGCCGGCGGCGATGATCTGAACCTGAGCGAGCAGGATGACGGGCATGTGCATGCCGCAGACCACGAAGAGCTGCCAGAAGGCACCGAGGACGGCCATGACGATCAGGATACCGATGCCGCCAAGGTCAGCAAGGCCGAAGAGGGCGTTAGCGATCAGCGTACCGATCTCGTTGCCGATCGGGGCGAGGACGATGAAGGCGATGGGGATGGTGACGATCATGGTGCAGAACGGCGTGAAGACCGTGGAGAGCACGTCGGGCATGACCTTCTTAAAGAACTTCTCGATGAAGTAGAGGACGGGCACCGAAAGGATGATCGGCAGGACGGACTGCTGATAGTTGGCAGCGGCGATCTGGATGCCGTAGACGGAGATGATTCCGCCGCCCTCCTGGGTGGCGACGCTCACCACGGAAGGAGCCATGAGGGCACCACCGAGCAGCATGCCCAGAACCGGAGAGGCGCCGAGCTTCTTAGCCGCGGCATAACCCAGGTAGATGGGGATAAAGGTGAACGTGGCCTCGTACAGCGTGGTGTAGAGGAACGTATAGGTCGGGTCGTCGGCCGAGAGCACACCGAGCATGGTGGGGCCGAGGACGGCCGCGATGGTACGGAACAGACCGCCGGCCATGAGCAGCGGGATGAGCTGGGTCATGGAGCCCGACAGATAGTCAAGGATGACGTTCGGCAGGTTCTTGAGCTCGAACTTCTGCTTGGAAGCATCGAGGTTCTCGTCGACGGCGGCACCCTGCTTGACGCCGGAGATGGCGACGAACTCGGCGAGCACCTTGGGCACGTTCTGGCCGATGATGACCTGGAGCTGGCTGCCGGCGAACTGGCATCCCAGAACACCCTTGACCTTCTTGATCTTCTCCACGTCGGCCTTGTTGTTGTCCTTGAGCGTCAGACGCAGGCGCGTCATGCAGTTGGTGGCGACGGAAACATTCTCCGCACCGCCCACGAGCTCGAGGACATCGGTGGCAATCTGCTTGTTATCTACTGCCATGGGACCCCTCCCCATATCTTCGTGTGCCAGCCCCCTTGGGCTTAGGCACGCCTTTGGCCCGGCGACTATAACCCCTTACGGTTGCCGGACCCTTGGATACGCTTTTGTAAACAAGGTGTTTACTGAACGTTTACGGGCTTTAGTTTACACGGAGCGCCGAATTTATGGCAATTTTGCCGTCTACAGTCCGGTGAACGGTAGGAAATCGGGGGTGAACGTATTTGAATGGCGGGAAATGGTCTCTTTGACCCTCTATTGATATATAGCCATTTACGTGGGATTTTATTATGATGAACACCTCACCGATCTGTTAACTCATCAACAGAATCCCTGCTAGAAGCTAGTAAACATATGTTTAGTAGCTCACGACGTGTTCAATTTTGCCGTTTACCGAGTTCATATGGTTATTCTTCAATTCTAGATTACACTAAACATGTTTAGTTTGTATTGCCGCAGATGCCAGGCATTCGCGGCGTAAGGGAGGCAGCTCATGGAGCTCAAATTGTGTACCTACGCAACCGTCACCACCTTGGGCGACTTTGGCCCCTGGATCAGCAAGGTCGTACTCGACCTGCCCTGCACCGTGCGCGCCAACGACATCGACGCGAACACCTTCCATATATATGTAGAGCGTCACGAGCGCTCGGGCGAGGTTCTGATGCGCAAGGAGCGCGGCGCCGACCATGCCGCGCCCTCCGTGGGTTACATCAACATTCTCGCCGCATATCCGTGCGACGAGAACGGACGTAAGCTCGCCGTGGGCACCCATGTGGCGCTCGAGGTCGCCGAGCACCGCCTGACCAAAAAGATCGAAGGCGGCGTCATGGGCTCGCGCATGCTCGATGACCAGCTGCGCATCACGCAGCTCACAGCTCTTCCCGGCAACGACGGCGACGATCCCACCTGCGGCCTGGTCTTCGACACCTGCCGTGGCGATATCTGCCCCGCGCTCAAAGGCTGGAGCAACGCCACGCAAAAGACCGCCGTCGACGGCATCGCGCTCGAATACGGCTTCTTTGAGCCCAGCTTTAAGGCCGAAGACTCGGCATGCTTCAACCCCTTTGCGCCCGAAGCGACGGTCGTGCCCCAAAAGGCACCGCTCGTGGTGTATCTGCACGGCGCCGGCGAGGGCAAGGGCGCCACGCAAGGCGAAGGCGCTACGCGCGCCTATATCGGCAACCGCGTGACGGCCATTAGCCAGGCGCAGATCCAGCGCTACTTTGGCGGCTTTGCCTGGGTGCTCGTGCCGCAGTCGCCCACGTTTTGGATGGACAACGGCGTCGAGCAACTCGGTCGCTCCAACCAGAGCATCTACTCCTCCGTGCTCAAGGCGCTTATCGACGAGTTTGTCGCCGAGCATGCCGACCGCATCGACACCGACCGCATCGTGGTCGCCGGTCTTTCCAACGGCGGCTTTATGACCCTGCGCCTGTGCGCCGACTACCCCGATTTCTTCGCCGCGGGCCTTCCCTGCTGCGCCCCGTGGTACAACGCCACGGACGAGGACGTGGCCGCGCTCGCCAAGACGCCGCTGTGGTTTACGCACTCCAAGGGCGACGAGCTTGTGTCACCGCAACAGACCGTGCTGCCGCTCACGGCGCGCCTGCGCGATGCCGGCGCCAACGTGCACCTTACGTACTTTAGCAATGTCGAGGACCTGACCGGCGTGTATCGCGAGGCCGACGGCTCGCCCAAGAAGACGTTCAACCACGGCGTGTGGATCAACCAATTCAACGACCTGTGTTATCAAGACTTCGACGGGGGCAACGTACTCATCGACGGCGAGCCGGTGGGCTGCTGGGAGTGGTCGGCCAGGGTTTCGAGGTAGCCATCCCATCGGGGGCTCTGACCTTTAGTTTTGTAAACGTCCTCGCGCATGAGCCCCGCTTATCCTGCTCCTTCGGAGCATCGGATAAGTGGGCTCGCGCTGACGCTCCTATTTGGCAAGGTGTTTTTTAGAATCCATTTTGCGCTCGGCCTCGAAGGCCTGCCTGTCCCAATCGAGCGGAAGTCCGGCCTCGACCCATGCCTCGTAGGCCC
>CABUXM010000040.1 GCA_902495545.1 uncultured Collinsella sp. | reverse complement strand
GTCGTTATCTGATCGACGGGATGGTCCAGCTCGCACATCACGAACGGCTCCGTAAACAGATCGCCTGCCAAGGTGCTGGCGAAGATGCGGAAGTGCTTGCCCATCACTGCTACCGGGTTGCCTTCTTCGTCGTAGGTTTGCCCCACCTTGCCATCGGTGTTCTCTACATAGAGCACGCACCTGCCGTTGTTGCTTACGCTAAACGATGCCGGGCCACAGCCTGCGGCACCCACGGGCTGCGTTGCAAATGCCGATGCGCCTCGCGTCCAAGTAATATGCTGCAGTTGCTCGTTGACGGTAGCCAAAAAGCCCGTGTGCTGCGGCCACGGCACCGCGTGGGGTACTGTGGCATCTGGCGACATAACGCCCCAGCTCGCAATGGACTGGCCGATCACGGCGTACGATGCACAGCCACAACCGCCTGCGGTCTCGTATGCAATGGGCACCACCATTTTGCCGTTGATATTCTCGGGCGCGCCGAGCTCGATGCTCGACGGTGCCTGCGGAAAGCGGAGGACCTGACGGAACGTGAGACTGTCGCCCGAAACGTCCGACCACAGGGTAAAGCACTCCAGCGCAACCTCGGCCTCGCTGCCGAGCGTCTTTTCTGCGGTGGTTCCGCGGCGGTGGAGGTAGCCGCCCGACAGGCGCCCGTCGACAAGTGTCTTGCCCACCGTGATGCGTGGGCACTGCAGGCAATGGTAGCCATCCTCCTGAAGGCGGCCGCGCGAGATGCTGCGCCACGACGTGTGCGATACCACGCGAACTCCGTCGTTGCTTATGCGCAGGCGCACAACGGACAGTATGCCGGCTGTGCTTGCCATATCGAAAAGGGTGTCGTCGCCGGCGGGGCGCTCGCCCGAGACCAGCAGCACGTAGGCGTCCTGGTTTCCTCTTCCGTCCGTATATTCCACTACGTCGAAGTCGTAATCGTATATGCTGTCGCGCTCCACGTCGCCCTCGCCAAACCCAAGGGGAAAGTCCACAGGCGTGGGAGCGGACCACGTTCCGTTTGCCTTTGTGTGTACCACCAGGCGCGAGCGACCATTGTCGCCGTAGCGCACCGAGGCGATACGGAACAGGCATTCTACGCCGGCAATCATTGCCAGCTTCATGTGGGCTTCGCTGAGCACGCCAGCAAACAGCACGTTGTCGCTCGAGGGCTTGATGCCGCCACGCTCGTCCTCCGACACGCCGGCAGAATCGGCGTTCGGGTCGGCAGCGGTGTTCGTTGCCTGACCGATGTAGGTGTACTCATACATCGGCGCGGCGTTTTCGTCGTTCTCCATCAGCACGTGGACGAAATGCTCGATCTGTCCCGTGTCGTCGCTTTCTGCATCCGCCTCGAGCTCAATGCGCGTGACCGCTTGATCCCAATCGCGCACGACAGGCGCGGCGTTTACGGCAGTGGCCTTAACCTCGGCGCGTGCGAGCAGTTCGGCGTTGGTGACGATGGTGGCCGATGCGATAAATTGCGGCACGCCGCCCGCCTCAATGTTGCCGGCCGAGCCGAAGCAGGCATCCAGCGTATAAGGCGTATCTCCACCCAATGCGAGCTCAGAGCGCTGGAGCACATACTGGTCGCCATTGTTCACCGACATATTCCACGAATCGATGAGTGTGGGCCACGACCCCGACCAAGCCTTGGTGGTCCACTTGAACATTACGAATTGGAGTATCACATCGACATCGACGTCTGCACCTACGCGCAGTCGCGGAAGCTGGTGTCCATCTGCCTTCTCGTACCCAATGAACAGCGTGAGGGATGCGGCGCCGCGCACGGCAGACGAAGCGACGCCTGCAACGCCGGCGCCAAAGGTGACGGCAAGCCCGATCTGGATGGTGAACGAGCCCGACGTGTTTGAATAGTCGAGCGAAATGTTTTTAAAAAACGCCGCGCCGCTGCCGTGCGTGTGGGCACCCACGGCGAGCGCCAGTTTTGCCAGCACCCAGG
Source organism: uncultured Collinsella sp. (assembly GCA_902495545.1). GTDB lineage: Bacteria > Actinomycetota > Coriobacteriia > Coriobacteriales > Coriobacteriaceae > Collinsella. Next base: position 16,178 of record CABUXM010000040.1, on the reverse strand, counting down.
GGTTGACGTTTAGGAAAAATGGCACCGGTCCTAGGGTAAACTGCTCGGTCCAATTGAGGTCGGTTCTTACCTGGAAGAGGGCCTTAATATTGCCGTATGCGGGGTCGTTGTTGTTACCTCAGGTTTTGCCCACCCAATCGTAGGCGAGCGAGCCGTACAGCTGTGTGGCGATATCCATCGTGAACAGCGGCGTGCAATGGTGGCGAAGGAGCTTGGTGTTTCTTGGATCGGTGCCCGAACCGGCACTCATCCTCTTGTACTGATTCCACTTCCCCTCCATCTCGTCGAGGTAGCGGTTTGCCTGCTTGGCGCCCGACTCGCGCGGCGATTTCTTCCAGTATTCCGGATCAGGGTTGCCCGAATCGTTCATATAGCTGGCTGGTTTGTATCCTCCGCCAAACAGCACGTATCCAGCAAACGAGAAATCGAAGAGGATTGGAAATGTGGGCATCCAACACGTGAACTTATTACCACCGATGCCGGGAAACGATGCGGGGAAATCAAACGGAGTGATCTCCTGGTCCATGGTGGTGGGAATGATGGTGGTCGAGCCTGATTCCGCCTTTGCGGCCGGCGCGGTGACAACGGCCATGGGGGAGGAGAGCGTGTAGGTTTTGCCCTGATAGTCGAGGACAAAGCGCAGCTTGCACCCTTCTTCCAGAAGGCCCGATGCCGCATCGAGGAGCTTGTCTTCGAGTGTGAACGTTGCCAGATTATTCGCACCCGATGCACTGGCCTTGATCTGGCCGATCTGTGTGACGGTTTCGGCTGAGCTGCCCGTGGCGGGCAATACCTTGTTGATGCACAGCGTTGCCTGTCCACCCTGTGGCAGATGTGCCTGCACGGTAAAGGAGTGCGTATCGGGCTGCCCGTTTGCCGTGTCGTCCTTCGGCAATGCCATGAACGTGGCTTCAGCGTACTGGATGTCCCATTCGTCGAATGTGAGCTGGCGGAAGTACGGCTCGCCGTCGGAAAGCGGACGCGTGGGCGCGGTTATGGCGGTGCCGCCCTGGATACGCGCAAGGGGAATCTCGACATCGCGGTAGCCCGCCATGCTAATGGAGATGCCGCCGTTAAAGTCGTACGCGTCGAGAAGCGTTGCCTCGTCCACGTAGCCTTCCGAAAGCGGCGCGACCTCAAAGATGGCCGTGCCTTCTTCATCGGTAGTGGCGGTGAGCTGCTTGCCTGCGGCATAGCGCGATGTGAGCGTGACCTGGGCACCCGTGATGGGCGTATTCTTGTTGGCGACGTCGACCACGACCACACCAAACATGGTGCGCGAGAGAACGAGCACCCTGAAGGGGTCTTTTTCGTCGGCATAGGCTTCGGTGGGCGCGATCGGCAATATGAAGGCGTTTGCGCTTCCCGGCACGCGCGGCAACATAATGCTCGCCAGCGAGGACGCTCCGGCAACAAGTAACGAACGGCGATCAAGCATCTTTGGCTCCCATCCCGCAGGTATCGGTGGAAATAATCCAATTTTGCGAGAAGGCATCCTGCCACGGTAGTGCCGTCCGAGGGCCAAAATGTCCAATTTGAGCGAGCGAAGCGCCGGGGCTCCGGAGCGCGCATGCTGCGCTAGGCAGCCCGGTCGCTAACGCAACATATGCGCGACCAGTTCGGTGCGCGTGCCGATGCCAAGCTTTGCATACACACTGGATAGGCGGTTTTTGACAGTGCCCGGCGATACTCCCATATGACGAGCGATTTCGGCGTTGGTCCATCCGCGGCAGGCGAGCATGGCCATGGTGAACTCTGTGGTCGTTAGATCGTCGGCCACGTCCTCGCCCGAATCGGGGTTGTGGATGCGCCGCCAGCCGTAGCTGAAGCGGTACGTGATCTCGATGATGCGCGCGAAGTCGTCAGGGTATTGCGATTTTAGGCATGCCTCGATGAGCCCCTGCAAAAGGCCGTGGTGCTCGCCAATGAGCTCGATAAGGCCGTCGGGGCGCGCAATGTTCCAAGCGGCTCCGAAGTGCGTTTTTGCGGCGTCGACGTCTTTGAGACTCATGCATGCCATGGAAGCTGCCAGGTGCAGGAACAGTTCCGAGATCGGATAGCTCCCCTGTTTCATGATCAGGGCGTTTTCCGCCATGCCCAGACTGCGGCCATATTCGCCGCGCAGGTACAGGGCATGCGCCATCACGTAGCTGGCGAACAGGCGCAGGCCTTCGGGCAGATGCGCCGCAAGCGGATAAAACTCTTCGGCAGAATACGGGGAAGACAAGTGCAGCAGGACGCTTGCGGCCGAGGCGAACAGGATATGCGTGGCGTGGACGGCGGGTGATTCCTCGTCAGTTGGCGTATCGAGGATGCCCGCAAGACAACGGCGGGCGTCGGCGATACGGTTGAGCGACAGGCTGGCGTATACGCAGATAAAGCATGCGGAATAGCGCAGTGCGGAATCGGTGGCGTCAAGATAGGGGCGCGCCGTCTTGGCAGCGAGGGCGGCCTGTCCGCGAAAGTACAGCGCTTCTGCCGTGGCGATGGTGCGTGAATCGGGGTCGGAAATGCCTGCAACCGCAGCGTCAATCTGGCCTGGCACAAAGGCAGTGCACATCAACGGCATGGGAATGCGTGGGTAGCCATCGCAGTCCATCTTCCATCTCCCAACAGCTGGCAACAATAGCAGCAATTGTACTCCTGTTGCTCGGGACCCCTTTCGTTTTACTGCTCGGTTGACGCTGCGGATCGTTTTGGAAGGCTTACGAGCATGGTGGTCCCGTTCTCGGAACTTGTTTCGACCTCTACTGTGCCACCGTGAAGAGCTGCAATCTCCCAAACGAGCGCTAGTCCGAGTCCTGCGCCGCCGTATGCCCTGCTGCGGGATTTGTCTAGACGAAAGAACGGTTGGAAGATGCTCTCACGGTACTGCTTGGGTATTCCCGGGCCCTGGTCCTCGACTCGCAGGAACACGTGGCTGTCGTTGTCGCAGATGGAGACGGTAACGCTCGAGTCGGTGCGGCTATAGCGGATAGCGTTTTCGGCCAGGTTAAACACCAGCCGATAGAGGAGCGTGTCGCTCCCGATTACTAGAGCGTCTCCAGCACAATTGAGGGCTATGCCCTTATTTTCGGCAAGTGGTGCAAGGTCGGTGAGGACCTCTTCGGACAAGGGGCCAAGTTCAACATCGTCCTCGCAAGGAACGCTGCGAAGCTCACTCATCTCGAGCAATACCTTGGCCATTCGAGACATGCGCTCGGTTTGTTCTTGTAGCAGGCCGAGCAGCTCGGCCGTTTCGGGTTGCAAACCGGAGTGCTCGGAGATGAATAGTTCAATCTGTGCTTGCATAAGGGCGAGCGGGGTGCGCAGCTCGTGTGCGGCGTTGCCGGTAAATTGACGCTGTGCAGAGAACCCTTCGCCAAGACGGGCGATCATGTCGTTGAAAGAGGCGCTGCATCGTTGTAGCTCGGTGGGCACATCTTCACTGAGTCTGATTTCGCTTAGGTTGTCAGGCTGCACACGTTCAACCTGGGCGGCAAAAGCCCGTAGCGGTTTGAGCGCACGGCCGCACACAAAGTATGCCAGCACACCGCCAAGGAGTGTGACTCCAGCCGTGATGCACCAGGTTGTCGTGCCAAAAGACTCCTGTGCGTCGTTTACGACGATCGTGACCTTGTCATCGGGGGTCGCTTTCGTTGGGTCGAACGCCTGGGGCGAATCTTCGCCGGTTGCGTTAAAGGCCGAGATGTTACTGCCGATGGCATCCATGTAGCGCATGCCCGTATAGCCGACCAGGCAGTTCGTCAGCACGCATGCTGCACACGTGAGCAGTGCCGTCATAACCGTTATGCGCCATTGCAGCGAAAGCCTTTTCATTCGCTATCCTCCATAACGTAGCCCTCTCCAATCCGATTGCGAATCGGGTCGTATCCCAAAGCGCCGCGCAACTTTTTTCGGAGCGACGAGATGTGAACGCGGGTTGCGTTGCTAAAGCTGTTCACGGTGCTATCCCAAACGTGCTCTATAAGCTCCTCTTGGCTTACCGGACGCCCCTGATTAAGCATCAGGTATTCCAAGATTCCCGTTTCCTTGCGTGTAAGAGATAAAGCCTCACTGTCCACGGAAGCGATGCGCGCCTTGGTGTCAAAGCGGAGCTTTCCGCAGGTTAAAACTATGTCGCTTTGTGCAAAGCGCCTGAGGGTAAGGCTGCGGATCCTTGCCGCAAGCTCGTCAAGATGAAACGGCTTGGCAAGGTAATCGTTGGCGCCGGCATCGAGTCCGGCGACTTTATCGGATACTTCGCCACGTGCGGACAGAATCAGTACCTTGGTCTCGCAGTCGGTTTTCCTAAGTTCCCTGAGCACGGTCATGCCATCGATACGGGGAAGGTTGAGGTCGAGTACCACGAGGTCAAAGACTTCGACGTCCAGTAGGTCGAGCGCCTCCTGTCCGTCGTGACAGCAGTCGACACTGTACGCCAAGTTCCGCAAGCTGCGCGCGATTGCGTCACACAGCGCCCGCTCGTCCTCGACGATCAAAATACGCATAACAGTCTCCTTGCACATTTCAAATCGCGCTTAACACGGATTTTATAGCCGATATGGTCCAATGGTCGCGTAACGAAAGGAGTGGTCAGGTTGTTCAAAGCGGTAAAACCCGTGGTACAGGTCGCTTTGTTGATCGTCGGAATTGCCATGGTGTGCTTTGGCGTTGTGCGTGGCGAGGCGGATGCCGTGCTGGCCAAAGCGATTAGGCTGTGCTTGGAGTGTATCGGAATTGGATAAAAGAGAAAACACAGCGTCGCATGTTTTGGCTCGATTTCGCGGATTCATTCAGGCGGCGGCGACGCTCGTCACCAACATTCACCTGCCAAACTTTGCCAAAGGCGGCATCTATCAGGGCGCGGGAAAAACAGTCTGCGTACCTGGACTTAACTGCTATTCGTGCCCCGCGGCATCGGGTGCGTGCCCCATCGGGTCGTTCCAGTCGGTGGTAGGTTCATCCAAGTTCAACTTTTCTTACTACGTCACCGGTACGCTCATTTTGCTCGGCGTGCTGCTGGGACGCTTTGTGTGCGGGTTTTTGTGCCCGTTTGGCTGGCTGCAGGAGCTGCTTCATAAGATTCCCAGCAAAAAGCTTTCGACAAAAAGGCTCAAGGCGCTTACGTATATCAAATACGTTGTGCTGCTATTTGCCGTGGTGCTGCTGCCCGTCTTGGTGGTTAACGACGTGGGCATGGGCGACCCGTTCTTTTGTAAGTACATCTGTCCGCAGGGCGTACTCGAGGGCGCCATTCCGCTGGCCATTGCCAATGCCGGCATTCGATCTGCGTTGGGACATCTCTTTACTTGGAAACTTGTCGTTCTCATTGCCGTGGTAGTGCTGAGCGTTTTGTTCTATCGCCCCTTCTGCAAATGGATTTGTCCACTCGGCGCATTCTATGCGCTCATGAATAAAGTGTCCCTACTGGGAATCCGGGTCGATGCATGCAAATGCGTCTCGTGCGGCAAGTGTTCAAGGGTTTGTCAGATGGACGTTGATGTGGTCCGCGCGCCCAATCATGCCGAATGCATCCGGTGCGGAAAGTGCATCGGGGCCTGTCCCGTCGATGCCATCAGCTATCGCTATGGCCTGGATGTGTCGGCGGAAAAGCTCCCCTTGACCGCCGATAAAAAGTAAACAAGCTTCGACAAAACGGAGGAATGACTATGAAGCTTTCTAAGATTGCGGCCCTGTTTATGGTGCCGGTGCTGGCCTTGTGTCTTGTGGCGTGTTCGGCGCCTGGTGGCAATGCGAGCGAATCTGCGGGCTCCGATCCTAAGATCGCAGAACTCACTGCGCAGAAGCCGACCAATGCCGACGAGGCCGCCGAGCTGTATGCGAAGCTCATGCAAAAGGAGAACGAGATCTTTTCGAGTGATAACGCGCTGTGGGAAAAGGTATTCAATGCGGCAAATAAAGACTCGGCAATGATTGAGGACGGCAGCAATTACGGCGATTTTCTGCTCAAGACCATCGACGGCGCCAAGGATAAGTTCACGGCGGATGAGCTTAAGACACTCAAGGCCGGTGCACAGCAGATCAAGGAGATCGAGGACAAGCTCGAGAGCTTGGAGAAGGAGTTCCCCGGCTGTGGAAGCACGCCGAGCGCAGGCGAGAGCGTCGACGCTTCGGCCGCTGGCATGACGGCTGATGCCAATGCTTCGAGCGAGGCGACGAAGTTCCCCAGCTTTACGGGCAAGGACCTGGATGGCAACGACGTGAGCAGCGACGAGCTGTTCTCTAAGAACAAAGTCACCGTCATGAACTTCTGGTTCACTACTTGCAAGCCGTGCGTGGGCGAGCTGGGCGATCTTGAGAAACTGAATCAGGAGCTGGCCAAGAAGGGCGGCCAGGTCGTGGGCGTCAATTCCTTTACGCTCGATGGCAACAAGGGCGAGATTGCAGATGCCAAGGACGTGCTGAGCAAGAAGGGCGTGACGTATAAGAACATCTGGTTCAAGTCGGATAGCGAGGCCGGCAAGTTTACGTCAAATCTGTTCTCGTTTCCGACAACGTATGTCATCGATCAGAATGGCAACATCGTAGGGGATCCAATCGTGGGAGCCATCAGCTCTGCTGAGCAGCGCGCAGCGCTCGACAAGCTTATTGACCAGGCGATTGCGAATAGCGAGCAGTAGAAAACGCGTAAAGCACAGCGAGGATCGTGCGCCGCTGTGCGAAGTAGTCCGCTGCCTTTCAAGATAAGCTCCACCATATAGAGGCCCCGCTCGGGGCCTCTTTTTTGGTGCCATTCTGGACGTTTTTGACCGGTTCGTTACATTCCTCACTGGTGGCGGCAAAAAATGGGGATAGAGTAGGACAAACGCATCAAATACGAACGGCGGGGGAGAGCGGTCGAGTGCGCCCGCGTATGAGAGGTTGCCGTCCATGCTGGAGCTCAAGGAAATTTGCAAGCGATACATTACGCAGTCATTTACGCAGGTGGCGCTCGACAGCGTGAGCTTGGCGTTTCGCGATAACGAGTTCGTGGCCATTCTGGGTCCCTCGGGTTCAGGCAAGACCACGATGCTCAACGTTATCGGCGGACTCGACCACTTTGACTCGGGCGATCTGCTCATCGACGGTATTTCGACCAAGGATTTTCGCGATCGCGATTGGGATGCCTATCGCAACAACCGCATCGGCTTTGTGTTCCAGAGCTATAACCTCATTCCGCACCAGACCATCTTGGAAAACGTCGAGCTGGCGCTCACGCTCACGGGCGTGGGGCATAGCGAGCGCCGCCAGCGTGCGCGCGAGGCGCTCGAGGCAGTTGGTCTGGGCGAGCACGTTAACAAACGCCCGAGCCAGCTTTCGGGCGGGCAGATGCAGCGCGTGGCCATTGCCCGTGCCCTGATTAACGATCCCGAGATCGTTCTTGCCGACGAGCCGACCGGCGCTTTGGATTCAACGACATCCGTACAGGTCATGGACTTGCTTAAGGACGTGGCGCGCGACCGCCTGGTCATCATGGTCACGCATAATCCCGAGCTGGCGTACCAGTACGCCACACGCATCGTCAACCTGGCGGACGGCAAAATCACCGACGATTCCGACCCCTTTGATGTTGCCAATGCCGCGCGTCGCGAGGCTAAGCCTACGCGCAAAACCTCGATGAGCTTTGTGACGGCGTTGGGGCTTTCTGCCCGAAACCTTATGACCAAAAAGGGTCGTACGGCCATGACGGCCTTTGCGGGGTCGATCGGCATCATCGGCATCGCGGCGATCCTGGCGCTTTCCAACGGCGTAAACGGCTACATCAAAAAGGTCGAGGAGGATACGCTCTCGAGCTACCCGCTCACCATCTCCAAGCAGGATTACGACCTGTCGTCCATGATGGGCGGGCAGGGGGCTGTGGATGATGGCTCGCCTGAAAGCGTGGATTCGTCCGACGACAGTGTCGGCGGCAAGGTTAAGGGAACCGATAAGATTCCCGTGGTCACGGCCGTAAAGGATATGTTTGCAAGTGTTAAGTCCAACGACATGACGAGCTTTAAGGCATGGCTCGATGCCGGTGGCGACGGCATCGATAAAGAGGTCAACGCCATCCAGTACGGCTATGGCGTGACGCCGGTTGTCTATCGTGCGGGTAAGGGTGACGAGAAGCCCGTTCGACTTGTTCCCAACGCCATGACCGAGGCCATGAGCGGAGGCGCGAGCTCGGCGGCAACGGTGAGTATGGATTCCATGGGAACCTCGGTTTTTAACGAGATGATTGACGACCAGAGCCTGCTCGACAGCCAGTACGATGTCGTCGCCGGTCATTGGCCTACGTCTGCTAACGAAGCCGTAATGGTGCTTTCGAGCCGTGGAACGGTGGGCGATTACACGCTCTACAGCATCGGTGCGCTGGATATCGATGAGCTCAACGATCTGGTTGACAGTGCTATGACGGCTGACGGTGGGGTCAAAACGCCCGAGACCGGCACCGACTTTACCTATGACGATGCGCTGTCTACGACGTTTAAGGTGTTGTCGCCGGCCGATGCGTATCGCAAAAACGAAGAGACCGGCATGTGGACTGACATGTCTGGTGACACCGACTTTATGGCCGCCAAGGTTGCCAATGGTATTGACGTGCACATTGTGGGCGTGGTGCGACCCAACGAGACAGCCAACGCAAGTGCGTTGTCCCCGGGCATTGCCTATACGCATGCGCTGACTCGCCAGCTTATGGAGCGCGCCGCCGATTCGCAGATTGTGCAGGAGCAGCTCGCCCACCCCGAGACGGATGTCTTTACGGGCAAGTCTTTCGATGAGCTGCAAGGCGAGGTCAAACAAGGAGTTGATCTGGGCAGTATGTTCAGCGTGGACGAGGCGGAGCTGAAGAACGCGTTCTCGTTCGATACGTCTGCGCTCTCGGGTGCGGCCGGCGGTATCGACCTTTCTGGTATCGACTTATCCGGGCTGGACATTGACCTTTCGGGCGTTGGGAAGGACATCGACTTTAGTGACATCATGGCCAAAGCGCCGGCACCAGATTTCTCGGGCATCTTTGACGGTCTGGAACTCACACCCGAGCAAATGCAGCAGGTGGGAACACTAGCCAACCAGCTGTTTGAGGGCTTTTTGCAGTCTGATCAGTTTAGGGCGCTGTCGCCCGAAGATCTTAAGGACGCGTCAAAGCTTGCCGCCGCGTTCTCGACGTATCTTGAGAGTGATACGGCAGCCCAGCAAATCATGGCCCAGCTCAAAGCGCTCGGCGGCGATGCCCTGGCCGAGCGGCTGCAGCAGGCAATGACCGACTATGTGCAAAAGCAGCTGGCTCCGTATCTGCAGCAGGCTATTGATCAGGTGATGAAGGCAATCAGCGAGCAGATTGCGACGACGGTATCGTCCCAGCTCAAGGCGGGCGCGGCAGGGCTCATGGACCAGATGGCGACGCAGATGTCTTCGAGTTTTGCCAACCTGGCGAGCGCCATGCACGTGGATGCGAGCGCCTTTGCTCGTGCCATCCATTTCAACATGGACGCCGAGGACCTGAGTTCGCTCATGATGAGCTATGCCAAGGCGTCGAAGCTCACCTACGACAACAATCTGACCACGTTGGGCTATGCGGACGAGGCAGACCCCATCTCGGTCAAGATTTTCCCGCGCGACTTTGAGGCCAAGGAGCGCGTGCTCGATCACATCGACGCGTACAACAAGCAGGTCAAAGCCGCTGGCCACGATAATCGGGCAATTTCGTACACCGACTACATGGGCATCATCATGGGTTCGGTGACCGACATCGTGAACACCATCAGCTTGGTGCTCATCGCATTCGTGAGCATCAGCCTGGTGGTGAGCTCCATCATGATCGGCATCATCACCTACATCAGCGTGCTGGAGCGCAAAAAGGAGATTGGCATTCTGCGCGCGATTGGCGCGTCGAAGCGCAACGTGGCAAACGTGTTCAACGCCGAGACTTTTATCGAAGGCCTCATCGCCGGTGTCTTTGCCATTGTCGTCGTGGTGGCCGTGAGCTTCCCGGTTAATGCCTGGGCGCTTGCTGCCAAACAAGTACCCAACCTGATGAGCCTGCCCGTGCAGGATGCGCTGGTGCTCATCGCGATTTCGGTGCTGCTGACGGTTGTCGCCGGCCTGCTGCCGGCTCGTAGCGCATCCAAGAAAGACCCCGTAGAAGCCCTACGCTCCGAATAATGTGACAAAGGGACAGTCCCTTTGTCACATTCATCTCCCTGCACCTAGTTCGTTTTGCCCATCAGCGTGATGCGGATGGTTGGATGGGTGTACTCGTCAAACTCGTCCTCAGGTTCCGTGTCAAACGAGTAATACGCCTTGATGGGGTCGTCACTTGTCCTGATAGAGATTCTCTCGTAGAGCGAGCCGTTCAAAAATGCCTGCCTAAACTCTTCGGGGAGCTTCTGCGGTGCCAGGAGCTCGGGGCTTGCGGTCTTGACGTCTATGGTCTGGACGACAGGGGAAAGCTCGTCAAGGTCGAGCTCGATACGGGTGAGGTTGTCCTCGAGGCTCGCGCCGGGGTCGACCTCTGCCACGCAGCTCACTTCCGTGAGCGTCCCCTTGTTGTCAAAATCCAGGTACGTATAGGTTTTCTGGGCATCGGAGTCGCCGTCGTGCAGATAGCCGCGGACGTGGTAGCCGTAATCTTGATATCGCTCGCAGGGGTCATCGGCGGACACGTACTCGCATGAGGGCTCGAGCGCCTTGCGAGCGATGGCGATCTGCTCGGCCGCGGCCGCGGCGTTTTCTTGCATCTCGATGTTTCCCTGCGCCAGCTGTGGGATATAGGCGCCGCACACGATTGCGAGGGGCAGCGCCACAAGCGCGACGATCCACTTTTTTGCATGGGGGATGGGCACGCCACAGGCCTCTGCCATGGCCTTCGCGTTGGTAAAGCTCTCGGCAAGCACGTCTGCCGCGGTGGCGACGGCGCCTACGGCAGCGGCGACTTCTGCCGCGCCGCCCAGGTTGCGTGCAGCCTCGTTGTCGCTGTTCTTGAGCAAGCGTGCGGCGGCCTGCGTGCCAACAACGCCTGTGATCTGTGCCGAGCGGTCTTTCTCGCTCTGCTCGACGGCGAGCCGATACTGCATTTCCTTCCACTGCTTGCCACGCATGCCAAAGCGCGGGGCGAGAGCGCAATAACAGAATATGACGAGCTCGATGGCGGTGAGCACCAAGGCGGTCATCATGCCCGTCTCTTGGAAGCCTTCGTGATGGAAGACGATGTCGTCGATCATTTCGAAGGGAATGATCGATAAGGGCAGCACGAATGCCATGGCAAGCGCCGCTCCGGCAACTTTGGGGCAGATGCAGTATCGCTGGATGCGCCTACGTTCTTGTTCGGAGAGTGTTGCCATAGCTGGTCCTTGGTGTCGTGGCGGTCATTACGGCGCGCGGCGCGCGGGATGTATCAGTCTGAGCTAGCGCTGGATAAGAACATAGAGCAAAATACTCAGCGCGATGAGCAAGATACCCGCGATGTTAAACATCAGCGTGGCAAAGTCGCCCACGATAGGGCGCTCGACATAGCTCTTGTCTGGGCTGCTGGGGTTGTAGCGCACAGTCATTTGGCTGCCGAGGGGCCAAAGCTGCTCTGCGAGAGTATCTAGGCGTGCGATGGGTCCTGTCTGTACGTGCAACCAGCCCTTGGCGTCTTCGTACGCCGCGCTTTGCGTGCGGACGGGGAGTCCCGACAAGCTTTTGGTCTTTACGCCGCGGAATTGTTTTCTCACGTGGTACCGCGTGCCGCCGACGGTGTACTCCAAAACGGGATACATTCTGCCTTCGCCCATAAAGCGGTGGTCAATGACCGTTCCCATGATCATAGCGGTGCAGGCCTTGGCTTTCCTGCGGGCGGCGGCTTTCATGAGCGTGCTCATTCCGATAAGCAGGATGCCGATGCCTCCAACCGAGATGAGCGCGAGCAGGGATATCTGCGACGTGGTCACGGCGTTCTCCTTTGGCGCGATACCGTCATATGTGACTCAGTATAGGGAATCCTGCCATCGATGAGTGCATGGTCATGCGGCTAAAGTGTCTTGACGGCTCGATGGGTTCGCCATTTGCGCCTTCTCCGGTCCATACAAAAAGCTGTACGTCAGCATTCAAAGATGTCAAAAAATGTTGACTTTGGATGTTGACGTACATGTTTTGGAGTGGATGAAAGGTTAGGGTGGCGACTTTGGAATAGGGCAGGCGCTCCTATATCCACTCGATGATGCCGCTTTCATCGTGCTCGCCGCGCCGCCGATTTGTCGGCCTTTGTCGCGTTAGGGGTACCTTGCCGCGAACTTCTCGAGGCTGGCGTTGCTTGCGTTGTTGAGAATGCCGCCGTCAACGATCTTTGCGCCCGGAGCGCTTGCCCTAAGGACCGACGCCGTTTTGCCCATTCCGCTTCCGCCCGAGGTGGCAAACAGGACGATCGTCTTGCCTGTCAGGTCGTAAGACTCAAGGAATGTGTTGATAATCGCCGGTGCCACGTACCACCAGATGGGGAAACCCAAAAAGATGGTGTCGTAGCCTTCGATGTGCTCCACTCTAGAGGTTATGGCAGGGCGGCAGGAGGGGTCGGCAGCCTCGAGTGTGCTGCGGCTCTGCTTGTCGCGCCAGTTAAGGTCGGCGCTTGTGTATGGATTGGCGGGCACAATGGTGAACAGGTCACTGTTCGTCACGCGAGCCAAGCGGCTCGCAACGTCCATCGTGGTTCCCGATGCGCTGAAATATGCCACAAGTGCCTTAGTCATTGGAGTTCCTTTCGTTGCTGCGGTTTAGGCTTTATGGTGAGGCAGTATTTGGTGCCATGGTGAGGTGCTATTAAGTGCCGCCTCATGGCCGCGATACCGAGCGGCTTGAACAGCATCCGGTTGAGGCGCTGCGTAGCCGATAAATGAGATAGTCAAGGCGTTCGAGCTTCTGCTGCCCTGCGTGTATATCATTGAGCAATTCGCGGCGATGCCGTTTTAGTAGGCAAATGCGCGCGCAGTCGCTAGCGGCGGTACCGTACAGCTCGATAAACTCTTCGCTGCAGCCGGCGTCGCGTAGGCCGTCGATGATGTCGTCGTCCATGGCATCACTTTGTGGTTTTGACCTTGGTGGTGCCGGCAAGCGGCTTTTCGCCGGGACGGGCCTTGGGACCAACGAGCGCGTGCGGTTGATAGAGCTCTTCGAGGAACTCGATCTCGGCGGGGGAGAGCGTTATGTCGAGCGCGGCCACGGCGTCGTCGACGCGCTCGGGCTTGGAGCAGCCCACGATGGGGGCCTCGACGCCACGTGCCCAGTGCCATGCCAGCGCAATCTGCGCCATCGGCACGTCATGATCGGCGGCAATCTTGGCCACGCGCTCAATGACGGGCATGTCGATGGCGCGATCATGGTCGTACTTGTTGGCCATGGTCGTGTCGGTGGTGCCACGTGTGCTCGAGCTTTCCCGCGTGGGGCGGCAGAGGTGTCCCGAAGCCATGGGGCTGTATGGCGTAAGGGCCATGTCAAACTGGCGGCACACCGGGATCATCTCGCGCTCGTCCTCTCGGTACAGCAGGTTGTAGTGGCACTGCATGCTCGTAAAGGGCGTCCATCCGTGGTCGCACGCGATAATCTGCAGGTTGTGCAGCTGGTAGGCATACATGGCGCTGGCGCCGAGCGCGCGGACCTTGCCCTCGCGCACCAGATCGTCGAGCGCTTCCATGGTCTCTTCCATGGGGACGTCGTAATCAAAGCGGTGGATGATATACAGGTCCAGGTAATCGGTGCCCAGACGCTTGAGCGAGCCTTCGATCTCGCGCTTGATGGCTTTGGCGGAAAGGCCACCTTCGTTAAAGTACACCTTGCTGGCAAGCACGACGTTCTCGCGAGCGATGCCCAGATCGCGCAGGGCGGTGCCAATATACTCTTCGCTCGTGCCAAAGCTGTAACAGTTTGCGGTATCGATAAAGTTGATTCCGGTGTCGAGCGCGCTTGATGACGGCGCGCGTGTCGTCGGGTCCGATGGTCCATTGGTGAAAGTCGGGGCTGGGCTCGCCAAAGCTCATACCTCCCAGGCAGAGCTTAGAGACTTTGATGCCGGAATGTCCAAGGGTGGTGTACTGCATGGTGTCCTCCTTATCTTTGAGGGGATGGCTATAGCGTACGTTGATAGGTTGATAATGTATATTGCTCATATCGACTGGCTAGGTATACGAATACCAAATGGCTGGCGAGTGGAATACCTTGTCTGAGTTGGGGGTGCAATGGAGCTGCGAACGCTGCGTTATTTTCTTGCTGTGGCCCGAGAGGAAAACATGACCGAAGCTGCTAACGTGCTACATGTGACGCAGCCCACGCTCTCGCGCCAGATAGCCGATTTGGAACGCGAGCTGGGCGTGGAGCTGTTCGAGCGCACCAATCGATCGTGTGTACTCACGAGCGATGGCATGCGCTTGCGCCAGCGCGCCGAGGAGATTGTCTTGCTGGTGGAACAGACCGAGCTAGAGTTGGCGGATCGGGAGCTCGGCATTGCAGGCGTTATCCGCATTGGAGCCGGCGAAACCAAATCGATGCGGCTGGTGCTCGATACTTTTGCGGAGCTGCATCGGAGTCATCCCGGAGTGACGATTGAGCTCTATACCGGCAATGCCGATGCGGTGGAGGAGCGCTTGGAGCGTGGCTTGCTCGACTTTGCCCTGCTGTTGGAGCCCGTTAACGTCGAGAAATACGAGTGGATCCGTATGCCTGAGGCTGACCGGGCCGGCGCCGTTGTCGCCGCGAGCGGTCCATGGGGTGGCCTGGACGTGTTAACGCCTGCGGACGTGGCGAAGATGCCGCTGCTGGTGAGTTCGCGTACCTCGAATCGAGCGTTCGATCTCGAAGTGTGGTCGGGCGGCGTCTTCAGCTTCGATGACCTCAACGTCGTGGGGCATTTCGATCTGATCGGCAACGCGTCGCACCTGGTGCGTTCGGGCACCGCATGTGCGGTTGGTATTGGAAGCTTGTTGCAGATAGATGAAAGCAGCGACCTGCGTTTTATCCCGTTTGAGCCGCCGCTCACCATTGCATCGTATCTGGTGTGGAAAAAATATCGCCTGCGTTCTCGCGCCTGCGAAGAGTTTCTGAACCGTTTGAATAGGATGTGACAAGGGGGCAGTCCCTTTGCCGCATTGATCTGAGAGTGGATGTTGATGTATTTATCGCTGGCCCCTATGGAGGGGATTACCGGGCATGTGTTCCGTCGCGTGCATGCGGAGTGTTTCGGCGCACTCGATTGTTATTACACGCCGTTTTTGCCGCCGCCGCGCGTGGGCAACCGCTTTGGCGGTAAGGCGTTTAAAGAGGTCGATCCCGCCAATAACCAGGGGCTTAACGTGGTGCCTCAGCTGATGTCCAAGAATGCGGATGAGTTTGTGTGGGCGGCGCAGGTGCTCGCCGGCATGGGTTATCACGAGGTCAATCTCAACCTTGGCTGCCCCTCGGGCACGGTTGTAGCCAAGGGGAAGGGTTCGGGTTTCTTGCGCAATCTCGACGAGCTCGAGGTGTTCTTGAGCGACGTGTGCGAACGCTCGCCGTTGCCGGTGTCGGTCAAGACCAGGCTGGGGTTGGAAAGCGATGACGAATACGAGCGTGTGCTTGACCTCTATTGCCGCATGCCGCTGGCAGAGCTGATCGTGCATCCGCGCGTGCAAAAGGACCGCTATGCGGGTTCGCCGCGCAAAGAGTTTTACGGCGAGACGCTGGAGCGGGCGCCGTTCCCGGTGGCCTACAACGGCGACATCTTTGATCTTGAGGAGATGGATGCGCTGGTGGAGGCCTATCCCGGAACGCGTCACGTAATGTTGGGGCGCGGCTTGCTTGCGAACCCCGCGCTGGCTCGCATGGTTAAGGGCGGCCCTACTGCCACGGCTGCTGAGCTGCAGCGCTTCCACGACACGCTGTTTGCGGCATATGCGGAAGAGATTGGCGGCAATGCGGTCTTTCGCATGAAGGAGTGGTGGTTCTACGCCAAATGCGCCTTCGCCGATCCTGTTAACGTTCACAAGATCGTACGCAAGACCAAAAAGGTCGACGAATACCGCGCCGCCGTCGAGCGCGTCTTTCGCGAGCAGCCACTTGCGCCCATAGCCCGCTTTTGCGGCTAAATGAAGTCGTTGGGTGTTCCTATAGTTTTGTCAACCGTCGGGGCTACTCCCGGTAGGGCACCCGGTCGCGCATCACGGCGTATATCGCCCTGAGCCGCTTTCTCGCGACGGCCTTGAGCGCCC
>CABUXM010000039.1 GCA_902495545.1 uncultured Collinsella sp. | reverse complement strand
ACGAGCACCACGTTGTGGCCGCGCTTGGCGGCAATGTAGGCTGCCTCCATGCCCGCAGGACCAGCGCCCACAACCAGTACGTTCTTGGCCTCGGCGGCAGGCTCGTAGCCAGCCTCGTCGCGCTCCACGTCCGGGTTAACGGTGCAGGAGATGCGCTTGCCGAACATAATGCCGTTCAGGCAGCGCAGGCAGCCAATGCAGGGACGGATCTCGTCGGCGTTGCCGGCAGCGGCCTTGTTGCAGAACTCGGCATCGCACAGATTGGCGCGGCCCATCATGCATATGTCGGCAGCGCCGTCCTCGATCAGCTCCTCGGCGATCCAGGCCTCGTTGATACGTCCGACGGTGGCGACGGGAATGTTGACGTGCTTCTTGATCTCGCGCGAGCAGGCGGCGTGCGAGGCCTGCTGCGTGCCGGCGGCGGGAATCGCAGAGCCGCGCTTGATGGTGGTGCCGCCCGACACATGAATCATGTCGACGCCGGCCTTCTCCAGGCGACGCGAGACGTAGATCATGTCGTTGAGGGTCAGACCGCCATCGGTGTACTCATCGCCCGAAATGCGGACGTCGATGATAAAGTCCTTGCCGCAGCGCTCACGAATCTCGGCGATGACCTCGAGCAAGAAGCGCATACGGGCGTCGAGCGAGCCGCCGTACTCGTCGGTGCGCTTGTTGTAGAGCGGAGTCAAAAAGCCGCCGAGCATGCCGTGGGCGTGCGCCGCATGGACCTCGACGCCATCGACGCCAGCCTTCTGCATACGCACGGCAGCGTCGCCAAACTGATGCGTGAGCTCGTGAATCTCATCGACCGTGATAGGACGCGGTGCCTCGCGGGCATAGGACGGTCCCACGAAGGACGGAGCGATCAGGCGCGGCGTGCCCGGAATGTTAAAGGCCATGTAGGCGGGGTGAAAGAGCTGCGGCATGATCTTGCAGCCATACTCATGCACGGCGGCGGCGAGCTTTTCCCAGCCAGGGATAAACGTGTCGTCGTAGCAGCACATGTCACCCGGCAGATAGGTATAGGTGGGCTCGACCGTCACGACCTCGGTAATGATGAGGCCCACGCCGCCCTTGGCGCGGGCACGGTAATGATCGACCAAGTCGTCGGTCACATAGCCATGATCGGCCAGGTTGGTGGACACCGGCGGCATAAAGACGCGGTTCTTGACCTCGGTCGTACCGACCTTGATCGGACTAAAGAGCATCGGGTAGGCGGAGGACTCCATACAGGGTTCCTTTCATTTGAGCCGCTCGGCGGCAGTTGCTGACGTACCTATCGTACCAGCAACCGCGCAGCACCCGACCGTGCGCGTTCCCCCAGCCTCTGCTCAACCCCAAAAAGTTGCGGTGAAATACGGGGCAGCCGAGGCTTTTGACAGGCAAAACAGTCCGTATTTCACCGCAACTGATGGATGGGATGGAGTTAGAGGCCCAGGTAGCTGGTCATGCCTTCGACGGCGAGCTTGGCGCCTGCCACGGCATGAACCACCGTGAGCGGGCCGTTAACTACGTCGCCGGCGGCAAAGACGCCAGGCACCGTTGTCATGCCGTTCTCGTCGACCGAAAGCAGGCCACGATGGTCGGTCTCCAGGCCGCCCGTCGTAAGCACAAGCTTGTCTTTGGGCACCTGCGAAGCCGCAATCACAACCGTATCGGCAGACACATGGTCAAGCTCTTCCTCGTAGCCCACCACGTTATTCTCCTCGTCGAAGATAGCCGTCTCGAACACCGGACCGTTATCGTCGATGGCGCAGATCGCCTTGCCGCACATAATCTCGGCACCGTCAAGCTCGGTCAGCTCCACCTCATCATCGATGGCAGAGATATGGCGCGATCGAGCATACACGGTGACCTTGCGAGCGCCCGAGCGCAGGGCCGTGCGGGCAACATCCATGGCCACATTGCCGGCGCCGATAACCGCCACGTTCTGCCCGATTGCCACGCTCGCGGGATCGACCAGGTAATCGATGCCAAACAGCACGTTGCCGCGCGACTCGCCGGGAATGCCCAGTTTGCGGGCACGCCAGGTACCGGTACCGACAAAGACCGCGTCGTAGCCGTCACGTAGCAGGTCATCGATGTGCAGTGCGCCGCCGATGGTGGTCGAGGGACGAACGCGCACGCCGAGCGAGCACATCACGTGACGATACTTTTGCACGAGCGCACGGGGCAGGCGGAACTCGGGGATACCGTACTCCAGCACACCGCCGATCTCGGGGCGCTGTTCAAATACCGT
Source organism: uncultured Collinsella sp. (assembly GCA_902495545.1). GTDB lineage: Bacteria > Actinomycetota > Coriobacteriia > Coriobacteriales > Coriobacteriaceae > Collinsella. The sequence goes on along the minus strand of CABUXM010000039.1, from coordinate 16,757 downwards.
GACGGCACAGCCCAGCTGGGCCATCTTAATGGCCACGGTAATACCGGCGGGACCGGAACCGACCACAGCAACCTGTTTGCCGCACGACGGCGCGGGCGCCCACTCCTTACGATCCAAATACGCTGTTGAGATATAGTTCTCGATGCTCGAGAAATGCACGGGTGTGCCCTTGCGGCCCTGGATGCAAGCGCCCTCGCACTGGCCCGAATGGTTGCACACCATGGAGCAGACCGCGCTCATGGGATTGTTCTGGAACAGCAGCTCGCCCGCCTCTTCTAGACGACGCTGCTTGAACAGATCGATGACCTGAGGAATAGGCGTCTGAACCGGGCAGCCCTTAATCTGGCAGAACGCCCTTTTACAACCCAGGCATCGATTCGCCTCTTCGACAATGTGGATAGCCACGCAACTCCCCTTTTTAATGCAATCCAATGAGGCGACGATAAAGACCCTTCACCGCCGCCCCCATACAGGTAATCTCAATCTGCCGACACGGCAAAAGCCAATGCTATAACTCGCGATGCGAAGCCCCGCAGCGAGCGGACATGTGCTCGAGTGTCGCCAGGCAGTCAGCCGCCGTCGCCGGCACGCTGTTCTCGACCACGCAGGGAATCCCAGGGCAGGCGGCGGCCCAGGCCACCACGGGCTCAAAGTCATAGCGACCCGTCTCGCCCACGCCGTGGCACACCAGGCGTGAACCCGTACCGTCGCACCAACCGGCTTCGTCCTCGTTATCAACGACCTCAAAATCCTTGGCGTGCAGCACGCGGATCTTACTGCCGCATAAGTAGAGCATGCGCGCTGTGATTTCCTGCGCTTCGTCAACAACGCTGGGGTGCAACAGCGACACTGGGTCGTAGATCACGCCGAGCGACGGGCTCGAGACGCGCTCCAGCACCTCACGGCAACGATCCGGCGTATTAACCGTCTCGTTCCAACCGGGCTCGATCAGTATTTGCCCGCCCACGGCCTCGGCCCGATCGCAGACGTGTGCAAGTCCGTCTGCAAACGCATCGAGTGCCTCGTCGGTCATGCGGTCTTCCGCGACGCGGTTCTGCGCATTGGGGCGACCGGTCTCGGTGCCAACCGGGCATCCGCCGAGCATCTGGGCAAAGTTCAGGCATGCCTCATACTCGGCATAGTTATCCATGAGCTGTTGGCGATCGGGCGTCGCCAAATTCTTATAGCAGCCGAGCACGGCGACCGAAACGCCTGCCTCGTCGAGCACCGCACGCAAATGGTCGGCAAGCTCGCGGGTCAGGCCGCCTCGATCGATCCCCATCGATGCGTAGAGCACCTTGCTCGGCAGCTGAATGCACAAAAAGCCCAGCTCTCCCGCCATGCGAATGCGTTCCTCGACGGTCCCCTGCGGAAGGTCGTGCAAACGTACGCCCGGAGTAATAGCCCCCACGTTATTCACATCCCTTATGAGCGTTGATGCCCGGGGTGTATCCGCCAAACGGGTCCTCGATGGAGCACACGCCCGAGGGGGCGAGCGGATCGCGCTTACCGGCCAGCTTGTCGTGATGCATGGTCTCGATATAGGCAAGCACCAGCGGCGCCACACCCTTTGCATCATTTTTGACCACGGGCTCGCTCATGTAGTAATCAAACGTGCCCTCGCGGTGCGCGGTGTTTCCCAAGCCCGCAACCAGGCAGATGTTGTCGAGCGCCAGCTGCCCGTCACACTCGGACAGGCAGGTCTCGCAGATGCCGTCGAAGGCACGACGGCCGTACTGGTAGTAACGTTCGCCCAGCACGCCCAGACGCACGCCCTTCATGATGGCGTTGGCAAAGATGGCGCTGCCCGACTCCTCCAGGTAGTTAGGAGCGATATTGGGCAGGTTGATGACCTGGTGCCACATGCCGGTCTTCTCGTCCTGATACGGCAGCATGGCGTCGATCAGATCGTGGAACATCTTGCGGATCTCGTCCTTCTCGGCCGACATCGAAGGCGGCATGAGCTCCCAGGTGTCGATGAGCGCCATGGCAAACCAGCCCTCGGCGCGCAGCCAGAAGTTAGCCGAAAGACCGGTGACCGGGTCGCACCAGAACTGTTTGCGGCTCGCGTCGTAAGCGTGATAGTACAGACCGTTGAGGGGGTTGCGCATCAGGTCATGCACGACCTGGAACATATGGAAGCTGTCCGAGCAGGCACGACGGTTGTGGAAGCTCAGCTCGTACTGCATGTAGAACGGCTGTGCCATGTACATGCCATCGAGCCAAATCTGGTTGGGATAGACGGCCTTGTGCCAAAACACGCCCTCTTTGGTGCGCGGCTGGGTCTCGAGCTGGCGGTAGATGGTGTCCATGGCGGCACGGTACTTGGGCTTGCCCACCAGGTCATACAGCTTGTAGAGGGTCTTGCCCGCATTGACGTTATCGAGGTTGTACTCCTGCGGGTTGTAATGCTTGATGGTACCGTCGTCCTGGACAAAGAAATCGATGTAGTCATCGGCGAACGTCAGGTAGCGCTGCTCACCCGTAATCTCGTACAGCTCGATGAGCGCCTTGATCATGCAGCCGTCGATATAGTTCCAGGTGTTCTCCTTGCCGGCGCGAATCTTTTCGATATTCCAAGCCGGCGCCTGCGGCGTAGAGGTTTCGATCAACTGCTCGATATAACGGTCCAGGATTTGATTGCAACCCATTGCTGTCCCCTCTGACATAAACGATAGGTGAACGTTACCCCTAGTGTAACGCGAACGAGGAATATAGGGTGAACGTTAACCCTATATTCCTCGCGAACGGCAGACTTTTAGCGGCAAACGGCGGTGAGACCCGCGGCGATGCGATGCGCCAGGCGCTCATAGCCAGCCGGGCTGTAGTGCAGACCGTCCGGCATATAGAGCTCGCGGTGCTCCGGCAAAAACGGGCTGATACCGCTTTGCGCATACAGGTCAATCACCGGCACGGAGTAGCGGTCACAGACCTCGAGCATCGCCTTTACGTAGGCGACCTGCGTCAACCCCAGGTGATTGAGCTCATCGCTTGCCGGGATATCCTTCTCGTGCTTACCGCTCGTCTTGCACGGCGTCATAAACACGAGCTTTGCCTGAGGTGAGCGCGCCGTGATGGTGCGGATCAGGTAATCGAGTGCACCATAGAACTCGTGCACGTCCGTGCTGCCCAGCTCTCCAAGCGGCACGTTGCGGCTAAAGTCGTTGACGCCGCCAAAGACAACATAGACATCGGCCGCATCGTCGATACCGTCAAGGCGCTCGACAAACGAATCGGTACGGTCGGCCTTGATGGCGATACGCGAACCCTTGATGCCAAAGTTCTCGATGACCGCGCCTCCCAGCAACGCGCCCAAATGCGAGGTCCACGAGATGTCGTTACCTCCCCCACCGCAGCCGTTGTCGCCCCAGGTCGTTGAGTCGCCAAAGCAGCAAATGGTCGATTCACTCAAGCTCTTCGTTTCCATAATCTTCTCCTCATCCGCCCATCGGCGGTCATACAGGAACGTACCGTTTATTCGCAGCATGCCGAGGGGCTATGCACGGGGGCGCATTCCGCAACGTGCGAATCGAGCCATTCGATATCCTCGGCAAGATGTGCCACGCCCAGATGGTGTTCACCCGGACACACCTCGTGCCGCAGGCCATCTCTGCGACCCAGCAACTTGTAGGCATCGCGCACGATCTTGAGCTGCTCGTCAACATTTTTCAGCCCGCGCGCACCGTTCAGATGATCCTCTTCGCAGCTCTGCACCAACAGCGGATGCGGCGCGATGAGCGAGGCAATATCGCCCATGTCGAGTAAGCGCCAAAGTCCGGGTGTGTAGTTGCAGCTGCAATTGCCATTGAGATGCAGCAGCGAATCACCGACACCATACAGATAGCCCGAGACAAACGCCTTGCGCACACGCGGGTCGAGTGCGGCCAGGTACAACGTCATGTAGCCGCCACCCGAAAAGCCAAAACAGCCCAGGTCGTCCATGGCAATGTCGCCGCGCGCCTCTAGGTAATCGATCAGACGCATGTTATCCCAGGCGTTGAGGCCCGCAACGGTAAGTCCCAGCGGCTCGGCCATGCGCGCCTGGTTTAGGCACGTGCCGCGCAGAAAGCTGTTCTCGTCATCGCCCTGACCCTTCCAGTCACGACGGTGTCCCCAACCGCGTGCGTCGGGGCAGACGGTCACGTAACCCATACGCGCCAAACGTAGACCGTAGTCGTAATTGAACTTACGCACAGCATCATCGACCGCCGGCACGCCCGTCACGCCCGCAACACTTGCGGCGCCTGCTCCCTGATGGCCATGCGGGCAGATATAGCAACGCTTAAGCCCCCGTCCATCAAGCTTCGGATGAGACGGCTCCAACAGGTAAAACGACATCCACACATCGTGCTCAACCTGCAGCATCGCATGAGTACGCACAATGCCGCCGGCAACCCGCACGCGGCTGAGCTCACGAATCTCAATCGGGACGCGGTCCATAAGCGAAAGGCCCAAAACATCGTACAGACGAGTCCTGGTCGCAATCTTCCACGCCTCAAAATCTGCAGGAGTCTTGCCCGCAAATGCCGCCGAGCGCCCCTCGCGCTTCAGCCGGGCACGCAGCGCAGGCTCGTCTTCGCAGTACGTCTCGATGTGCACGGTGCGACCATTGGCAGATAGCCCAGCCGTCTCCACCGCATCACCGTCGCCGCCCTCGGGATCCCAGCCATCCACACCGGCAAGCACCTGCTCGCGAGCGTACCCGGCGGCAGCCATCACATCGAGTTCATTCGCCCACGGCACCCAGCCGGTAGTATCGCCCGCCGGCCCATACAGAATCGCGCCAGCATACTGCGCGCAGTTGTGCGCCGCCGGTTTATTCCAATCCCACCAGCCTTCGCGCTTGATATGTCGCCCTAGCCAACAATCGATCAGCGCAGTTTGCGCCCATTCGCGCCAAGGACGGCCCAGGTAGACCGAATCCGGCGCCACGCCATCCGGAGCTGTAAACGAACAACCATGAAACACAAATCCGTACGGCTCGCCTTTAGGCGTGGAGGCTGCCGTTACATACCCGTTGACATCCATATCGCGGTTGAGCGAGCGAATCTCGCACCCCTCAAAGTAGGCACGCGCGCCGCCAAAGATAAAGTCGACATCGCCCTCGATCCGGCAACGTCGGAAATATTGGCGCCCCACCCGGCGCGGCGCATACTGTTTGGGTCCTATGAACCCGCCCGGTTTGACCTCATGCGGCGGCAGCGGACCCAAAAACAGTGTGTCCTGGTGCCCCTTAATGCAGCAGGCATCGACAACCAGACGGTCGCCATCGGCATACAGGGCAATCGCCTGACCGACCTCGCGCCCATCGCCGGCATCATTTACGATCGTTAGGTTCTCGAGCCGCACGTCGTCGGCATCGACCGAAACGGTATAGGTCCTAAAGGTGCCGAGCATTCCGTCGATGCCCGAGCCGTCCTCCGAAGGCATCTTGGCACCCAGGCCGCCCATGATACGCACGCTATCGGCCGTCTCTCCCTCAATCGTCACATGCGGGCGACGAATCTCGACCCGCTCGCGGTACTCACCCGGCTCGACGCGAATCATCACCGGTTGCTCGGCATCCGGATAGAGCTGATCGGCTGCCGCCAAGGCATCGGAAATCGTTGGATACGCTCCTGCCGCAGCCCTCGAAACGCGCAGCGTATAGATACTTTCGCTCATCGTCCATCACGCTCCCATGCAACGAACTGTTCAGGCCAGCCCTGAACCTGTGGCTGAATATGCTCGGCGCAGCCCTTAAATGCCGTTTGGGCCGTGGCGAGCGATGCCCCATGCTTTCCATGCGGAAAGACATGTAGGCTAAAGCCAATCCCGTGGTCGGCAAGAGCCTGCGCAAGAAGGAGGCTATTTTGAACTGGTACCGATGCATCCTCGGCGGTATGCCACAAGAACGTACGGGGGAAGCCATCGCCCACCATATTCTCGATCGACAACTTTTGAGCTAAAGCGCCATCGGCACCCGTTAGGTGTTCAAACGAACCACGATGAGCATAGGCCCCCGAGCTTACGACCGGATAGCCCAAGCAAAGTGTGTCAGGCCGAATCGACTCAGGCGATGCCGAAATCGACTCTGCAAGCCAGGGTTGGTCCCAAAGCGCCCCGAGCAAGCCAACTAGATGCCCACCGGCCGAAAAACCCATGACCGTAATCCGATCAGGATCGACACAGTACTCTGCCGCATGGCTTCGGACGGTATCGACCGCCCGCGCGAGTTCTTGCAATGCCAGCGGATAGACAGCCGGAGCAACCGAATAGTTCAGTACAAACGCTTGGTAGCCCATCGCCAACAAACGGAGCGCTACCGGCTCGCCTTCGCGCGGCGAAACGTGATCGTAGCCGCCTCCTGGCACGACCACAACTGCAGGCAGCGGTTTTAAAGCATAAGCATCTTCGGTCGGGGCAAAAACATAAGACGTAATCGTGGCAGACGAGCCATCGACCCCGACAGGAATCGTTTTATTGAGCATGTATTCCCTTTCACCATGATGCGTAGCGCAGCGCACACGGCCGTATCGCACAAGGGCTGCATTGCCGATTTATCCGACAATGCAGCCCTGGTCATCAACCCGAGTTAGGAACGGACAACCTTGTCGACGTTCTGGAGCTGCAGTTCCTCGCCGTCCTGGCCCTCGATCACCACATTTTGCAGATCGAGTACCTTGACGTTTTGCGCAATGATGCCCTGACACACCATGGGCTCAACGCCGCAGGCCATGGCCGGGACAAAGGGCTCGGCATCCGGCGCGAAGGTCACGTGGACATCCTGGAACGTCAGGCGCGTTACTTTACTCTCGGGCAGGCCCGTGATGTAGGCAGCGGCCGCGTGGCAGTTAGTGGCCTCGATATCGCAAAACGTCGTGGCACCAAAGCCGGGCGTGCGGTCGTCGACAGGCAGCGTCTCGCGAGACTGCACGTAATCGGTCTTGCCGTCCTTGTCGCAGAAGTAGAAGGAGTTGACCACGAAGGGCGTGAGCACCTCATCCATGCGAATGTGCTCAAAGGTAATGCCCTCGTTGACGGCATCCTTGCCGCGCCCGCGGCGGGTCTTGACGCGCAGGCCGCGGTCGGTGCGCTCAAAGAGGCACTTGCTCACGGTAAGGTCCTTGATGCCGCCGGCAGCCTCTGAACCCAGGACCACGGCGCCGTGACCATCGTGCATGTAGCAGTGAGAGATCAGCACGTCGTGCGTGGCGGGACGAAGCTCGGGCTCAATGCCCAGCTTGCCGCTCTTGATGGCGATGCAGTCGTCGCCCACCGAGAACTGACAGCCAAGGATGCGGACAAAGCCGCAGCTCTCGGGATCGAAACCGTCGGTGTTGTGGGAGTTCTTGGGGCCCTCGATGGACAGGCAGAGCGCATCGACGTGCTCGCACAGGATGGGGTGGATGTTCCACGCCGGGCTGTTGCGGACGGTGAAGCCGGCCAAGCTCACGTTTTGGCACTCGGACAGGAAAATCATGCGCGGGCGGGCGACCTCGCGGCCCTCCTCCGGGCGAAAGATGTTCTTAAAGTCCTTGTTCCACCAGTTGTCCTCGGCAAAATCGGTCTGACCGTCGATGGCACCACGACCATAGATGCACACGTCGTGCACGCTCAGACCCGTAAAGGTAGAGCAGTAGGTCGAGAAACTCTCGCCCTCCCAGCGGCCCAGGGGCAGCATATCGGTGCCGGCATGCCCGGCGCCCTCGTCGCCTGTGACCGTGCCCGGAATGTAGGCAAGCGCCGCGCGATCGTGACGGGCCAACAGCACCGCTCCCTCGGCGAGCTCGATGTTGATATTGCTCTTAAGGAAGAGGGACTTGATGCGATAACTACCGGCGGGGATCAGCACGCGCCCGCCCTTGGGGCAGGCCATGATGGCAGCCTGGATGTTGGTGGTGTCGTCGTGCTCGGCATCGCCCTTGGCGCCACAGTCGCGAACGTTGATGGTAAAGGGCTCAGCCGGCGTGGTGACACCTACGCTCAGCTCACGCTCGCCACAAACAAAACGAACCAGGTTGCGCTTGCCGGGGATCAGGCCGTCGACATAGGTCTCGACCGTATTCGTGGTACCGGCGGGCTCGTCGTTGACAAAGATCTCCCACGTATCGGCACAGGTAAAGTAGCCGCCGTCGTCAAGCTCGATCACGGCCGCGCGGGCGTTGCGCCAGATAACGTTCGTCTCCATGGATTTCTCCCTCAAAAAGATGCTCTAAAGGCAAATTGTACGCTGTTAAAAAAGGGCCGTGCCTGCCGGCGGAATTCCGGTGGCACGGCCCTGTGATTTGGACGATATGTCGGCCTTACTCGGCGGGGGTTACGCTACCGTCCTGGAAGCCAACGTTGTTGTGGGCAAAGCAGTCCTCGTACTTAAAGCCGGAGAGCTCCTCGCAAAGCGCCTTGACCTCGGGCTTGACGTCGGCCATCTTGCCACCCTCCTTGACGCGGTGAATCTCGTCGCAAAGGATGTCGCACTGCTCCTTGTCGATCTTGATGCCGCGGGCAAGGACGGCCGCAAGCAGGAAGAAGCCGGCGCAGCCGATGATCATGTAGCCGCAGATATACAGAGGCACGGTAGCGGGCTGGGTCACGGCGTCGCTATTGCCGGCGGTCTGAATGAAGCCGGAGGCAGCAAGGACGATAGCCCACACGTTGACGGCGATAGCCTGGGCGATCTGCTGGCAGAGCTGCTGAGCGGAGCTGTAGATGCCCTCGCGACGACGCAGGGTGATGAGCTCATCGACATCGGGGATGTAGTTGAGCAGAACATCGGGCAGGTACTGGAAGCCGACGTAGAAGAACTTCCAGATGGCGAAGATGATGGGGTAGGCGATCATGGCGATGGCGACCGTGGAGGTGCCATTGATCTGACCAAAGGCGAAGTAGTTGTAGGCGATGATGCACGCAGCGCAACCGACATTTGCGAGGTACCAAGACTTGTGGAAGCCCTTCTTGGCCATGAGAGCGACCCAGATGGCGGTGCAGACGATAGCGACGACCTTGCCAGGCATCTCCATCACGGACTCGTAGGACTTAGGAATCTGCAGGCAGTAGACGATGAAGAAGGACAGGCAGGCAGACCAGCAGGCAGCAGCGAGCTTTGTGGAGACCTGTGCGTACAGAACCTTGCGGAAGGACTTGTTGCGGAAGGTGGAGACGACGTCGATGAAGAACTTCTTGATACCCTCGCCGACGCTCTCGATCTTCTCCTGAGCGACCTCCTCGGGGGTGTGCTCCCACGTGGACAGGTACACACAAAGCAGCGAGATTGCCATGACCGAAGCGTTGATCGTAGCGATGATGAAGTAGCTGAACGGGTTGGTCTCGCCGAAGGTGCCAAAGCCGAAGCCCACAAGTGCAGCCATCAGGAAGCCGGCGGCGTTACCAAAGAGATGCTTGTAGCCGGTGAGGTACGTACGCTCCTTGAAGTCGTCGGTCATCTCGATGGTAAGCGGCGACAGGTTGGCGGTGCAGAACGTATACGCGACGTTGTAGATCAGGTACAGCACAAAGTAGTACGGGAAGCCAAACGGCGTAGCCACGAAGATGAGCGGCTCGGCGATCATCATCGGGATGGCCAGCAAGATCCAGAAACGACGACGACCAAAGATGCGGCCAATCTTGGTGGCATAGAAGTTATCGGCCACAAAGCCCATCAGCGGGCAAAGAATAGCGTTGACATAGATGGCAAACGAGCTGATCAGTGCAGCCTCGCCTGCGGACAGGCCACACTCCGTGGACAGGAACAGCACCATGTAGCTGTGCGTAAAGGTCAGGGCACCGGAATTGAGCATACCGCCCATACCAAAGCCCAAGCGCGTCCAGAATGTGATCTTACGCTTTTTTCCGATCTTATTAGTCATCGAGCTCCCTCTCTTTTCTCGATTGTCTTGCAGCAAGACATTGGAGTCCACACTGACATCTGTCTGCCCAGCGTTCAGGGTGAACGTTTAGTTAGATTATGCGCGATTGCTTATGACAGGTGAACGTTCACTTGCATATTATCCCCGAACGGTCGATTTTTACCGCCGAACGGACACAATTGAGATCCTCACACCTATTTTCTGCTGGTAAGGGTGCCATGCTGGACAGCCATGAGATAGGTGAACGTTTATCAGATTTTCCAACATATTCACTTAACCACGAAGCGAAAAAGCCCCGCCGGGATCACTCCCAACGGGGCAGACGACATAGCGCTATGTTTGGGCGCACTTGCTGCTACAAGCAGACGCCGTCCTTCCAGATACTGATCTCGTGACAGCCACGGCGCTCGGCACTCGTGAGCTTACCGCTCGCCGTCTGTAGCACCAGCTGGTACAAATCGCGGGCGGCCTCGTCGAGCGTGCGCTCACCCGTGGCAATCACGCCGGCGTTAAAGTCCATCCAGTTGGCCTTGTGGTCGCACAGACGCTGATTGGTGAACACCTTGAGCGTAGGCGCCGGCGCGCCAAACGGCGTGCCGCGTCCAGTCGAGAACAGAATCACGTGGCAGCCAGCAGCCGTCAACGCCGTGGTGGATACCATGTCGTTGCCCGGGCCGCACAGCATGTTCAGGCCATGCTTGGTGACCTGACCGGCATACGGCAGCACGTCGACGATGGGTGCAGAGCCACCCTTCTGCACGCAGCCGCAACTCTTGTCCTCGAGCGTGGTAATACCGCCGTCCTTGTTACCGGGACTCGGGTTCTCGTAGACCACCTCGCCATGGCTAATAAAGTAGTCCTTAAAGCCATTGAGCATGTCGGAGGCAGCGTTAAAGACCTGCTCGTTCTCGCAACGGTCAAGCAGGATGCTCTCCGCGCCAAACATCTCGGGCACCTCGGTAAGCACCGACGTGCCGCCGCGGGCGACGACCATATCGCTCACGCGACCGATCGTGGGGTTGGCGGTAATGCCCGAAAGGCCGTCAGAGCCGCCACACTTAAGACCAATGACCAGCTCGGAGGCCGGAATGGGCTCACGCTTTGCTTGCTTGGCCAGGTCAGCCAGCTCGGACAGAATCTTGTGCCCCTCGATCTGCTCGTCGGCGACGTCCTGGCAGGTGAGGAAGCGGACGCGCTCGTGGTCGAAGTCACCGAGCTCGTCGAGCACCTGCTGATGCGTGCAGTTCTCGCAACCGAGCGACAGGAATAGCACGCCGGCCGCATTAGGATGACGCGAGAGCGCCACCAGCAGACGACGCGTCTGGGCATGGTCGGCGCCGGTCTGCGAGCAGCCAAAGGGGTGCGGGAAGTAGTAAACACCCTCCAGCGAGCCATCGACCAGATCCTGGGCCTGCTCACACATGGCACGGGCGACTTCGTTGACACAGCCGACCGTGGGGATGATCCATAGCTCATTACGCGTCGCGGCACGACCGTCGGCGCGGCGGAACCCCATAAAGGTCTCGGGCTCAACGGGATCCACGACCGGATGTGTGGGGTTGTAGGTATACTCGACCTCGCCCGAAAGGTTGGTCTTCACATTGTGCGTGTGGAGCCACTGACCGGGCTGGACATCGCCCGTCACGTGTCCGATGGGCAAGCCGTACTTGATGACGTCCTCCCCTGCGGCAATCGAGCGCACGGCCATCTTATGACCCTGCGGAATATCCTCCGCGGCCACGACCTCGCCCACCCCGGGAACCGCGACGGCGGTGCCCTTGGCAAGCGGCGACAGCGCGACAATCACGTTATCGGCCGGATTAATCTGGATAGTGTTCATTGCAAATGGTCCTAACCCTACAGGTTGAGCAGAAGTCGAGGCGCGGGCACGCCGTCCCGCACCCGCGTCCGCGCCGGAAATTTACGCCTGAGCGTTGGCGAAGGCCTGCTTGGCGCCCTCGGCACGCACGACGGCGAGCGCGCTGACGACAAACTCCTCAAGACCTGCGATCTGCGTAAGGTCCTCGCCCCACATTTGCTCGTTGGTGAGCACATCGTGCACCAGCTGGGCATCGTCGGTGCCGGCATGGGCGGCGTAGAAGTCGAGCACGAAGGCGTCGTCCTGAGCGGTGTACTCGGTGCCGTCGGAGCGACGCAGGTGCAGGCCGTCGCCCTCGCGGGACACGAGCTCCTGCGTGTAGAAGGAGATGAGCGTAGCGAGGCTCGTCGCCAGACACTTGGGCAGGTTGCCGGTCTCGGCAACGTAGTCCTTGAGCGTGGGCAGGTCACGAGCGCGCCACTTAGCCGTGGAGTTGAGGCAGATGGAGAGCAGCGCATGATCAATAAACGGGTTGTCGAAGCGGTTTTCGACGGCGGCGGCAAAGGCCTTGCAGTCCTCGACATCCAAGTCGGCGGCAAGCGTCGGAATGACCTCGTCGTAGAGCATGGTGTTCATGAAGCCGCGAACGGTCTCGTCATGCATGCAGTCGCGCACGATATCAAAGCCGGCAACCCAAGAGCCCGGAACAAAGGCGGTATGGGCACCGTTGAGGATGCGGACCTTGCGCTTTTTGTACGGGGTGACGTCGGGAGTCACAAAGACACCCGGAAGACCAGCCTTCACAAAGGGAAGCTTCTCGGCAAGCGACTCGTCGCCCTGGATGCCCCACATCTGGAAGGGCTCGCGCACGGCCAGGAAGGGATCCTCGTAGCCCAGACGCTCAGCCACCGCGGCGGCCTCGGATGCGTCGCGGATACGGCCCGGCACGATGGTGTCGACGAGCGTGGTGCAGACGGTGCAGTCGTTGGCCATCCACTGCGCAAACTCGTCCTCCCAGCCCCAGTCGCTCACATACTGGTTCATGATGCGCAGCAACTCCTCGCCGTTGTGATCGATGAGCTCGCAGGCGAGGACGATGACGCCCGGCTTACCGGCAGCCCAGCGGGTGTGGAGCACCTGGGCAAGCTTGGCGGGGAAGCTCGCAGGTGGCATGTCGTCGGCCTTGCAGGACGGGTCATAGGCGATACCGGCCTCGGTGGTGTTGGAGACGATGATCTCTAGGTCGTCGGAGACGGCGACCTCCATCATGGCGCGGTAGTCGTCCTCACGATACGGGTTAAGGCAGCGGCTGCAGGCGCTGATCACGCGGGACTCGTCAACCGTGTTGCCGTTCTCCTTGCCGCGCACCAGCACGGTGTACAGGTCGTCCTGGGCATTGATACCGTCGGCAAAGCCAAAGGCACCGTTGATGGGCTGCACCATGACGACCTTGCCGTTCCAGCCGGTGGCCTCGTTGCCCATGTCAAAGAAACGGTCGACGAAGGCGCGCAGGAAATTGCCCTCGCCAAACTGCAGAACCTTCTCGGGAGCATCCTTGGGCAGCAAATAGCCCTTGTAGCCGATCTTCTCGAGCGCATCGTAGCTGATGTTCTCCATCTATGTGTCTCCTTAGATGTTTGTTAGCGTGCAAGCAAAACGGGGCTCCGCGTTTGGCAACGGCGCCCAGGGTTCGATGTGATTCGATGCGGGCTTAGGCCTCGTCGGTGTCCAGGTCAAAGCCAAAGTAGCGGACCGCATTGTTGTAGCTGATGTCGCGCACGATACTGCCCAGCAGCTCCATGTCGGCCGGGTACTTGCCCTGCTCGACCCACTCGCCGATCACGCTGCACAGCACGCGACGGAAGTACTCGTGGCGCGGATAGGACAGGAAAGAGCGGGAGTCGGTAAGCATGCCCACAAAGTTGCCCAGGACGCCCTCGTTAGCCAGAGCCGTGAGTTGCTCGCGCATGCCGACCTCGTTGTCGTTGAACCACCAGGCGGAGCCGTTCTGGATCTTACCGGCGGTCGGAGCCTCCTGGAAGCAGCCCATGACGGTATCGATCATGGTGTTATCGATGGGGTTCAGGCTGTACAGAATGGTCTTGGGCAGGCCGCAGGTCTCCTGAATGGAGTTGAGGAAATCGGCAAGCTGGTCGGACGGCGTGTAGTTGGAGATGCAATCGTAGCCGGTATCGGGACCGAGCTTGGCAAACATGGCGCGGTTGTTGTCGCGCTTGCAGCCAAAGTGCAGCTGCATGGCCCAGCCCAGACGGACATACTCGCCGGCAACGAACTGCATAAAGGCAGTCTTGTACTTGAGGACCTCTTCCTCGGTAAGCGGCTCGGCAGCCAGACCCTTGGCAAAGATAGCCTCGATCTCGTCGGCGGTAGCCGGGACGTACATAACGTAGTCGAGTGCGTGGTCGGAGGCGCGGCAGCCCAGCTCGTGAGCAACGTCGTAGCGCTTGGAAATGGCAGCCTTCATGCCCTCAAAGTCGCTGACCTCGACGCCGGCAACCTCGGAAAGGTGCTTGCAGTAGTCGGCAAACTCCTGGCCGCGCTCGATGCGCAAAGCGGCATCGGGGCGCATGGCGGGAACGACCTGAACGTCAAAGCTGTCGTCGGCGGCAATCTTCTTGTGCCACTCAAAGCTGTCGGCGGGGTCGTCGGTAGTGCAGATCATGCGGACGTTGGACTGCTTGATCAGGTTGCGGCAGGTGAAACTGGCCTCGGCGAGCTTGGCGTTGGCAAGGTCCCAGACCTCCTGGGCAGTCTTGCCGTTGAGGACGCCCTCGTAGCCAAAGTAGCGCTTAAGCTCCAGGTGGCTCCACTCAAAGACGGGGTTGCCAACGCAGCGACCCAGGGTCTCGGCCCACTTTTGGAACTTCTCGCGAGCAGGGGCGTCGCCAGTGATAAAACGCTCGTCGACGCCGTTGGCACGCATCAGGCGCCACTTGTAGTGGTCGCCGCCCAGCCAAACCTCGGTGATGTTCTCGAAACGCTTGTCCTCCCAAATCTCCTTAGGAGAAATGTGGCAGTGATAGTCGACGATGGGCATGCCCTCGGCAAAGTTGTGGAACAGCTCCTCGCCGGTCTTGGTGCTCAGCAGGAAATCCTGATCGTCCATGAAGTTTTTCATCAAACAACCCCTTTGTTTGCGGAGCGGGCGCACAATACGCTCGTCATCCTCTAGGTGAACGTTCACCATACTAATCCATTACGACTCAAAAGGTGAACGTTCACCTAACAACCATGGGGTGAACGGTAGGTTTTGCCCGTTCAACGGTTGCCGGAGCTGTGACTTGCATGCATTGCGGACCGGTTGGCGTCCCCGAACACCGAACTTGAGCGCTTTTGCTCAGGTGGGTCATGTCCCGACGTACATTTTTGGGAGTATTCAGCATTGGAGCGCGCCGTGCGCCATCCTCAGCGTCCTATTTGGAACGCAGATAGCGCCCGATCGGCATAAAAAGTGCCCCCGATGGCAAATTACGCCATCGGGGGCACTTAAAACAGTCGTTCTGCACCTCATTCAGGGCATGCCAATGCTGAATACTCCCAAAAATGCACGTCGCAAGAGGGGGTACCTGCTCAATCGGCTAAATACCCGCAAGTTCGCAGTAGCGGTCGACATTGCTGGCAAATACCATCTCGACGGCACCCTTCTGGACGGGCACCGTCGGGGTCCTTCCCCACAGCAGATAATCGCCCAGCGTCTTAGCGCCGCGATACGCCAGGCTCGTCGGGTCCTTATAGACAATATTGGTAAAGATACCGCGGCGCAAGGCCAGAGCACTTTCGGGAAACAGGTCGTTGCCGATCACCATGACCTGACCGGCCTTGCCGGTCGAGACGAGCGCGTCGGCAACCACTTCGGAACCAACGGCAAAAACGCTACAGATAAGTTCGGGGGCGTCCGGCGCACTCAAGCGCTTTTCGAGCTCATGCTCGAGTTGTTTGACTTGCGCATGGGCACCTGCAAGATCCTCAACCTGCCATGGAATATCACGTTCGCGCAGGTAATTGTGGAAGGCGCGGGCGGTTAGATAGTGCGAATCGGTATATGGGTCGCCTGTCAAAAGGAGCACGCGGGCGTCGGCCCCAGAAGCATGGACCAGGTTTGCCGCCTGCTCGGCCATAAGGCTGCCTGCCGTCGAATAATCGGCCGAGCTCGCACCCAAACGATTCAAATGCGGACGGTCGCCGTCGACAAGCTCAATCGTCACGCCCGCCTCGGCGATCTGCCCCAAAAGCTCAGTCGCACGATCGTCGCCCGGCGCATAGGCGAGCAAGCCATCAATCTTCTCGCCCACCTGCAGACGCTCGTCGATTTGCTCGAGTGCATCAGCGTAGCCGCCCACGCCAAATTCAACGCGCTCAACCGTAATGCCCCGGTCGATGACCTCCTGTTCAAAGCGATTGCAGCCTTCCCACAGGTAACGGAAAAAGTACGCTCCCTCGCGCGATGCGCGGGGCAGGCAAAACACCAGATTGATATCCTTGCGGCGCAGGCTTGAGGCACTTGTGTTGCGGTGATAGCCCATGGCCTCGGCCTTAGCGTTCACCTTGGCGCGCACGGATTCGCTCACGCCGGCCTTTCCCGTCAGAGCCTTGTGCACGGTATTGATGGAAACGCCAAGCTCGGCGGCTATGTCCTTCATGGTTACGCGAGCGCTCATGCGGTTACTCCGTTATAGATAAGTTGCCAATTAATAGTCCAGTTAACGATACCCCAAAAATACTCTTCGACTCGCCGTGCTCTCCCTCAAATGCACAAAGCGCCCCGCGAACGGATGCCCGCGGAGCGCTTGGATGTCCGGACCTTATTTGATACCGCGGCCCAAGTCTTCGGCGATTTTGTCCACGCCCTTAAGTGCGGCGCACGTCTTTTTGTTGGAGCAATGCCCGGTGCAAACGCCACCCTGAGCGCAGTCGGCGCAGGTGCCCTTGCGGTAGATGCGCACGCACACGGCGACAAACGCAATACCGATAACAGCCAGTACAACAATATCGATAGGTGCCATAGCAAGCCTCCTCTAGTTAACCACCACTTACTTTACCCCATTCTCCACCTACCAAAAAGGGACAGGTTT
>CABUXM010000038.1 GCA_902495545.1 uncultured Collinsella sp. | reverse complement strand
CGATGAATCGCAAAGCCATCTGCGCTCCCGCGTCGGTCTTGTCCTGGACACGTGTCCCTTCCCCTCCACGCTCAAGGTGGGCCAGGTCGAGAGGCTCGTAGGCCCGGCATATCCCACATGGAGCTGCGAAACGTTCGCCGGATTCATCGACCGATTTGGCCTCGATCCCAAGACGAAGGACAAGGACCTCTCCCGCGGCATGGGCATGAAGCTGCAGCTCGCCTGTGCGCTCAGCCACAATGCCAAGCTGCTCGTTTTGGACGAAGCCACCGCAGGCCTTGATCCCATGGCGCGCGAGGAACTGCTCGACGAGTTGCTTGCCTTTGTCGCCGACGGCCAGCACAGCGTGCTGCTCTCGAGCCACATTACATCCGACCTCGATCGCACTGCCGACCGCGTCATCTGCATCGATAACGGCTCGATTGTGTTTGACCTGCCGCGCGAGGACATTACCGACCGAGCCGGCATCGCCCACTGCACCCAAGCACAGGCGTCCGAGCTCATGGCTTGCGTCGAAGGCGCCCGTGCCGCCCACCACGCCTATAGCGTGGACGTGCTCGTGCCCAACCGTCGCGAAGCGCTCGAGGCCTTTCCCGAGATTCCCTGCGATCGGGCAACCATTGATGACTACCTGCGCCTCACGCTGAAAGGGGCTTCGAAATGAAACGCGCCTTTATGTCCGAGCTCGCCATCGTTCGCACGCTCGTCCCGAGCATCGCGGGTGTCGGCCTGTTCATATTCGTCGTGTTGACCCTCGCCAACGCATCGGACGGTGACTCTGGCATGAGTGCCGGCGCCTGCGCGGTCAGTGCCATGTCACCCATCATGGTCATGAGCTCGCTGGCCGGCTTCGACAATCAAAACGGATGGGAGCGTTATCGGGCAACGCTGCCCCTCTCGCGCAAAGACATCATCTGCGCACGCTACCTGAGCATCATTGCCTTCTCGGCCGTTATGACCTGCGCCGCCGCGCTTTTGAGCATCATCGTCCTTCCGCTCTTCAACAGTGCGGGCGTGACCTCGACGGGACAGACCGTCTTTGAGATCGCAATAGCCTCGGCAGCATCGATGCTCATCTCCCTCATGATGGTGTTTTTGGCACAGCCGCTGTTCTTTCGATTTGGACACATGGAGGCGCTGCGCCTTTCCGTCGGCCTGTTTGCCCTGCTCGGGTGCCTTGCCATGGCAGCGCTGAGCTCCTCCAACCCCGTCAGCAACTGGCTCATGTCGATTGCCGGGGCGAATCCCGATCCCGCCGTCCTCGGCTGCCTGTGTGCAGGAATCGCGGTATTGGCCCTCGTGCTATGTGCACTTAGCTGCATCGTCAGCACCAAGGTCTACCGGGCACGCGACCTGTAGGCGAGCGCGGTATCATCGGGCATGCGCCGCAGATCTGGCGCGGTCTATTATGAGGAGGTGTCCAACCCGTGTCGTGGGTTACGGCAGCATTTGCATCGGCTTTCTTTGCCGGCATCACATCCATTTTGGCCAAATGCGGCATCAGGCACACCGACTCCGATGTTGCGACCGCCATCCGTACTTGCGTGGTGCTCGTATTTGCCTGGGCAATGGCGAGCATTTCTGGATCCATCGGAGCAATCGGCGCCATTCCCGCCAAGGCCTGGCTATTCCTCACCCTCTCGGGACTCGCCACCGGCGCCTCGTGGATCTGCTACTTTAAGGCTCTCAGTATCGGAGACGTCAACAAGGTTGTACCCGTCGACAAGATGAGCACCGTGCTCGCCGTCCTCATCGCCATTGTGCTGTTTGGTGAGACAGGCAACCTGGCGGTCAAACTCGCGGGAACCGCCGTCATCACGCTCGGCACCTTTTTGATGATCGAGAAAAAGCAGTCCGCCGGCGCAGGGCGCAAGCAAGACCGAACCTGGCTCGTTTACGCCCTTGGCGCCGCCGTGTTCGCAGCACTCACCTCCGTCCTCGCCAAGATCGGCATCGAAGGTGTCGAGTCAAACCTGGCTACGGCAATCCGCACCTGCGTGGTACTGGTTATGGCATGGGCGATTGTGATTGCCAAGGGAAAGCTGGAGCATGTCGTGCGCATTGACCCGCGCGAACTCGCGTTTCTCGCGGCATCGGGCATCGCGACCGGCGCGTCATGGCTGCTGTACTACTACGCCATCGCTGCAGGCCAGGTGAGCGTCGTCGTGCAAATCGACAAACTATCGATTGTCGTATCGGTGCTGTTCGCACGCCTGGCCTTCAACGAAAAGTTGTCGCGTCGAAGCGCCATCGGCCTTTTCCTCATCGTGCTGGGCACCGCCGCGCTCACGATTTGGAAGTAGCGTCGGTACCAAGCGGGATCCAGCTCGCCTAGCTCACCCGCAAATCTGTGACAAATGGCACGTCCCCGGCCCGTGCGCAACGTTCTATAATCAAAGCGTCACGGGCCTCGGCCCAATTTCGATCATCCAAGGGGATGTCTTTTTGGTCATTGTTCTTTAGGGAACGGTCAATCGCATACAAATTGAAAACGGCCGTCTTGCGGCCGTGGTTTGTTGCGCCGTTCCGCCTCCGTCATCTGCCACATATGCACCTGATAGGAAAGAACAATGAACTCTGCAAAATCTCAATCCTTCCCAAAAGCAACCAGCTTCGACGCGGCACTCGTGCACTCTAAGATTATGGGCCCCAATCCCCTCAAGCTCTGCGAAGAGCTGCTTCGCGATGTGCATATCCCCTGCGGCGTCCGCGTCTGCGACCTTGGATCGGGCACCGGCATTACCAGCGCCCTGCTTGCCCGCGAATACGGATTTGACACTTATGCTGTCGACCTGTGGAGCGATCCTGTCGAAAACCGCGCGTTCTTCGATTCACTCGATATTCCCCGCAACACGATTCACCCTGTTAAGGCGGACGCCTCACAGGGGCTCCCGTTTGAGCACGACTTTTTTGATGCAGTCGTGAGCATCGACTCGTACAACTACTACGGCCGCGACCCGCACTATCTGGACGAGCGCCTACTCCCCTACGTAAAGCAAGGCGGGATGCTCTACTTAAGCATCCCCGGCATGGTTCGCGACTGCCACGACAACCTGCCCGCCTGCCTGCTCAAATCCTGGACACCCGAGCAGCTCGACTACATGCACGACATAACCTGGTGGCGCGCCATGATCGAGCCGACCCCCGGCGTCGAGATTGTCTCGATGCGGCCTATGCTCTGCACGGACGAAGCATGGGAAGACTGGCTCGCCTGTGACAACGAGTACGCAGCAGGCGACCGCGCTGCCGTTGAAGCCGGCGCGCTCGAATACCTCAACACCATCGCCATCGTGCTGAGAAAGTTCTAAACAATAGCCGCGCGAGGTCGCAAACAAACGGCCTCGCGCGGCTTCTTTAAACGAGTTCTGAACAAACGCAAAGCACAATACGCTACTTGCGCAGCGGCTTGGGCAGCGGAATGCCTGCCGCAATGACTGCGGCGATGATCATGCAGACGATACCCTTGAGCGGGAAGCACATGAGCAGCAGGCCCACGACCATAACCGGCTGACGCATGACCGCACCCATCGTCGATGCCGTGCAGACGGCGACGCAAAAGACCGGATCGGCACCGGTGAGGATGGCAAGGCCGTAGCCCAGGCTTACGCCCGAGAAGATAACCGGGAAGAAGTGGCCGCCGTGCCAACCAAGGTTGATGAGGGCGGGCGTCAGCATGGCCTTAACAAGGCCGGTCGCGATAAGCACGCCGGCGGGAATGGTGAGGTAGGTCTCCATAAGTACGTCGGCCTGGGTCTCACCGGCAAACATGGTGTAGGGCAGGACCGTTCCGCAGATGGCGAGCGCCAGACCAGCCAGCATTGCCTTGACGACAGGGCGCTCCCCTATGGCATGGGACAGTGCCTCGCTTGCATGCTCAGAGACAAAGTACAGCCAGCCGCATACGGTGCCGACCAACGCCAGCGGAATGAGCCAGACAAGCTCCAGGTTGCCCACCTCGGCGGACTCGAACCTCGGCATGCCCATGCCGCCGCCCACAAGCTGGCCAAGCAGCAGGTAGGTGCCCAGACCGCCGGCAATCGCAATGCCGTAGACCACGGTCTTTTGCGCCTTGGGGAGCTTGATGGTGATCTCATCGGATGCGGGGTCCTCGTCGCCGTCGGCGCTACCGGCAAGCGGTGCCACAAAGCCAAAGACGGGCGCGGTAAAGAGTGCCGTCAGGGCAGCCTGGGTGCCCAGCAGCGTGAGCTCCCTAAACTCGGCGCCAAAGCGACGCATGCGATCGCCGACCCAGCTGCACAGACCCGCGATAACGCCGGTCAGGCCGGCCTCCGGTCCAATGCTGCCGCCAAACAGCAGCGGCAGCAATGCCGCGAGCGAAAGCTTGCCCAGATTGTCATACGGGTAGCGTCCGTCTTGTTTGACCTTGGCCATCACCTGGTTAAGGTCGTCGGTCTTGGTGCCCGTAATCTTTTCGTACAAACCGATCAGCAGGCCGCCCAGCAAGCAGACGAAAAACGGGTACGGCAGAAAGCCAAACGGGCCGCTGGCAAGCTCGGGCGAAGCGACGCCCAGCGCGTGCGGAATCTCGGTCCATAGATAGTCGATACCGTGCTCCATCGCAAAGAAGAACAGCCAGACCGCGGCGCCCGCAAACGCACCGGTCACGGCCACGCTAACTAAAAACAGTGCACGGTTTTTGGGTTTTGCAAGGTTATCCATCGGGACCTCCCGTGGTCAAAATCGACAAAGATACGTTTTATTGTAGAGCGAGCGTTGCCCGAACGAGCCAACCATCTGCGCCGCAAACGGCACCATTGGGAGTCATAGTGGGGCAGGCTCAAGACTTATCCGTTGATAATCGAGGCAATCTCGCGCAAATCGTCGGCGAAGTAGATGCCGTGCTGGCGCCTCGGGCTCGAAAGCCCCTTATCAATCATGTGCCCGAGCAGCGCCTTGAGGTCGTTGTAGTAACCGTCCAGGTTATACAGGATGCATGGCGCACTCAGATGCCCCAGTGACACGGCCGACATGACCTCGGCAATCTCCTCGAGCGTGCCCGTGCCACCCGGGAAGGCGACGAACGCGTCACCGAGCTCAATCATCTTGGCCTTGCGCTCGGCCATATCGCTCGTCACAATGAGGTCATCGATACCGTCATGTTGAAACTCGGCCTCGATAAAAAAGCTCGGCTCCACGCCCGTCACATGACCGCCAGCATCGAGTACGCTATCGGCGAGCGCACCCATCAGGCCCGATTTGGACCCGCCGTATACCAGCGCGTGCCCGTTAGAGCCAATCCACGTGCCGAGCTCTCGCACTGCAGGCAGAAATGCCGGGTCGTTGCCGACGCTCGCGCCCAGGTACACCGTGATGTTCATATGCAATCCCCCTCATCGTGACGCGCGGCGCCAGTTCTAGCGTTGGCGGCGGCGATATTCGCGCACACGGCGCGACAGGTCGGCGAGCTCGTCACGATCGAGCTCTTCCAAATGCTCAAGATCGTCCATAAAGCGCGCCATGGTGTCCTTTTGGCACAGCTTGATGAGCGTATTGCAGTAGTTCACCGCCACACCCGTGAGCATGGCGATGTAGAAGATGCTGATGACGCTCAGGACGACGGTAATCGCGCGGGCAACCGGCGTCTCGGCCGGAATATCGCCAAAGCCGATCGTCGACACGGTCTCAAAGCTAAACCACAGGCCGTCGCCAAACGTTAGGGTCGTGGGCTCGGACAGCCAGACGGCCGTCGAGCACAGCAGATAGAACACAAGAAACAGGCCCGTGATGCGCGCAAAGCCAGCCTGGCGCAACACGTCGGCAAGCGTCCTCAACTTGTTCATCGCGACCCCTTTTCCCAGACGCCCAATCACATTCGCTCGTTATTGTCCCACACCCGGCACTTGGGGACGTTCCTTTTGTGCCGGCAGAAAGGGACTGTCCCCAACTGCCGGGAGTGACCGTTTAGCGGTGCGGCGGCTGAATGGGCAGGCTGAGCTGGTATCCTTATACGAAACTGTCTCAACTCGATAGGATTTCATGTGAAACCTTCCGCCGTCCTTCGCTTGGCTCTATATCGCACCCTGGCCGTCGCGCTTGCCGCGCTCGCCATACTGAGCACCATCATGCCCGCCCCCGCCTTTGCCGCCGACTCCGATCAGCAGGTCAAGACGGTCCGCGTTGGCTGGCTCGTCAACAACAAAGGCTTCCAGGAGGGCACGCCGGGCGAGCGCCTTTCGGGCTGGGGTTATGACTACCTGCAGACGCTGTCATACTACACGCCGGGCTGGCAATACGAATACGTTAGCGGCACCTTCTCCGAGCTTATGGACATGCTCGAGGCTGGCGAAATCGACCTCATGCCCAACATCTCGTATTCAGCAGAGCGCGAGCAGAAGCTGCTCTTTTCCTCGAACCCCGAGGGCACCGAGCGCTACTACATCTACGCCAGGCCCGACAGCGACGATCTGGCCAAGGGCGACCCCCAAGCGCTCCAAGGCCTCACCATCGGCTGCAACTCTGGCGTTATGCAAACTATCGTCGGCCAGCAGTGGCTCGCCGACGAAGGCGTTACCTGCACCTATAAAGAAATCGACACCGGCAGTGCCCTCTTTGAGGCGCTTGCAGACGGCGAGGTCGACGCCGTCATCATGAACGACACCATTTCGTCGCCCGATGCCTCGCCCATGTTCTACGTAGGCTCGAGCGACTACTATTTTGCCGTTCCCAAAAGCCGCCCCGATTTGATGAATGACATCAATGCCGCCATGACGGCAATCGCCCGCGTCAACCCGCGCTATAACGACGAAGTCAAATCGAGCTACTCGGCCCAAAACAGCGGCTCATCATCGCTCACCGGCACCGAGACCTCCTGGCTCAAAGCAAACGGCAACACCATCACGATTGGCTATCTTAAAAACCAACTTCCCTACTGCACGCAAAATGACGACGGCGAGATGGAAGGGTCGCTCGCCTCGCTTGCAACGACGTTGCGCGACAAGTTTGGCATTACGGTTAAAACAGTCGCGATCTCAAATAACAAGCAAATGGTCAAAGCCCTTTCCAACGGAACTATCGATGTCGCCCTACCTCTGTTTCGCGACTACTGGCTTGCCGAACAGAAAGGGGTCGTGCAGTCAAACCCGATGGGAACGGTTTCCCTGACCGCCATTCACAGCAGCAATAACCTGAACCGCGACCTTAAGAAAATCGCTTGCACGCAGAGCGCGATCGTCAACCGTCTTGAGCTCGAGAGCCTCTTCCCCGACGCAACGATAACCGAATATCCAAATGGCGGCGAGGCGCTCAAAGCCCTCAATAAGGGGGAGGCAAGTTGCATCATTGTCCCCAGCACGCGCTTGGAAACCATCCGCGACACCTATGGCATCGAGGATTTCGAAACGCAGGAACTCACCAACACGGCGCAACTATCGTGTTTGATTTCGCGCGGCAAGCCCGAGCTGTTGGGAATTATCAATAAGGGCATCGTCAATGCCGGCGAATCGCTCTCTGCAAGCAGTTATTCCCCCACATCGTACTCGGCGCAAGAATCGGATGCGTTCCGACTTCTCTACCGCAACCGCATCGTCATTGCGGCTGTTGTCATCTGCATTTTGCTCACCGGCATCGTCATCCTTGTCTGGTCGCTTTACCGCGCACAGGAGGAACGGCAGAAAGCCGATGCCGCCAACGCCGCCAAAACCGCTTTCCTCACGCGCATGAGCCACGACATCCGCACGCCGCTCAACGGCATCCTGGGCCTTATCGAAATTGAGGAATTGAAAGACGGCGATATGCAAGTCGCCCGCGAAAGCCGCGCCAAGGCGCGTGTTGCCGCCAATCACCTGCTGTCACTGATTAACGACATCCTCGAGATGGGCAAAATCGAAGACCGCAAGCTAACACTGGAACATGCGCCTTTTAACCTCAAAGAGCTCTGTGACGATGCGCTGGTGCTGTGCAAGCTCCGCGCGTCCGGTAACGGCATCACAATGCAGGACAATAGCCTGCCGTACGCCACGGGGCCATACATGATCGGCAGCCCCACCCATATCCGACGGATCATAATCAACCTGCTAGACAACAGCATTAAGTACAACAAGCGCGGCGGCTCCGTCACCTTTAGCTCACAGACCAAGCCACTCGATAACGGGCGCGCGCTCTTTTGCTTTAGCGTTTCGGATACCGGCATTGGCATGGCTCCCGAGTTTTTAAAGCATATCTATGAACCGTTTGCCCAGGAAGGTGACGATGCACGCAGCAAATTCCAGGGAACCGGCATGGGCATGCCAATCGTCAAATCGCTCATCGACATGATGGGCGGCACGATTGAGATTTCGAGTGAGGTTGGCGCGGGGAGTACGTTCAACGTCCAGATTCCGCTCGATATCGACAAGAACCCTCAGGCAAGAGAACGTGCGGACGGCCAGGCAAACAGCTGCTCGCTTGCCGGCATGAACGTCCTCTTGGCAGAAGATAACGAGCTCAATGCCGAGATTGCCCAGGCTCTGCTCGAAAGCGAGGGCATCGTCGTAACTCGCGCCGCCGACGGCAACGAAACGGTCGACCTATACGTTGGCCGTCCCGCGGGTAGCTTCGATGCGATTCTAATGGACATCATGATGCCGGGCATGGACGGCTACGAGGCAACCCGCGCGATTCGTCTGAGCGAGAAGGCCGATGCGGCCGATATCCCCATCATCGCGCTCACCGCCAACGCCTTTGCCGAGGATGCCCAGGCGGCACACGATGCCGGCATGAACGCTCACCTGCCCAAGCCGCTCGACTTTAACAAGCTCAAAAACATGCTCGCCCGCATCAAGAAATACGGATCCGTTTCGCTATAGTTTGTGCTCAACCACCATGCACGGCCAGAAAGGAAACCAACGATGTTTAGGCCTTTACGTCGAAAAAAACGCGCCATCACCGACGAGGAAGCGCGCGAGTTGCTCGCCTCCTGCAAGCGCGGCGTCTTTGCCGTCAACGGCGACGATGGCTACCCGTACGCCATTCCCGTCAACTACTTCTTCGACGCCGAGCACGACAAGATTTATTTCCATGGCGCCAAAGCCGGCCACAAGGTCGACGCACTCAAGCGCGATGACAAGATCTGCTTTACCGTTTACGGCAACGAGTGGTACAAGGACGATGACTGGGCTCCCTACGTTATGAGTACCGTGGTCTTTGGCCGTTGTCGCCTGGTAGATGACGCCCCTGCATTTGTCGAGGACAAAGTCCGCCAGCTCGCGCTTAAGTACTACCCTTCTGCCGAAGAAGTCGAGGAGGAAATCGCCAAAGACATCAAGGGCGTCCAACTCTACGAGATTACGATTGAGCATCTCTGCGGTAAGCAGATTCACGAAAAGTAAGCCCCTCAGCAAGCCTCATCAATAGCAATATGGCCCGGTTCCAACCCACCTTGGAACCGGGCCATATGCTTATGAAGCGGCGGCGGCTATGTGCGCAAGCGCCTCAACGAGCTCCTGCGAACTCACTGGTTTACTCAGGTGCGCGTTCATGCCCGCCTCACGCGAAAGCCTGCGATCGTCGGCAAAGGCGTTGGCGCTCACGGCGATAATCGGCGTGGTCGCGGCATCCTCGCGATCGAGTGCTCGAATCCGACGCGTGGCCTCAAGGCCATCGATGCCCGGCATCATGATGTCCATCAACACCACGTCGTACTCGTGCGGCGCGCTCGCGGCAAACATCTCGACGGCAGACTCACCATCCTTGGCATGCGTCACGACGGCACCGGCACGGGCGAGCGTAAACTGTGCAATCTCGGCATTCAGGTCGTTATCCTCTACGAGCAAAACGCGCAAGCCCTGGAGCGCATCGCCATCTCCCGCGTCCACGCGCACAGCCTGAGGGATCTCGGAGCGCGTGCACTTCTCAAACGGCAGACGGATGGTAAACGTCGTCCCCTGCCCCAAAATGCTCGAAAAGCTCATGGTTCCGCCCATAAGCTCGACCAACTGTTTAGCAATAGGCGCACCCAGGCCAGTTCCCGATGAAGCGCCTTCCACCTGCTGCTCCTCGCGACAAAACGGCTCGTAGAGGTGCTGTTGAAACTCCTCGCTCATGCCAATACCGTTATCGGCAATCGTGTATTCATAGACAGGAACGCCATCCGCTGGCTCCACCTCGCGGCACACCAGGCGAACATAGCCGCCCCGGCGGTTGTACTTGACGGCATTGCCGGCAATATTGAGCAACAAGCGCTTGAGGTGCGTCACGCTCACCCGCGCATAGGGATGATTAAGCGTCTGCTGATCGCAGATAATTGTCACCAGGCGCTCCTCGGCCTGGCGCTCCAGAATATCGCGCACCTCGTGGTTGAGGGTCACCAAATTTGTGGGAACAAGCTCCAGGTCGACCTGCCCGCTCTCCAGGCAACTCATATCCAGGGGCTCATTCGCAAGGTCGAGCAGCAGTCCCGATGCCGTCCAGATCTTTGAACGGCACTCGGTCTGCTTTTGCAGATCGTCCGCATTGGCATCGCCGACCTCAACCATGCCGCGAATGCCGTTGATGGGCGTGCGCAGATCGTGGCTCATGCGACGCAGGAACTCCGTCTTTGCCGAGTTGGCAGACGAGGCCTCACGCGCCGCCTTTGCCAGCTTGTCGCCATAGTCGCGCTCCTGCTGCAGCAAGTCCGTCAAACGTCGACGATCAGCGCGGCGACGCACCATCACAACAGTGGCTACAACACCGCTGTAGAGCACCAGCACGCCGGCAGCGACAGCCGCGACGACCTCAAAGTAGCGCTGCGCCGAGGCATAAGTGTACACGTAGAATTTTTGCGCTTTGCCGTATGTGCCCAAATACCACTCGCCGTTGACGTTGACCAGTCGGACTTTGCCGGGCAGGCATCGATCCTTAATTTCGTCAACAATGATGGCGTCCGTCGCAGGCAGGTCGAACACGCCCAATACGGTGGGTTCGACGGCATTGGTCGCAACGACCTTGCCATCGTTTTCGATCACGATATTGCCGCTATCGATGGTTTCATAGCCATCAAGCAGGCTCTGCAGTTTGAGTGTATTGCTTGCAACTGCCTTCGCGCTCTGATGCCTTACCGAGATAACGATACCCTCGCCATCCTGCCGGGTTACGCAGCCAATGTCTGCGACCGAATCATCCGCAAGCGTAATGCGGGCGGTATAGGACTTAAGCGGATGGGTTGCCACCTCCAGCACGGGCGTCTCTTTGAGATACGTAGCAAGCGACTCGTAGCCCACGTCATCCGTCGAGGACTCGGACACCAAATTGCCCGATGCGTCCGTCACGATCAGTGCGCTCACGTTGAACTGGTCAGCATATTGCTCCAGCGCGGCGTTATCCACCGAGCCGTCGCGCTTTATATCGCGCGCTACCTCTCCGGCAATCTCCATCACACGAATCAGGTTTTTGGTCGCATAGGCGCTGTTAAACGCATCGTAGGAAAGGCTCTGGGTCGCCACGTAATCGACAACGTCGGCAAAGCGCTGCTCGGCCTGGGCCGTGGTGTAGCCGTAGCTCATCATGCCGGCGACAACCGAGAGCGCTATACCCACCAAGGCGGCAAGGAGCCATACCCAGGTCGAATGATTGCCCTGCTCCTGAGCGGTGTAGTCGGGCGCATCGATCACGACAGGCCCTCCATATTCAAAAATGGTGAGGGGTCATCAAAGTACTTTGACACCAGGCGTTCCATGGTGCCATCGGCAAGCATTTCTTGGTAGGCATGGGTGAGTTTAACGTCGATACCGCGCGTATCGTTGAGATCGAAAGCGGTGCCCAAACCAACCTCCAGCAGCGGCTCGTTCAGAATGCGATACGTCACGCCATAGTCTTTTTCATAGGTGAGCAGCGAGGACTCATGTGCGGCGATAGCGTCGACCAGGCCCTCAATGAGCGCCGGGTTCAGGCACGAGCGATCCGAGAAGCTGTAGAGCTCCTTGATCTGCGGAACGTTTTCATTTGTATGATTGAGCAAAATGTCCTCGGGCTTGGTGGTGGACTGAACGGCCACGACCTTGTCCTCAAGATCGGCAAGCGTGTAGATATCGCTCTGGGGATCGACCGCGACCACCTGGCGGCTCGCAAGGTACGGGCCGGCCCAGCGATACTCGCTTTCGCGACCCGTCATACTAAAGCTGCCCATGACGCAATCGAGCTCGCCGCTCGCCAGCAGCTCTTTCTTCTTTTCCCAGTCGATCAGCTGGTATTTTGGCTTGTAACCAATGCGGGCCAAAGCCTCGGTCAATATCTCGACATCCAGGCCAACGATATCGCCGTACTCGTCGGTATACACAAACGGTGGATAGAGGTCGCTGCCGACGTTGAGCGTCTTAAGGTCGTCGTCTTTGACCTGAGAGGCATCCAGGCCTTTTGATGCAGACGCCGAGGCCTCGTCATTCGACCCAGAACAGCCAGCTATCGCTACGACAAAGGCACACGCTACCGCAAGCGCAACAAACAACGATATGGCAACCGAGCGGCGAGGTCTTTTCATCGAGCTCCAGACGATCCTGTTTACAGACTGAAATGCTAGAAATAATAGCAAATGAAACCACTCGAGCGCCCAATGGTTACAGACGTTTTACCATGCGGGGCCTTCCAGCCGAATTGGCAGAAGACCCCGCATGCAGTGCTCACTTATCGTGCATTAAAAACGTAGCGGTCCAGGCGGTCGCACGCTTCCCTCACGCGCGAAAGCGGCAGCGCCAGATTCACGCGAATGTGGCAGGGCCCGTGGAACGGACGGCCGTCCTGATAGCCCACGCCCACGCGCGCGCCCTCGTCGAGCAGCCACTGGATATCGCGACCATGCTCGCGGCACCACTCGGTACAGTCCAGAAACACCATGTACGTGCCCTGCGGACGCGAATAGGACACGCCCTCAAAATGCTCGTCCACGTAATCGCAGAAGTAGTCGACGTTGCCCTCGATGACCTCATTGAGCTCATCGAGCCACTCGTAGCCTTGCGGCTGGTAGGCACCGATAAGCGCATGCATGGAGAGGACGTTCATCTCGTTGTAGTGAGTCTTGTTGGACACGGTGCACACGCGGTCGCGCAGCGTCTCGTTATAGATGATGTGGTAGCTGCCGACCAGGCCCGCCAGGTTAAACGTCTTGCTGGGCGCATAGAGGGCAACCGTGCGCATGCGGGCATCCTCGCTCACCGACTGCGTCGGGATATGCTTGTGCCCCGGCAGGATGATATCGGACCAAATCTCGTCCGAGATCACCACGCAATCGTGCTGGCGATAGATGTCCATGGTGCGCTCGATCTCGTCACGCTCCCATACGCGGCCGCAGGGATTGTGCGGCGAGCAGAACACCGCGACATGGATGTGGTTTTGGGCGAGCTTTTGCTCCATGTCCTCAAAGTCCATACGCCACACGCCTTGGTCGTCGAGCCTAAGCGGGCTGTGGACAATGCGATAGCCCGCAGCCTCGATGGACTTGGTAAAGCCGATGTAGGTGGGGCTATGGACCAGCACCGCATCGCCCGGTTGGACATACGCGCGCAGCGTCGACACGACACCGCCCAGTACGCCGTTTTCGTAGCCGATATGCTCCGGCGCCAAGCCCTCAACGCCGTTGCGACGGCTCTGCCATTCGATGATGCGGTCGAAGTACTCGGGACGCGGATTGAAGTAGCCAAACATGGGGTGCTGGGCGCGCTGAATGATGTACTCCTGGACCGTGGGCACCGTGGCAAAATTCATGTCCGCCACCCACATGGGGATGCGGTCGAAACCCTCGTCGGGTGCGTTCGGAGCCATGCCGGGGATCTCGCCCCAGGAGTCAACGGCGATGGCGTCCATGCCGTGGCGGTCGATGATTGAAGTGAAGTCGTATTTCATGCTGAGCTCCCGTGCAAAGCGGATTGTTTTGGTAGGCGTTATTGTCCACCAGCATGGGCGGTTTTGGCATGGGGTTTGGCGCTTAATTTGACGGGTGCGGACGAATGGCTGGTTGGTCTCGCGCGTCGGTGATGGCGGTTATCGTCAACCTGGTTCCGTCGACCGTAAACGATATGTCGAGCCCAGCGTAAGCCAAATGGTAAATGCGGTTTGGCTCGTGTTTGCTGCCCGCGCGGCGCGGATCCTGGCGAAGAACCTCAACCAAGCCAGGAATCTTTGCGGGCGGGACCATATCTTGAAGCGCTTGCGGGAACTCGACGTCGAGCTCTTGCCACGGAGCATCCTCAATCCAGCCTCCAGTCGCATCCGGGTGGCAGTCGGCAAACGGAATGTAGGGCTTAATGTCGTAGATGGGCGTGCCGTCGCGCAGGTCGGCCCCCAACACATGGATGATCGGACCATCGTCGGTGAGCTCGACACGATTGAGCTTGACGCAGGTGAGCCCGATGGGATTGGGGCGAAACGGACTGCGCGTGGCAAACACGCCCACGCGCTCGGCTCCGCCCAGACGCGGCGGACGCACGGTCTTCGACCACTTGGCGTTGGTACCGGACCTGTCCTGCGTTTTGGCATCGACGGCGATGTCTTCCGCCGTGCCGCCGGGCGTTCCGTTTTCAAAACGCCACAGCAGCCATAGATGAGAGAAAGAGTCCAGGCCCTCAACCGCTGCATTGGAGGCAAATTCCGGCTCAAAGATGATGCGCCCCTGCAGGTGAGGCGCCAAAAAGCTGTTGCGCGGGATGCCGAACTTCTGCGGCAGGTCGGTATGTATGTGTGCAATAGGTTCCATGCCGGTCATTGTACGGCATGAAGGTGTGGGGCGTTGCGCGCAATTCTTCGCCGCGGTCCCCGTCGTGCAACCAACGGTTGCTTGGAAGGGTGCCGGCTGCCGCGTATGCTTAAGCCATCAACCAGCAGAAAGGAGCCGTTATGGCCTTCGCAGAAAAGCTCATTGCTGTCCGTCGCGCCCATCGCCTTACCCAGGAGCAGCTCGCCGCCAAGCTCTTCGTCACACGCCAAGCCGTCAGCCGTTGGGAGCGCGGCGAAGTCACCCCTGGCATCGACATGATGAAGCTCATCGCCGCCGTGACCGGCGAGCCTCTGTCCCATCTGCTCGAAATGCCCGAGCACTATTGCCAGAGCTGCGGCATGATACTCACGCCCGACGACTGCGGCACCGATGCCCACGGCGCCACGACCGACCATTACTGCAAGTGGTGCTACGACCACGGCAAGTACACCTACGAGACCACGATGGAGACGATGATTGAGGATTGTGCCCCGCGCCTGGCACAAAACACCGGCATGTCGCTCGACGAAGCCGTCTCGCTTATGGGCGCTGTCCTGCCGCAACTGGAGCGCTGGCGTACCGTGCAGGAAAACGAGGAGCGCTACGGTACCGAGGCGCGGGCGCGCTATGGCGACGAGGCCGTCGATGCAGCAAACGAGGCACTGCTGGACATGGACCCCGAGACATGGAACGACATGAAGGAACTTGAACGCGCTATTCTGGGCCAGCTCTCGATCGCCATGGGCGACGGCGAACCGGATGGAAGCGAGGCGCGCAAGCTTGTCGCAATGCACCGTCGATGGATAGCTCTCAACTGGGGCAGCGAGCCCCAAGACGAGGCATATCTGGGGCTCGCCCACGGCTACCTCGCCGATCAGCGCTTTATCGACTACTACGACAAGCCCTGCGGCGCCGGCGCCACGGCGCTTCTGGTTCAGGCGATCGAGTCGTCGTTGACGCGCGCATAGACCGTGGCGGCTTTGGGTATTTCAATCGAAACCCCAACCGATTGGAGACCTATGGCTACTGATCATAAGCTCGAGCTGTACGTTATGACCGGCTGCCCGTATTGCATAAAGGTCAAGCGCTTTTTGGCCGATAACGGTGTGACCATCCCCGAGCGCAATATCTCGACCGACCCCGATGCCGAGCAGACGCTCATCGCCGTCGGCGGCAAGCGCCAGGTTCCCTGCCTGTTCATCGACGGCAAACCACTCTACGAGTCGAGCGACATCATCGCGTGGGTGCAGGAAAACCTGCTCTAGCGTGTTATTGCGGTCGGCCCGCCCCAACGCACAAACCCATACGGCACAAACATGTACGTCAGCATCCAAAGTCGACATTTTCCGACATCTTTGGATGCTGCCGTACAGCTTTTTGCGTGGGCCCCTCACAACCACTCATTGGGGACGCACTTAAATGAGTAGGTAGGGATTCAGTTTCTCAAATTTATAGAACATATGTTTGCTCTCTGTGTTATACTCATCCCAAGGCATGAGACTGGTCGAGAGCTCCTGTGGAGGTCCCCAATGACACGCTGGAGCGAGCTCAGTAAGTAAGATCGGTGGTTACTGCACTCGTCCATCTCAGACAGGCTGCGCTCCTGTTCGCCGTCGCCATCAAAGAACGGCACTCACAACCAAACGTTTCCGTTATCCGTGAGTCACACAGGAGTGCATCGCTATGGCTAAAAAGATTCCAACCCTTTCACCCGACATTATTTCAAACACCTGCTCAGATATCAGCAGGATTGTCGAGGCCAAACACCTCGGCCAGAAAGGTATCAACCATGAGACCTCTTCGGAAGGGGCTCTGCTCATCGGGCGCCGTCTCGAGCAAGAGATTGCCGGATACCCCATCTCCAATCTCAATGGCTTACTCTCGCCCATCGCTTGCCACCTTAAGCAGCACTTTAGCCCAAGCCTGGGCCCGACTTATCTCAAGCGTTGCATAAAGCTCGCGCGAATTGTTCCGGAAGACATGGGTTTTCGACCGGAGCTTGATCTAGAACACTACCAGTCGCTCGCTCACGTCGCCGACAAAGATCTGCGCTTAGATCTGATGAACGTTGCCGCGGATAACCATTGGAGCGCGTTGCGCGTCGATCGTCATGCCCGCTATCGAAGTCCGCAGGACACTTTGGATGCTTGGGAGCGCCGTGTGCTTGAATCAAATCAAGAAGTACGGCGCTTCGCCCGCGCCTACACAGATGCCTGCGGAATCATTTCACTCGATGAACTTATTGAGCTCTACAACTCCTGTGCCCCCAATCCAGTCTCGAGATTTGAGATAAATGAGACTATTTGGCAAATCAGGAACGAATCGGGACAAATCGACAATCCCTGCATTATATCCAGAGATAGAAAACTCTATCTAATAGCGCCAGAGCTCGATGACGCTGTTGATGAAGCCCCTTATTACTATGATGACTACGGATACTCCTATCGAAAATATGAACGGCACAGCGAATACACCGGTGAGATGCGCGCGCTGCGCGAACGGCGCGTTGGCATCAGAGTGGCAGCCATCTTTGCCGGTCACGAACGTCTTCCAATCAAAAGGCTCAGCTATGACGAAGTCATCTGCGGGCATATAAAGTGCAGTCGATCTACCGAACGACTCAAGCAGTACGTCCTGAGAGACCCTGAGCTCAAGGCATCTGATCTCCATGCAAGAGAAGATGAGTTCGATTTCATCATGACAAAACTTTTACGTTCCGTTGGGCTCAACGGAATGCCAACAGCACAGCAAATTACCGAAGACGCAGCTTTCTTATTGATTGTCGTACGGCCCGAGTTTTACGAACGCAATAAAACAGCCGAGGTCTCCAAGCTCCTCTCGATAATCTATGAAGACGCTCCCCTCTGGGAGTTCAACGGACGTTCGCATACCGAGCTAAGAAACGAAGAAACGGTGGAGCCTCCGGTGTCGACTTTACATCGAGAAGTCCAATCAAAACAGGCTGCTTAACCCTATTAACTGCTTGCATTTTTGTCTACAAAACTGTATACAAAAAGAGAGGCCCTTATGGAGCTCATCGCAATCCACCCCCACGCCCTCAAGCACGGGCTGACGGAGACGGATATTACATGCGCCTGGAACTCCGCTTTTGCATGGTTCAGGCGTGATCTTGAAAACGGAGGTATCGATTACGTTCTCGTTGGACTTGATGGAAGAAGCCGTCTCATGGAGCTCATCGCTCGATATTGTCCCAATCGAGATGGCTACATCATTTACCACGCCCTTGTCCCTCCTACGCACAAGGTGCTCAGGGAAATCGGGGTCGATCGATAGGAGGCGCTATGGACGCTAAGCAGCTCGAAAAGATGATGGGGTTTGCTCCTGGAGAGTTGGAGAAAGCCGCGGAGGCATACGAAAAAGATGAGTGGCCGAAGGGTCGCACCATCAAGCTGGGAAGGCCGTCGATCTCCGATGAGCCAAGCGTTGTTTTATCGGCACGTGTGGGTGAGTCTGTTCTTGATGCGTTTGACGCAAAAGCAAAGCGCCATGGGCAAACACGCACGGAGCGACTCAGAGAGCTCATCACGCTCGATGCAATGATTGCCTAGACTCAACTCCCCCGCCGACCCAAACATATACGCCAGCATCCAAAGTCGACATTTTTTGCCATCTTTGGATGCTGGCGTACTGCTTTTTGCAACATAGTCATTGGGTGTTCCTATAGTTTTGTCAACCGTCGGGGCTACTCCCGGTAGGGCACCCGGTCGCGCATCACGGCGTATATCGCCCTGAGCCGCTTTCTCGCGACGGCCTTGAGCGCCCGCCCGTGGCCCATGCCCCGCGCCCTGCAGGCCCGGTAGTACTCGCCGTAGCGCCCCGACGACCTGACCAGGCTGTTGCACGAGAAGATCAGCAGGGACTTGAGCCTCGCGTCGCCGCGCCTGGACGCCCTGACCGACCTAACCGACGTGCCGGAGCTTCTCACCCTCGGTGCGATGCCGCAGTACGAGGCCAGGTGGTCGTGGTCTGGGAACCTCCCGATGTCGACCGACACCGCGAGCTGCGCCGCCGTCCTCGGCCCGATGCCGGGCACGGTGAGTAGGCACGCGTAGGTCTCGTCGCCCTCGAGCAGCGCCGCCGTCTCGGCCTCGAGGGCCCCGGCCTCGTCGAGGGCCTCCGATATCCGGGCGGCCAGGAACCTGACCTGCCTGTTCTCGGCCTCGATGAGCGCCGGCGGGGGCGCAGTCGAGGCGGCCGCGGCCTCCCCGGCGGCCTCGGCCTGCGGCCCCTCGGCCCCCGAGCGGGCGATCCCCCACGCCCCGCCGAACCCGGCGAGCAGCTCCAGCCACCGGCGGTCCGACAGGTCGACGGCGGCCTCGAGGGCCGGGCAGGACTCGAGCAGCACGGCGCGCAGGCGGTTCTTGTCCCTGGTCGCGCAGGCGACGACGTGGTCGCGCTGCGACGAGAGGGCGCGCGCGGCCTCGAGGGCCTCGCCGCGGCCCGGGACCCCCGACAGGGAGTCCGGCACGCCCAGGGCGGTCCGCGCGATCACCGCGGCGTCGCGCTCGTCGGTCTTGGCCTCGCCGGCGAACAGCCCGGCGGCGCGGCTGGCGGCGAGGCCGGGCAGGTAGGCGACCCCGAGCCCCGCGGCGCGGGCGCGCCTCACGGCGAGGGACCCTATGTTGCGGAACTGGTCGACCACGACGAGCGTGCCGGCGGGCGCGGAGGCGAACAGCGCGTCGAGCTCGGCCTCCCTGTTGCGGACGGGGGCGCTGGACAGCACCTCCCCGTCGCGGTCGATCAGGCAGGCCCAGTGGGAGGACTTGCCGACGTCTAGGCCGAGCACGGCCGCGGGCCTGGTCGATGGCGCTTTCACGGTGGTATCCTTCCGGTAGTCGTTCGACCGGATGGCCTCCCCCTCGGCACTCACATTACCAGCCGCGGCGCCTGCCCGGCACTTTCCTATCAGCCGTCGGGGGCGGCGCGTCCCGCGCCGGCAGCACCCAACAGGCCCTCTCGGGGGCAGGGACGTTCGGCCGTGCGCGGGCGCCCGGTCGGCGGCCCGTTCTGGGCGCGCCTCAATCGTAGCCCGAGACGAGCCCGGGCTGACAATTTCGACTGTAATGGACGTTCTT
>CABUXM010000037.1 GCA_902495545.1 uncultured Collinsella sp. | reverse complement strand
TGTGATGGCATTTGAGCTGTTTGCCTGCTTAAAGCAATTAACGTCGTGTATCTGCTATTGAAAATATTGCTCAAAAAATCGTCCAAGAAGTCGCGAGGTGATTTTTGATGCGTCGCGCGTCAAGTGATTTGGCAAGTTCTTGGTTAGATATTGGTCAGTTTTGGGGCAACCTTGCCAAAAGCTTGACGAATGCAAATCTAGACGTCGGCGAATGAACACTTTGAGCGAGCCCGGTGCAAAATTCTGGGCTGATTCTCGATAATCGCCTTCAATCGTCCCTTGCCAAGCGCTGGCCTCGCGTACAATCTGCTCCGACATTCGCGCGCCGTCCGGCGCTTAAGAGGGGAGGACCCCATGGCAAACGAGATTTGGACCATCAAGCGTTGTCTCGAGTGGACCAAGGAGTACCTGGCCGAGCGCGGCGAGGAGCACCCCCGTCTTTCTGCCGAGTGGCTGCTGTGCGCCGCCACGGGCCTGGCGCGCATTGACCTATATATGCGTATGGACGAGACGCTTAACGCGGCCCAGCTCGAGACCATGCATGCGGCCGTTGTCCGCCGCGCTAAGGGCGAGCCGCTGCAATACATCACGGGCAGCACGCAGTTTCGCATGATCGACGTCGCGTGCGCCCCCGGTGTGCTCATTCCGCGCCCCGAGACCGAGATGCTCGTCGAGGAAGTCCTCAATTATCTGGATGCCGAGGTGCTGAGCCCCGAGGTCGCTGCCCGTCAGCGTGTTGAGCTGCCTTGGAACGATGAGGTCGAGCAGGCGCGCAAAGCCGAGGCTGCGCTGGCCGACGAGCGCGCGACTGCCGAGCGCCGTGCCGCTAACCTGACGGCTGCCGATGAGGCGGCGCTAGGCAGCGACGTGCTGGGCAGCCGTGCCTATGCCGAGGAGCTGGCCGACCGCGAGGCCGAGGAAGCCGCCGCGCAGGCAGCAGAAGCCGAAGCCGCGGAAGCCGCCGAGCCCGAGCTCGACGAATACGGCGTCGCCATCGAGGGTGCCGGCCAAGAGACGGCTTCGGCTCAGGATGCCGCTGCGCCTGCCCCAGCCGAGCCCCGTATCGCCCGCGTTCTCGAGGTCGGCTGCGGCACGGGTTGCATCTCGCTCTCCCTTGCCTGGGAGCGCCGCGGCCACGTTACCTGCACCGCCACCGATATCGAGCCACGCGCCATCGATCTGGCCACCAAAAACCGCGACGCGCTCGGCCTCACGGCAGATGAGGTTGCCTTCAGCCTCACCAACCTGGTGAGCTCCATTCCCCACGACGAGTGGGGCACCTTTGATGTGCTCGTCTCCAACCCACCTTACATTCCGACCGGCGTCATGCGCTCGCTGCCGCACGAGGTCAAGGACTTTGAGCCCGACCTGGCGCTCGAGGGCGGTGCCGACGGCCTTGATATCTTCCGCCGCCTGCTCAATGCGGCGCCCTATATGCTGTGTGCCGGCGGCCTGTTTGCCTGCGAACTCTATGAGGGCGCCCTCGACGCCGCCGCCGAGCTCTGCCGCCAGGCGGGTCTTTCGGACGTGCGCATCGTCCGCGACCTCACCGATCGTCCCCGCATCGTCCGGGCTATCGTCACCGAGCCCAAACAGCGCCAGTAATATTTATTAACTGGTTAGCAAAAATTATAAAGTAGTTTATAATTAGGACGGCTGAAAGAGGTCGGCCCATGCAACCTCCTACCTTTCGGGAAATCATTGCCCTACTCAAGCACGATGGATTCGTGAAGGTCGCGCAAGTCGGTAGTCATGCTAAGTATGTTTCTGGTGACCGTGTTGTCACCGTGAACGGCTCTGGTGGTGATCGACCAAAGAGGGGCACGTGGGCAAGTATTCGTCGCCAAGCTGGATGGTAGTTGGAGGCAAAATGAGGCAGCGATTTACCTATGACTGCGTTCTCATAAAAGAAGACGACGGTTACTGCGCCAGCTTCCCGCAGATTCCCGGCGCCTTTGCCGATGGCGATACGCGCGAAGAAGCGATTGCCCATGCCACCGAGGCGCTGATGGCGTTTTTGGCCGACGACCTCAACAACGGTTTGACTCCGGCGGGGTACGAACGCTCGGCCGAGGTCGTGGCCCTTTCAGTCGAAATCGACCACGAGGACGCTCGGGAAGCGGCGTGCCGAACATTTAAAGACGCAGCGCTGGACCTCAAAGTCTCCGCTCCGCGGATTACCGCGCTGGTCAAAGCCGGAAAACTCGATGTTGAACTCGTCGACGGCCGTCGGATGATAACGATAGACAGCATCGAGCGCTACGCCGCCCAAGAACGCCACGCCGGCAGGCCAAAGAAGTTCGTCGCAGTCCAATAACCCCCTCACTTTCACCGACTACTAGAGCCGCTCACCAAACCAACATGCGCTCTGGGCAAATAGGTTGAACGTTTCGTGCGAGAATGCCCCACAGTAAACAAACTTGCACCAGAGCGTAAGGGGCTGGCATACACATGCAGACGGTCTACCGGGTATACGAGGGAGCGCGCGAGCCGCATCGGCTCGCCGTCGAGCGTACGGCCGAGGTGCTCGGCTGTGGCGGCCTGGCGCTGATCCCGACCGAGACGGTCTACGGTGTCGCCGTGGCAGTCAACGCCTTCTCGGACGCCGTGCCCCAAGATACAGGCGAATTCCCATCGTGGC
Organism: uncultured Collinsella sp.; assembly: GCA_902495545.1. Taxonomy (GTDB): domain Bacteria; phylum Actinomycetota; class Coriobacteriia; order Coriobacteriales; family Coriobacteriaceae; genus Collinsella. The sequence goes on along the minus strand of CABUXM010000037.1, from coordinate 17,463 downwards.
CGCGCGATCCGCAGGCTGCCGTCAATGGCGCCGCGGTCCCTGCGCTCGGTACCGGCTACCGCCGTATCTTCACTCTCAAGCAACGTGAACTCACCCAAACGGTCGCCTGGCTGGTCGATGGCGTCGAGGCACTCGACCGCTATGGCGTGGATATCCCGGAAGATGCCCGCGTACTTGCGCGACGATGCTGGCCGGGAGCCCTGACTATCGTGGTCAAGGCGGCTCCCTGCGTGCCGACCTTTATGCGTGCTGCCGACGACACCGTGGCCCTGCGCGCTTCGGCCTCTCCCGTGGTCCAAGCGCTCATCCGCGCCTGCGGCAGTCCCCTTGCCTGCACGAGCGCCAACACACACGGCGCGCCCTCGCCGGCAAGCTTTGCCGCCGTCGAAGGTCGCATCCTGGAGGGGGTCGATGTTGCCGTCGACGCCGGCGAGACCCCGTGTCGCGACGCCTCGACCATCGTGTCGTTCCAGCACGGCGGGCTCCAGATCCTGCGCCAAGGCGCACTTCCCGCATCAGAGATCGAACGGGTCCTGTCCGACCCGATGCAATAGAAAGGTGTAAGCGATGTCGTTGAATCTGGGCAGCCTGGGCATGGAAGATGCCTCGTTTAACTTTGGCGGTTCCTACATCATGGCGCTCGACTGCGGCACCACCTCGGTACTTGCGACCATCGTCGACGAGTACGGCTGCATCGTCGCGCAGGCACGTCGTAGCGTCAAAACCAGCTTCCCGCGTCCCGGTTGGATAGAGCAAGACCCCATGGAGGTGCTTGCCAGCCAGATCGGCGTGATGATGGAGGTCCAGTTTAAGAGCGGCATCCATTCTGACCGCATCGCCGCCATCGGTATCTCCAACCAGCGCGAGACCACGGTGGTGTGGGACCGCATAAGCGGCCAACCCATCTATAACGCCATCGTGTGGCAATGCCGTCGCACCGCACCTCTGATCGACGAGCTGGTCGAGCGGGGCGCAGAAGAGCTGGTGCGCTCCCGCACGGGACTCACGCTCGATCCGTATTTCTCGGCTTCCAAGGTGCAGTGGATCCTCGACAACGTCGACGGTGCGCGTGAGAGCGCGGCGGCGGGCGACCTCATGTTCGGCACCATCGACACCTGGCTCATCTACAACCTCACCGGCAGTCAGGTCTTTGCCACCGACTACACCAATGCCAGCCGCACGGCGCTCTTTAATATCCATACGCTCGATTGGGACGACGACCTGCTGGCGCTCTTTGACGTTCCGCGTTCCATGATGCCCGAGGTTCGTTGGAGCTCGGGCGACTACGGCCGCGTCGCGAGCGACATCATGACCAACATGCCGCCCATCATGGGCGTGGCGGGCGATCAGCAGGCGTCGCTGTTCGGCCACTGCTGCTTCCATCCCGGCCAAACCAAAAACACCTATGGCACAGGTTGCTTTATGCTCATGAACACCGGCGACGAGGTCGTCGAATCCAAGAACGGTCTGGTCTCCACGATCGGTATCGCCGCGGACGGCAAGATCAGCTATGCGCTCGAGGGTTCTATCTTTGCCGCCGGCTCAACCATGAACTGGCTGCGCAACAACATGGGCATCATCTCGAGTGTGAGCGAGTCCGCGCAACTCGCCGCTTCGATCAACGACAACGAGGGCTGCTACTTCGTCCCCGCCTTCGCTGGCCTGGGCGCTCCCTGGTGGGACCCGCGTGCCCGCGGTATCGTGTGCGGCCTGACCGGTGCCTCGAGTCGCGCGACCATTGTGCGTGCGGCCTGCGAGTCCATGGCCTACCAGAGTTATGACGTGCTGCGCGCCATGGAGCAGGACGTGGGACTTTCGATTGAGCGCCTGTCCGTCGATGGCGGCGCCTCACGCAACGAGTTCATCATGCAATTCCAGGCCGACCTGCTGGATATCCCCGTGCTGCAATGCGAGACGGTGGAGACCACGGCAATCGGTGCCGCGTACTTGGCGGGTCTTGCCGTCGGCTATTGGGAAGACCTTGAAGAGCTGGAGCAAAATGCCCAGATCGTTAGGACCTTCCTTCCCCATATGTCCGCCGAGCGTCGCGAGCAAAACCTTGCGGGCTGGCGTGATGCAGTCAAGCGCTCGCTCAGTACCGCACAGTAGGGCTGCGATGGGCTGCTCGATACAACAAACCGCTAAACTTATGCATGGCGTGCGGCGGCAACATTGCTGCGCGCCTTGTCAGCAAGGCCGTTTTGCGGCCGCAACGAAAGGGGCAATCAACCCATGACCGTCACCTACGATGCGTCCCGTGTGACGCTTGTCGATCATCCGCTCGTCCAGCACAAGCTGTCGATCCTGCGCGACAAAAACACCGGCACCAACCAGTTCCGCCAGCTCGTGCGCGAACTCGCGCTTTTTGACGGCTACGAGGCCATGCGCGACCTGCCTATGGAAGACGTCGAGGTCGAGACCCCCATCACTACCGCCACGTTCAAACAGCTCGCCGGCAAGAAACTCGCCATCGTGCCCATCCTGCGTGCGGGCCTTGGCATGGTCGACGGCATTCTCGACCTGGTGCCCTCCGCTCGCGTAGGCCACATCGGTATGGAACGCGACGAGGTTACCCATGAGCCGCATGAGTATTACTGCAAGATGCCCAAGGATATCGACCAGCGCATCTGCCTGGTCGTCGACCCCATGCTCGCCACGGGCGGTTCGGCCGAGATGGCCATCAGCTACCTGCGCGAGCGCGGTGTCAAGGACATCCGCATGCTGTGCATCGTCGCTGCCCCCGAGGGCCTCAAGTCGCTGACCGAGAAGGACCCAGATGTGCATATCTATACCTGCGCTATCGACGACCATCTCAACGAGGCTGCCTACATCGTTCCCGGCCTGGGCGACGCCGGCGATCGCATCTACGGCACGCTCTAGTCGCTGGGCTAAGACGGCCGCGGCTGCAAATAGGAAGAAATGGTGCGCGCGGGCAAGTAGAAGACGCCTGTGCGCACCTTTAGTTAATGGACGTTTTGCCCTGCAGGGTTCGCGAAAAACGTATTACCGTACCTGCGGCATAAAGAAGGTCTTAAGAAAACGAACAGGTGCGTATTAACCGATGCTTTTTCGGTTGTACTTTAGCGATTGGCTCGTACAATAGTCACCAATGTTTGGCGGGAACTGTTCTGTGAGGCGTTAAAAAAGGAAAGTGAGGACGCCAATGTTTCAGATAGCCGATTTGCTCGCTATCGTTGCAGGCGCCATCGCGGGCGCGGTCGCCTTTCTTCCCTTTGTCTTTACGCTCAAGCCGGTTCTTGACGATAAACAGAATGCGGACATGCTCAAGGGTATGGTGAGTCTGGCGGTCTCGGCAATCGCCCTGCTCGTCTTTACCTTGGTTGTGTTTGTGTTGTTCGGAGAGGCATTTCGCATGTTCCTCCTGGGCGAGGCGATCGGCTTCGTGGCCTTTATGGCCGCCTGCACGGTTCGCGTCGCCAAGGCGCTGCGAGATCCTCATGAGGTCGAAAGGTAAGTCGTGGAAATTTTTGAAAAGCTGCCTGATGAGATTAATCATCTGGTCAGCGAGTTCAGCTCCACCCCTGTCGTGGGCGATCTGAGCTGCGGCATCACGCAGTACTCGTTTTGGCTGATCGTCTCCACGATCGTGCTCCTGATCGTCCTGGCCGTGTTCAAGAAGAAGCAGACCCTGGTTCCCAAGGGCTTCTTCGTCAACGGTTTCGAGTACATCATCGAGTACGTCGAGAACGATATCGGCAAGGGCGTCGTGGGTGAGAACTGGAAGAAGCACTTCCCGTTCCTGTGCTCGCTTTTCCTGTTCATCCTGATCAATAACATGATCGGCCTGATCCCGGGAATGAAGCCCGGCACCGGCGCAATCGGCTCCACCGCCGCGCTCGCCATCTTCGCCTTCGTGTACTTCATCTACTACGGATGCAAGGCTCACGGCGTGATTGGCTACATCAAGAGCCTCGCCCCGCAGGGCGTGAGCTTCCCGATGAACGTGCTCGTGTGGGTCGTCGAGCTTTTCTCGACCTTCCTGCGCCTCATCACGCTCGCCGTCCGTCTGTTCTGCAACATGTTCGCAGGACACGTGGTCATGGGCTCGTTCGCCATCATGGCGAGCATGTTCATGCAGCCGCTGCTTCAGCAGGTTTCCGCGGCCCACGCCGTCGGCGCCCTGCCTTCGCTTGCCTGGCTTGCCATCCTCATCCTGATCTATGCGATCGAGCTTGTGGTCGGCGCCATCCAGGCTTACGTCTTCACGGTTCTTACCGCCGTGTATGTCTCCGAGGCAGAGGAGGTCGCGGAGGAGGAGTAGTCTTCCGTTCGCGCCTTAAAGGTAAGGCAATTCGTTAAACCGCCGGTGCCCGTACCCATGGAGTCCGGCAGTTATAAAAAGGTTATCCTGCGTGAAATAAGACACGCACGACAAAGGAGGAATCGTGGGAGTTATCGGTTACGGTCTCGGTGTTATCGGCGCTGGTCTTGCTATCGGCCTGTCTGCTCTGGGTGCTACGGGTGCTATGGCCCGTCAGCCTGAGGTCCAGGGCCGCGTGTTCACCGTCTTCATCATGGGCTCCGCCTTCGGCGAGGCTTTGGCTCTGATCGGCTTCGTTGTCGCGCTGATCGTTAAATAGCACGGAGCGTCAAGTATGAATCTTTCATCCCAGAAGAGCGCGATCGCACTCTCCGCGTCCGCGGCCGCGCTGCTCATGCCGGTTTCCGCGTTCGCTGAGGACGGCGCTGCCGGTGCGGACATCCTCATCCCTAAGATGGCGGAGTTCATCCCGGCGCTTATCGCCTTCCTGATTATCTGGATCGTGCTGGCCAAGGTCGCCCTGCCGGGCATCATGAAAACCATGGAGGAGCGCGGCAAGAAGATCGAGGAGAGCCTCGACGAGGCCGAGAAGACCAAGCAGGAGGCTATCGCCAAGCGCGCTGAGTCCGACTCGATCGTCACCGACGCCCGTCGTCAGGCTGCCGACATCGTTCTCGAGGCCCGTAAGGACGCCGAGTCCGAGCGCGCCCGTATCATCGAGGCTGCTCACAAGGAGGCCGAGGAGATCATCGCCAAGGCCCATACGACCGTCGAGGACGAGCGCAAGTCCATCTACGCCGGTGCCGCGAGCTCCATCGCCGACCTGTCCGTTGCCGTCGCCACCAAGATCGTGGGCGAGGCACTCGATGACGAGGCCGAGCAGAAGAAGCTCATCGAGCGCTACATCCAGGAAGCAGGTAGCCTGAATGCCGACTAGCCGCTATCAGGACAAGGTGCTCGAGACCTACGCGCGCTCCCTTCTGGAAGCCGCTAAGGCCGAGAACCATGTGTTCGAGGACCTCGAGATGATCGAGCGTCTGGCTAGCGCCAGCCCCGAGATCATCGCCGTGCTCGACACCATGTCCAAGCGCGACCAGCTCGACCTTCTTCCCAAGGTGGCAGCTGCCTTTAAGTATGTTGCCGAGGAAGACGAGGATGTAGTGGGCGTGACCGTCACCACGGCGATCCCGCTCGACGACGAGCTGCGTCAAACCATCACTAAGAAATGCGAGCAGGACTTCGGCCGCAAGGTATTCCTTATCGAGCAGGTCGACCCGTCTATCGTGGGCGGCCTGGTGCTCGAGGCCCGCGGCGAGCGTCGTGACATTTCCGTCAAGACGCAGCTGCGCATCGCGCAGGAGACCCTCGCAAACTCTGCTAATTCGTACGGAGGTGAAGCCTAATGTCCGAAACCCTCAATGCCCAGGATATCGCCAAGAAACTGCAGGAGCAGCTCACGAGCCTCTCCGCGACGGTCGATACGCATGAGGTTTCAACGGTCGACGAGGTAGGCGACGGCATCGCGCGCGTCTCCGGCCTCAAGAGCGCCATGGCAGGCGAGCTTCTGGAGTTCAAGAGCTCCGATACCGGTGAGACCGTCTTCGGCCTTGCCCAGAACCTTGACCGCGACGAGGTCGGCGCCGTTCTGTTTGGTGCCGTCGACTCCATCAAGGAAGGCGACGAGTGCCGCACCACTGGCCGCATTATGGATATCCCCGTGAGCCGTGCCATGCTCGGCCGCGTCGTCAATCCGCTCGGCCAGCCCATCGACGGCCTGGGCGACATCGTCGCCACGCACCGTCGCCCCATCGAGTTCAAGGCCCCCGGCGTTATCGACCGTACCCCGGTGTGCGAGCCGGTTCAGACCGGTCTGTTGGCCATCGACTCCATGGTGCCTATCGGCCGTGGTCAGCGTGAGCTCATCATTGGCGACCGTAAGACCGGTAAGACCGCCATCGCCATCGACGCTATCCTCAACCAGCGCGGCAAGGGCATGGTCTGCATCTATGTCGCCATCGGCCAGAAGGCCTCCACGGTTGCCAACATCCGCGAGACCCTCGCTCAGCACGGTGCGCTCGACTACACCATCATCGTTTCGGCAACCGCTGCCGATTCCGCCCCTATGCAGTACATCGCGCCTATGGCCGGTGCCGCTATCGGCGAGTTCTTCATGTACAACGGCGAGGACGGCAAGCCCGCTAGCGAGACCAACCCCGGCGGCCACGTGCTCGTCATCTACGACGACCTGTCCAAGCAGGCCGTGGCCTACCGTCAGATGTCGCTGACGCTGCATCGTCCGCCCGGACGCGAGGCCTATCCTGGCGACATCTTCTACCTGCACTCTCGTCTGCTCGAGCGTGCCGTCAAGATGTCCAAGAAGAACGGCTACGGCTCCATGACGGCACTGCCGATCATCGAGACCCAGGACGGCGACGTCTCGGCCTACATTCCGACCAACGTCATTTCCATTACCGATGGTCAGATCTATCTGCAGTCCGAGCTCTTCTTCCAGGGTCAGCGCCCGGCAGTCGACGTGGGCATTTCCGTGTCCCGCGTTGGTGGCGACGCGCAGACCAAGGCTATGAAGCAGGTCGCCGGTAACCTCCGTCTGGACCTCGCTTCGTACCAGGAGCTCGCCGGCTTTACGCAGTTCGGCTCCGACCTCGACGAGGCTACTCAGAAGCAGCTGACCCATGGTGCCCGCATGACCGAGCTCCTGAAGCAGCCGCGCTACAAGCCGTTTGAGGTTGGCGAGCAGATCGTTACGCTGTTCGCTGGCAACGAGGGCTTCCTGGATGACCTGGAGATTGCCGACGTGCTGCCTTTCCGTGCCGAGCTCATCGAGTACATGGACAATGGCTTTGGCTCGCTGCTCGACAAGGTTCGCGCCAAGAAGATCGATGATGACACCAAGGCTGAGCTCTTGCGCGTCATCGGCGACTTCAAGCAGCAGTTCATGGCCAAGCACCATTCGGATGTTTCTGGATCAGAGGAGAACTAAGCCCCATGGCCAACCTTCGCGACATTAAGAAGCGAATCTCCTCGGTTACCACGACCAAGCAGATCACGCGCACGATGGAGATGGTCTCTACGGCCAAGATCCGTCGTGCCCTCGATCGCTCCAAGCAGGCCGAGCCCTATAAGGAGGCGCTGACCGACGTCATGTTGACGGTCGCCGGCGACGCCTCCTGTTCGGGCACCGATCCCATGCTGCAGAAGCATGAGAGCGTCAAGCATGGCCTGATTGTCGTTATTGCCTCGGACCGTGGCCTTGCCGGCGGTTTCAATACGACGGTGGAGCGCACGGCCGAAAAGCTCGCCGCTTCTTGGGCGAACGACGGCATCGAGTGCGAGATCATCGCGTGCGGGCGTAAGCCGGCCACGTATTTCCGTGACCGCGCAAACGTCGTCATGCACTTTGAGGGCAACTCCTCTGAGCCCGATTTCAATCAGGCCCGCATGATCTCCTCTCATATCTGCGATGCGTATCGTGCCGGTGAGCTTGACCGTGTCGAGCTTGTCTACCACCACGCCAAGAACCGCGTGGATCAGGAGCTTCGCGTCGAGCATCTGTTGCCGCTCGACCCCGAGATGATCGCTATGGCCCACGGTCCGCGTAAGAACGAGACCGACGCCCCTAAGCGCATCTCGTCCACGTTCGAGTTCGTGCCCTCTCCCGAGCATGTTCTCGGCAAGCTTGTGCCGTCTTATATCCTGACGGTCATCTACCAGGCCCTGATCGATTCGGCGGCTGCCGAGCAGGGTGCACGCCGCAAGGCCATGCACTCCGCGACGGAAAACGCCACCGCGATCATCTCGACCCTTACCCGCACGTATAGTCGCGTGCGCCAGGCTTCGATCACGACCGAGATTAACGAGATCGTCGGCGGAGCCTCAGCATTGGAGGAACAGTAATGGCTAATAACACCGTAAAGCTTGCGGTCGAGGAAGCCACCAAGAAGACGACTGCCGGTGATGGTCGCATCGTGCGAATCATCGGTCCTGTCGTCGACGTCAAGTTTGACGGTGCGGTGCCCCCGATCTACAACGCGCTCACGGTCGAGGCCGAGACCCCGATCGGTCACCTGAGCACGATCCTCGAGGTCGAGAGCCAGCTTCCGGGCGGCGTCGTCCGCACGGTCGCCATGTCCTCGACCGACGGCCTGCAGCGCGGCCTCATCGCCACCGATACCGGTGAGCCCATGAAGATGCCGGTCGGCCCCAAGACGCTCGGCCGCATTTGGAACGTCATGGGCAAGCCCGTCGACGGCAAGCCCATGCCCGAGGTGGAGGAGTTCTACCCCATCCACCATGCAGCGCCCCGTTTCGACGAGCTCACCACCAAGACCGAGATCTTCGAGACCGGCATCAAGGCCGTCGACCTGCTCGAGCCCTACATCCGCGGCGGCAAGACAGGTCTGTTCGGCGGCGCCGGCGTCGGCAAGACCGTTCTGATCCAGGAGCTCATCAACAACCTCGCCCAGGAGCACGGCGGCACCTCGGTGTTCACCGGCGTCGGCGAGCGTACCCGCGAGGGCACCGACCTGTTCCTCGAGATGAGCGAGTCTGGCGTTATCGACAAGACCTGCTTGGTCTATGGTCAGATGAACGAGCCGCCCGGAGCGCGTCTGCGCATCGGTCTGGCCGGCCTTACCACCGCTGAGTACTTCCGCGATCGCGGCCAGGACGTTCTGCTGTTCATCGACAACATCTTCCGCTTCTCCCAGGCAGGTTCCGAGGTTTCCGCACTGCTGGGCCGTATGCCGTCCGCCGTTGGTTACCAGCCCACGCTGGCAACCGAGATGGGCGACCTCCAGGAGCGCATTACCTCGACCAAGACGGGCTCCATTACCTCCGTCCAGGCTGTCTACGTCCCCGCAGACGACCTGACCGACCCGGCGCCTGCCACGACGTTTACGCACCTCGACGCCACCACGGTTCTTTCGCGTAGCATTTCGTCGCTCGGCCTGTTCCCGGCTATCGACCCGCTCGCATCTTCCTCCGACGCTCTCGATCCCTCGATCGTCGGCGAGGAGCACTACCGTGTCGCCGTCAAGGTCCAGGAGCTCCTGCAGGAGTACTCCGACCTTCAGGACATCATCGCCATTCTGGGTATGGACGAGCTGTCCGAGGAGCAGCGCCTTACGGTCAACCGTGCCCGTAAGATCCAGCAGTTCCTCTCGCAGTCCTTCCACGTCGCGGAGAAGTTCACCGGCAACCCCGGTGTCTACGTCCGCGTCGAGGATACCGTCCGCTCTTTCGCCGAGATTGTCGACGGCAAGGCCGATGACCTGCCCGAGCAGGCTTTCCGCTATGCTTCCACGATTGAGGACGTGCGCGAGCGCGCCCGCAAGATGGGGGAGAAGTAGGTTATGCGTATCCGCATCGTGTGCCCCGTGAGCTGCGCCTATGAGGGCGACGCTGCGTTTGTGTCGATTCCGTCCACGGATGGCGAGTTTGGCGTTCTGCCTGCTCACTCCAGCGAGATCTGCACGATCGACCGCGGTTACGTTCGCGTTTCCGATAAGGCCATGGGCACTGTCGACCACACGTTTGCCGTGGCCGGCGGCTATGCCCAGGTTGCGGACGATGTCGTGACCGTTCTCGCCGAGCGCGCTTGCGATTTGGCGACCGTCGATGCCGACAAGCTTAAAGCTGATATTCAAGGTTTTGAAGAGAAGCTGGGTAATTTGTCGGAGGATGATGCACGCCGCGCCTACCTCTATAATGAAATCGCATGGTGTAAGCTCAAGCTTGCCCAATAGTCAAACGATTTAGCGTTCGACCATTTGCGAACACATCATGCCCGGGATGGCCCAGCCACCCCGGGCATGCTTTTTGAAAGGGTAGACCTTGGATATTATCCGCGTTGAGGGTGGCCACGCCATCGGAGGCTCCGTGCCCGTCTCGGGTGCCAAGAACTCCGCGCTCAAACTCATGGCGGCAACGCTTCTGGCGCCGGGCAAGACGACGCTGCAGAACGTGCCCGATATTTCCGATGTTCACGTGATGGGCAAGGTGCTCAAGGGCATGGGCGCTACGATCGATGTTCTCGACGAGCACACGCTCGAGATTGATACCTCTCAGGTCGATTCTTGGGAGGCCCCCTACGAGCTCGTTGCCAAGATGCGTGCTTCCACAGCCGTGATGGGACCCCTGCTGGGCCGCTTCCATCGCGCCAAGATCGCCATGCCGGGCGGATGCAACCTGGGTGCTCGCAAGATCGATATGCACATTCTTGGTCTTGAGGCCCTGGGCGTTGAGTTCGATACCGCCCACGGTTACATCAACGCTAATGCGCCCCAAGGTCTGCGCGGTACCACCGTCACGCTCGAGTTCGCCAGTGTCGGTGCGACCGAGAACCTCATCATGGCCTCTGTGCGCGCGCAGGGCACCACGGTTATCGACAATGCCGCCCGCGAGCCCGAGATCGTCGATCTCGCCAACATGCTCAACGAGATGGGCGCCAAGATTGTTGGCGCCGGTACGCCTGTCGTGACCATCGAGGGCGTGGAAGAGCTGCATCCTGTTACCCATCGCGTAGTGGGCGACCGCATCGAGGCCGGTACCTTTATCGTTGCCGGTGCGTTGATGGCCGACGATCGCGGTGTCGATGTCACGGGTTTTTGCCCCATTCACTTGGGCATGGTGCTCAAGAAGATGGAGCTCATGGGTATCGACTGCGAGCGCGTCGAGGATGGCGTCCATGTGAACCGTGCCGAGCGTATCAAGCCGGTCGACATCCAGACGCTTCCGTTCCCCGGCTTCCCGACGGACATGCAGGCGCAGATTATGGTACTCTCCGCCCTTGCCGATGGTAGCTCCGTTATCACCGAGAACATCTTCGAGAATCGCTTTATGTTTGCCTCTGAGCTGGTACGCATGGGTGCCGACATTCGTATCGAGAGCCATCATGCCATGATTCATGGCGTCAAGGGCTTCTCGGGTGCACAGGTTACCTCGCCCGATCTGCGTGGCGGAGCGGCCCTCGTCGTAGCGGGTTTGATCGCCGACGGGACGACCGAGGTTTCGGCTATCCATCACATCAAGCGCGGCTACGAGCAGTTTGTCGAAAAGCTGCAGGCGCTCGGCGCGCATGTCGAGCATGCTACCGTCCCCGATCCCGTCATCTACTAATACAGGTTGCCTATGTTTAATAAAAAGCCCCTCGCGGATACCACCACCCGAAGACCCTCAACTGGTGCGCAGGCCAAGATCTACAGTCGCGATAACGTGGCTCGCTATTCCGAGCGAGCTCGCCAACGTCGTCGTAGCCACACGATTCGTCACGTCGCGCTCATTGTCGTGCTTGGCGTGCTGCTGAGTGCCACTACCGCTGCCGGCCTGTGGTTTGCCACCATTATGGGCAAGCTCGGCGATTCTAATGTCATTACCGACAATCTGCGTCGGGTTCTGGTTGACACCGATGAGGCAAAGGATCCGTTCTACGTGCTGCTTCTTGGCACCGACGGCCGTCCGGGCGAGGATACGTATCGTGCCGACTCGATTATCTTGGCACGCATCGACCCCACGCAAAAGCAGGCGACGCTCATTTCCGTTCCGCGCGACACCAAGGTCGAGTACAAGGGCGAGACCATGAAGATCAACGCCTGCCATACCGTTGGCGGTGCCGAGGCCATGGTCGAGGCGGTCAACGAGCTGTGCGGTGTTCAGATTTCCCACTATGCCGAGGTCAGCTTCGACGGTATGCAGGCGCTGATTGATTCGGTTGGCGGTATCGACATTAACGCAACCGATGATGTTGACGACCCCGAGCACCTGGATATCAAGATTACCGCTGGCCAGCAGCATATGGACGGTGCCACCGCCCTTACCTATGCCCGCTGCCGCTACACCTATGCCGACGGCGATTACACGCGCATGCGCCACCAGCGTCAGGTGCTTGGCGCCCTTGCCAACCAGATTCTCAATAACTTCGATGCCACGAAGATCTTTGGCCTGGTTAATTCGCTGTCCGATATGCTTGTAACCGATATGAGCGTTCAGGATATCGTGGCTACGGTCAACGCCATGCGCGGTATGGATGTCGACGGTATCTACTCGGCCAACCTGCCCTCGTACGCCGACGACAGCACCATGATCGACGGTGTGAGCTACGTCTTTGTCTACGAGGACGAGCTCAAGGAAATGATGGAGCGCGTCGATGCCGGCAAGGATCCCAAGGGTCCCAACACCATGGGTCTTTCCGACGGTTCCAGCTCTACGATTGGCGACCTGAACAACAACACGTCTGACGACTACGCAAACGGTACCGCAACCTCATCGGTCAGCTCTGACGATCCCGATGACTCAAGCGATTCGAGCGATTCGGACTACTACGAAGAGCCGACCGGCGACGGCAACGGCTACGAGGCTAACTACTAAGTTACGGCGTTTTACCAAACGCCGTAACGGCTCGACGCTGCGCGCCGCCCAAGGCGACAATTTGTCATTCAAAAGGCAGGGCATGACCAGAAGGTCAATGCCCTGCCTTTTTCATGCCAACTTGTTCGCTCTGGACGTCGCTCGCTGACGTTGATTCAACCAGCGATGTCGTCACTTGCAGTTGGGTAGTCCACTTGGCACTTGGGGACGTTCCTTATGTGCCGGCAGTTTGGGACACTCCTTGCGTTAAGAGGCTGGCGTGCGTCAACCTGTTCTCGTTGCAGCAAAAAAATCGCCCCGTTCTCGGTTGAGGACGGGGCGATTCGTCTTTTGGGCTTATGCAGCCAGGCTTATGCAAAGCGGGCGACGAGCTCCTGCAGGACGTCGGTCATCTTGACGAGCGAACTGACCGGGACGAACTCGTTGACGCCGTGGTAGCAATAGCCGCCGGTGGAAAGGTTGGGGCAGGGCAGACCGCGGAACGACAGCTGGGCGCCGTCGGTGCCGCCACGAATTGGCAGCACTTGGGGCTCAACGCCGCAGGCAAGGTAGGCTTCCTTGGCAACATCAATAAGCTCGGGATAGTCACGAACGATCTCGGCCATATTTCGATACTGCTGCTTAATCTCGACCGTCACGCGCTCCTCACCCAGACGCTGGTTGAGCATCGAGGCAGCGGCATCAATAAGGTCGAGTTTCTGCTGGAACTTGGCGGCGTCATGGTCGCGGACGATATAGCGCGCTGTGGCGTGATCGACGGTCGCAGATACACCCTCAAGGTGATAAAAGCCCTCGTAGCCTTCCGTATACTCCGGGCGCTGGACGTAGGGGAGCAGTGCGTTGAAGTCGCAGAACAGATTGCCTGCGTTGACCATACGGCCCTTGGCGTCGCCCGGGTGGATGGACTGGCCCTCAAAGCAGACGGTCGCCTCGGCGGCGTTAAAGCATTCCCACTCCAGCTCGCCGATGGGGCCGCCGTCGACCGTGTAGGCGTACTTGCAGCCAAAGGTATCGATATCCAACAGCTCGGCTCCGTGGCCGATCTCCTCGTCAGGGCAGAAGCAAATGCCGAGTGCGGGATGGGGCAGAGAAGGGTCCTGAGCGATACGCGCGACAAGCGACATGATCTCGGCGACGCCTGCCTTGTCGTCCGCGCCCAGCAGCGTGGTGCCATCGCTGCAGACCAGGTCCTCACCTGCGAGGTCGTTCAGGGCGGGAAGCTTGGCGGTACTCATGGCAACGGGCTTACCGTCAACCGTGCCGCAGACCAGGTCGCCGCCTTCGTAGTGTACGATGTGCGGTTTCACGCCGGCACCCGGTGCAACTTCGGTGGTGTCGAGATGGGCGATCAGGCCCAGGGCGGGCTTGTCCTCAGCGCCCGCACTTGCGGGGATATGCGCGCAGACATAGGCGTGCTCGGTCACGTGGGCATCTTCCGCACCAAGCTCGCGCAGCTCTTCAGCCAGCACGTTGGCAAGGTCAAACTGAACGGCGCTCGAGGGTACCTGGTCGCAGTTTGCATCCTCGGACTGCGTGTTGATCTGGACGTAGCGCAAAAAGCGCTCGAGGACATCGGGGTTCGTGGTGGTGTTTTCCATAAAGACCGCTCCAATCTTGGTCGTCGTGTGCAACAAGAACTCTAGCACGGTATGCCACGGCATACCGCGACGCTTGGATGGGGTAGAATCAGCCATTGAATGCAGAAGGGACGGAAGATCATGGATACGACAAATAGCTCGCGCGAACTGCATCTGACGGTGGCGAACGAAGACTACTTGGAGTGCATGGTTCGCATTGAAAGCGAAGAGGGGGAAACCAACGGCGTTCGATCGGTCGACATCGCGCAGCGCCTTGGCGTCTCCAAGGCATCGGTCAATAAAGCGGTTTCGGCTCTCAAGGCATCCGAGCTTGTCGAGCAATCGCACTACGGCAAGGTGATCCTGACCGATCGCGGCCGCGAGGTTGGCACGGCTATCTGGTACCGTCATCGCCTCATCCGCACGTTTTTGGTTCAGGAGCTCGGTGTCGAATTTGAGCGAGCCGATTCCGAGGCCTGCATGATGGAGCATGCGCTATCCGAGGACACGATGAGCCGCTGGCTCGCCTATCTCGAAAAGCAGGGAATCAGCGTCGAGGAATAGCGGGATATATATGGATACGAGTTATTACAACCGCTTTGGTGCCGAGGAACTTACGCGCCGCTTGTCGAGCGAGACCTTGTTGGCGCAGGGCCCCATGGGCAGTGTTTTGTTGAGTGAGTACGATGCCGCCGACATTCCACCGGCGTTTTGGAATCTGGCAGAGCCGCAGACCGTTTCTCGTATCCATCGCTTGTATGTCGCCGCCGGCGCGCAGGTGCTCATTACCAATACCTTTCAGGCATCGAGCTATGCCCTCAAGCACGACCAGATTGCGCCGTCCGTGGCGGAGGTCAATCGCGGGGCCGTCGACGATGCCCGCCAGGCGCACCCTCAGCTGCTGCTGGGCTCGATGGGCCCGATCGGTATTGAGTGGTTTGCCGAGGACTCTGTCGAGTATCGTGAAATCCGCGGCATTGCGCGCGAACAGGCGCACGCCTTGCTCAATGCTGGTGTTGACGGTCTGCTGATCGAGACGGTGACGTCTATCCGTAATCTGCAGCCCATGCTTGCCGGCGCCCGAGATGCCGCCGACGGCATGCCTGTTCTGGTGAGTTTTGTCGTTGACGATAAAGGCGACCTGCTGGGCGATGGCCTCAACATCGAGGCAGCCGTTTTGTACGCCGAAAAACACGGCGCAAATTCGGTTGGTGTTAATTGCTGTTCGCTTGCGGCCGCGAACGCGGCGGTGCCCAGGATGGTTGCATCGGCGACTACTCCCGTCACGGTGCGTCCCAACGTAGGCGATCCGGTCCAGACTCAGGATGGCCCCGTATGGCACGAGAACCCCGAAGCTTTCGCGCGCGCATGCATCGAATGGAGACATGCCGGTGCCGCAATGGTGGGCAGTTGCTGTGGAACCACGGCAATCACTACGGCAGCGATGGCCGAGGCGCTCGATATATAAAGGGCAAAACCGCTCCATACGGGGCGGTTTTTTTATTGCTTGCATGTCCTCGGCAGCATTTGCCCAAATGGTGAATGCTGGTGCCGGCAGGTTGCCGAGTGCGTGTTGCGGGTATACCTCACGCGTACCATGATCCAAACACTGTGAGGTGTCTGCGCGTGTGCGCGATAATTCATTTTGGAACTGACGGTTGGCGCGCTCGCGTCGATGAGGACTTCACTGCCGATAACGTTGCCCGTATCGCCGATGCCGTCGGCGAGTTGTGGCAAAAGACCAATCCGGGCAAAACGGTATATATAGGGTTCGACACCCGGCCCCTGGCGAGCGAGTTCGCTGAGCTTGCGGCGGGCGTGCTAGCAGCGCACGGGCTGGACGCCGTGCTCGCTTCGCGACCTGTTCCGACCCCTGCCCTTACGTGGGCGGCGGCTTATGACGGTGAGGCGTGCGGCGCGCTCATGGTGACGGGGTCCCATCATCCGCAGGGTTATCTGTGCCTCAAGATTCGCATGGGTGACGGCTCGACCGCCAACCAGGATGTCATCGAAGAGCTCGAAGAGACCATGGCTCCCGAGCCAATGGGGATCGAGGGGCAATACCGCACCGCGGATATCATTCCTGACTATATGCAGGCGGTGGCATCGTTTGTCGATGCCG
The DNA here is from genome assembly GCA_902495545.1 of uncultured Collinsella sp. GTDB lineage: Bacteria > Actinomycetota > Coriobacteriia > Coriobacteriales > Coriobacteriaceae > Collinsella. Next base: position 1,097 of record CABUXM010000037.1, on the reverse strand, counting down.
AAGCCATCCGCGACGCGCACCTGCGCGTGGTTGTCGATCCCATGGGCGGCGCAGCCCAGGGTTATCTAGCCGACTTGCTGCGCGAGCTTGGCGCTGAGGTGCACGAGATTCACGCCGGGCAGGCGTCTGACCAAGAAGATATCTGCCCCGACCCCGTTGAGCCTTGGGTGGACGCTTGCGAGCGCACGGTTATCGATGACGGAGCTTGCGCTGGCCTGGTGACCGACGGCGACGCCGACCGTATCGGTGCGGTTGACGAGCGCGGCAGATATATACATCCGCATCAGATCATGGCGCTCGTTTTGGGCGACTTGGTTCAATTTCGTAATTTGGAGGGGCGCGTCGTCGTCAATCTTTCATGCTCGACGCTCGTGCGTCGCATTGCCGAGGCGCTTGGCTGCCGCGTGACCGTCAAACCGGTCGGTTTCAAATATATAGCGGCAGAGATGAAGAAGGGCGGCGTCCTCATAGGCGGCGAAGAAGCCGGTGGTATCGGCATCGCCGCGCATATGCCCGAGCGCGATGGAATCCTCGCCTGTCTGATTCTGTGTGAGCTTATGGCAAAGACGGACGCGCCTTTGGGCGTTCTGGTCGACCAACTCGAGGACAGTTTTGGTAAGACGAGTTACGGTCGACGCGATTTGCGCCTTGAGGCCGAAGATGCCGAAACGTTACGAACCCTGCTGCCGGGCGTAAACCCCAAGTCGATTTGTGGCAAGGTGCCGCAAAACGTTAGTCATATGGATGGCTTGCGTTTGGCATTCGAGGATGACACGTGGCTGCTGGTCCGTCCTAGCGGGACCGAACCAGTGGTGCGCGTCTACGCCGAGGGGTTCTCGGTGGAAGAACGTGATGAGTTGCTCGATGCTGGCTGTGCTTTAGCTAGGGGGACGTATCCGCTTTAACCATGAGACTGCCTTATATAAAGAGATGCTCGGCGAGCGGTAGGTAACGGCTGGCAAACGTTAGTCGGATTCAAAGATGTGTAGGAAATGTGTACGCCCAGATTCCCGCCCACGGGGCCCCTCCGGTCTGGCAATATATCTCCTTGCCGCGCGGCCCGGTCGGACCGGATGAGCCGCGGGGCGTGCACCTTG